>JBGPWS010000257.1:0-6697 GCA_041492345.1 Pyrinomonadaceae bacterium | reverse complement strand
GAGAAGGTCGCGGTTCCAGTGCCGAACGCAGTGGTCACCAGGATCGGTGTTTTCTCCAGCGAAGCCGTGTCGCGCACGCGGCGAACTACATGGACGCCATCAGCGCCGGGCATTTGAATGTCGGTCACAATAAGATCCGGCTTGAGGAAAAGGGCGGTGTCGTACCCGCGCACTCCGTCCTCAACCACCGTCACTTCATACCCGCGCTGCTCCAGCGCCATGCGCAATAATTCACGCGTTTCATCGTCATCTTCGATAATCAGAATTCTTTTGGACATACAAATACCCGAAATAGCCCTCACTGGTGTTGTTCTGTACGGATAATAAACTCCTATTAGCGCGCGCATTCCGCGATCCGGCATGAAGAAACGAAGTGGAGACTGTGCGGCGAATGTACACAAAAAAAGCGGGAGCCGAAAACCAGCTCCCGCTTTGTCTCTGAGGCTTTCAGATTTTAATCAGCCTATCGCTGACTTAGTATCCGTAGTATCCATCCGAGTAACCATTCTCAAACGCATCCCGGAAGTACCGCTGGTACGCGTAGCGATCACCGTACCGCGAGTTGTAATCCTTTGTCGCCTTCTGATAGGCGCTGCTACGCTGAGGATCATATCGACCACTTCTTCGGTCGTTACGGCCCACCTTCATGCCTTCATTGTAGCCGGCGTTGAGCGCTGTCTGCCGCAGTTCGTTAGACCCGCCGTAGTTACGGTAGCCGTCTCCGAGCCGCCCACGACGACCGGGATTGTTGCGGTTGTTCGATGTACCGTTGCGATCCTGACGATTTCGATTCTGCTGCGCCTGGCGCTCGCGCTCAATCTGAGCCTGCCGCTCGCGCTCGCGCTGTGCACGCTCGTAATCGCGCTGCCTGCGATTCTGATTCTGATTCTGATTAGGATACTGCGCCTGGGCCGTTGTGCTCGACATCATTACACTACCGAACAACAACATAAGTCCCAGGAGTGACCCTCCAATATTTTTGACGTTTATGAGTTTCATGTTCCCTACCTCCGCAGCGACTCTTGGCAATGAACATGCCACTCCCGATCTTAGTGAGAATGATTGAACTAAACTGGGTCTCTATCCCAAATCGTGTCGGCTTAGACGACATGGGCCGCGAAAAAATGAGTTGTTACAATACAGTGCTAAGGTTGACTCTGCCCTTCTAAATGGCGTAGAAGCCTCGTGTTCCGCGTTTCTCAGACCGAGGTACCTATGGATAGTTCAAATCAGGCCCACCATGCCACCATCGAGGTCGAACAGCACGTGCGTCAATTGAATGACGAGTGGTTCAAAGCGGTCATGCGCGCTGACGGCGAGACGCTCAACCGCGTCATGGCCGACGATTTCTTCTTCACGTATCCGCTGGAGGGTGACGACAAGGCGCAATTCATCGCCGACGTGACCTCCGGGAACCTCAAGATAGAGCACGTAAAACGCGAACAGGTCAGTGTGCGGGTATTTGGCAGCACCGCCGTTTTGACGGCGCGCAATTATGCCACGTGGCTTTATCACGGCCGCGAACTCTCAGGCCAATATAAGATCATACAGGTCTTTGCTGAGCGAGGTGGTCGTTGGCAGTTGTGCGCCTTCCAGGCATGTCCAATGCAATAACTTTAGTCTCCCAGATAACCACCCATCAGATAATGCCACTTTCGCCTGCACGTCGCGCCGCGTTTGAGATTCTGCGCCGGGTCGAGGACGAAAGCGCCTACGCATCTTCATTGCTGGCCACGATGGATGAACGGATGCGAGGCGACGACCGCGGCCTTTGTCACGAGCTGGTACTGGGCGTACTGAGGCGCCAGTTGTGGCTCGATCGCGCGCTTGAACACTTCGCTAGCCGTCGGATGGAGAGCGTTGATTTGCCGGTTAGACTGGCCCTGCGGCTGGGTCTCTACCAACTGCGTTTTCTTTCGCGTATTCCACCGTCGGCGGCAGTAAATGAATCAGTAAATCTTGTGCGCGCGGCGGGTCTGAAGTCCGCGGGCAGTTTCGCAAACGCAGTCCTGCGCCGGGCGACTCGTGAGCCGGATTACGATCCGGCTGAGGGCGTTTCGGATCCTATCGAGAAGTTGGCGATTGAAACTTCTCACCCGCCCTGGCTGATTGATCGTTGGGCCAATGCGTTCGGTTTTGCAGAAGCCGCGGCTCTGGCTCGAGCTAACAATGAGCCCGCGCCAGTTGCCTTTCGTCTAACGGCCAAAGCGATTCAGAACGAGGGCGAGGCGCAGAGAATTATTAGCGAGCTGATAGCGGCGGGCGTGGAACTGCGACCTTCGAAGATTGCGCCCAATTCGTGGCGAGTGATTGGACACAAATCCGCGCTCGTTCGCAGCCTGACGAGCGCCGGACTGATCTACTTACAGGACGAGGCCTCGCAGTTGGTTGCCCATCTGCTCGATGCCCAATCCGGCGATCGAGTGCTCGATCTTTGCGCGGCGCCTGGCAGCAAGACCACTCACATCGGCGCGCTGGCGCCTCGAGCAATGATCGTCGCCGGCGAACTGTACGAACATCGTTTGCGCATTTTGCGCGAGCTGGCGGCAACCCAGGGCAATGACCCCATTCAAGCGGTTGTTGCTGACGCTACCGGTGATTTGCCGTTCGTTAACGCCTCGTTCGATCGCGTGCTCGTGGACGCGCCATGTTCAGGAACCGGCACGTTGCGGCGCAACCCGGAGATTCGCTGGCGAATTCAGCCTTCGGATATTGCCGAGCTTTCGTCGAAGCAGGGACGCATTCTCGCGCATGCCACTGAGATGGTCCGGCCGGGTGGAATACTCCTGTACTCTACGTGCTCGCTTGAAAGGGACGAGAACGAGGCCGTGGCGGAAGACTTCCTTAAAGAGCATTGCGGCTTCGATCAGTCGCGACTGACCAACGCGCGGATTCTCGACGCTCCAGCTGATCTTGCAACCGCGAGTGGCGCCTTTCGCACGTGGCCGCATCGTCACGATGTGGACGGCTTTTTCATGATCCTCTTCAAACGCCGGGTGTAGCGCGGTTCGGTTGCGGCTGTTTGCGCGCGGATGTTAGACTTCGCCCTGACCTGCGCCCGGATTGATTTGCGCCGCGAAAAGAGACTGAATCCATCGTGTCTTTCACAACTCAAGCACTCACTGCGCTAAAACGAATTCTCATCGTAGTGGGAATTGCCATCGCTTTCACCGGCGGGCTGCTGGGCGCTATTTACCTTTCATTGCGGAGTTCCGAGACAAGAGTGCCCGACATCGTCGGCAAGGACCGGGCGTCTGCGGAGGACACTATTAGCTCAGCGGGTTTGAATTTTCGCGTGCGCGCCACGCGGCCAACCAGCGAGGCGAAGCCTGATACCGTTTTGATTCAACTGCCGCATGCCGGAGAGATCGTCAAGGTTGGGCAGACTGTGGCGGTGGACATCAGCCGTCCGACCAAGGAAGGCGAGAGTTCAACTACTACGAATTCAAATGTCAACTCCAACACCGAAAAGAAGCCCGAAAACGACAACGCCACCAATTCAAGTACGAACTCAAACGATAACAAGCAGAAAAAGAAACCGGCCAACAAAAATACCAATGACAATCTGAACGCGAATGCGAATCGCGCGGCCAACCGAAACCGTAACAGCGATGGCAATGTTAACCGCGCCACGAATGGAAACCTGAACGCTAATCCCGCCGGGACTCCCGTTCACAGCAACCTGAATTCGAATAGCGTACCCAGAGGAAACCTGAACCGCGGCGCCGGTAATGTAAATACCAACCGCCGTCCGCCCGTCACCGCGCCGACGCCTTAGCGCTTTGGAAACGTCATGATTGAGATTGCCCCTTCAATTCTTTCCGCAGATTTCACCCGCCTCGGCGAACAGATCAAGACTGTCGAGCGTGCGGGGGCATCTTTGCTCCACGTGGATGTCATGGACGGACGTTTTGTGCCGAATATCACCATTGGTTTGCCGGTGGTAAAAGCACTTTCCCGTGCAACCCGACTGCCCATTGATGCGCATCTGATGATCGTCGAGCCAGGACGTTACGCCGAACAGTTCGTTAAGGCTGGGGCGCAAATGGTTTCAATCCACATCGAGGCCGACCCGCACGCGCACCGAACGCTGTCGGCAATACGATCTGCCGGAGGGCTGGCGGGGATTGCGATCAATCCCGCGACGCCGCTGTCGGCTTTGGACGAAGCCGTTAAATTTGCTGATTATGTCTTGCTAATGTCCGTCAATCCGGGGTTTGGGGGCCAGGAGTTTATTCCGGCCTCACTCGACAAGGTTCGGCGCTTGCGCAAGATGATCGATGAACGCGGATTGAAGACCCGCATAGAGATTGACGGCGGTATCGATAGCGACAACATCGCCGAGGTTACCAGCGCGGGGGCCGAGATAATTGTTTCCGGTTCGGCGATCTTTGGCGCGCCCGACCCGGCGATTGCGCTGCGAGAGTTGCGCGAGGCAACGGTTTTGTGGGTCTAGTCAATGCGGATCTCCGATTTTTGATTTGCGATTTTCCGTGCCGGTGGCCGGCCTTAACTAAGACGGCGCCCTCCGAGTGGTAACTCTGAGGGTCATCAGTTTACAATCCGAGCGGTCACGAATTGTTTTGGAGGGTTTTTCAATGTCTTTTCCTTTAGTGCAAAGAGTTAGTCCCCGCGGCATGCTTCATCTGATTTCGCTCGCTGTGGCGCTTTTTGCGATAGCTCTATCGACGGCTGGGGTCACGCGCGCCCAGGGCAACAAGAACCAGTCGTCTCAAACCGGGCTGTCGAACCTCCAGCGCATCGACATCATGCGTTCTAAGCTCGAATCGATGCGTCGTTCACTCGACAGCGCGATTGCGGGAATCAACGCCAAAGACTCCGGCAACAAGGAAAAGAACCCTGACGATCCGCGTGAACGTCTGCGCGGTCTGGAGAAGGAAGTTGGTTCGGTGCTGAGCGAGATCAACGATCTCCGGACCAAGGAAGAAAAGGCGGAAAAATACGACACTTCCAAGCTTGATGGGCTGGAAGTCTCGGTTACCGAACTGAATACCCGGGTTGAGGCGGCGCTCCAATCCACTGCCGCAGCGAGGACTGCGGGAAGCGAGACGGCATCTGACTATCATCCGAAACCCCAGAAAGGTAAGCGGCGCATGCTTGGTTTGCTGCCCGGCAAAAGCAGTGACAAGTACGCCGAATTAACCGGCACGGTAGCCCCGGGTCGCGATCGCGTGCTTTTCATCGAGGCCGCCCGGGAAGTACGCAAGGGCAGTCACGAAACCGGCCGTTTGCTTTTCACGACGATCATTACGACGTATCCCGACTCTGCTTACCTGCCTTTGGCAAAGCTGGCGATTGCCGATTCATTCTTTCTTGAAGGCACAACCAGTTCGCTGATCCAGGCGGGACAGGCTTATCAAGACTGGCTAACCTTCTTCCCGACTGATGCGCTCACCTGCGACGCCATGATGAAAGTAGCGGAAACTGAAATGCGGCAGATGGGTTTGTCTGATCGCGACATCTCGCATGCCCGCAAAGCCGAACAGCGCTTGAAAGTGATGTTGCAGCAGTGTCCACAATCAAGCCTCCGGCCGGCCGCTGAACTGCGACTACGCGAGACGCAGGATAACCTGGCGATGCACAATCTTCAGGTCGCCAGGTTTTACTATGACACGCGATACAAACACAACAAGTTGGGCCTGAAGGGTGCGCAGGATCGTCTGAAAGAGATTACCGACAAGTATCGGACCTTCTGTTTGATGGATGAAGTCTATTTCCGCCTGGCCACGACTTACCAGGAAGAAGAAGAGCCCGATGAAGCTGCCAAGTATTATCAGCTACTCGTGCGCGATTATCCGAACAGCGAATACGTCGAAAAGGCGAAAGATCAACTGAACATCATCGGCGCCGCCATTCCCGAACCTGATCAGATCAAGAAAGACTTGCCGACCTGTGAAAAGCCCACGTTCATGCAGAACATGATGCAGCAGATCAGCGGCAACGCGAGCGTAACGACCAGCCACGACGGAATTCTGATTACCAAACACGGCGAAGGCACCGATCTCATCGACCAGGCGATTGCTAACAACGGGCAGATTCCGAATAGTGCGCTGCAACCGGTAATTATGCGAACCCCGCCGCGGGCTCCGGTGACTCAACCAACACCGAACGGAACGGTGCCTGCTCAGGCCAATCCTGCTTCGACGCCGTCGCGGCCGCGTTTGACTGCAACGCCCACGCCGAAACCTTAATTGTCATTCGTCTGGACCGGAAAGGTTTGCAGACCGACATTAACCGATAGCCGAAGCTTCGCCGCATTTCGCGCGGCGTTCTTACTTACTTCCTAATATGAAGCCGAATTCCGTAGACCTGCAGAACGAGCTGATTCGGCGGTATCGCACATCCACTCTGGTCGTGGCCGGTTTTCTCGTGCTGGATGTGGCGCTGGTGGCAATTGCTTTCGTTGCCACGGACCGTGTCTTTCGACCAGGCGATCCTTCGCTTGTTATGGGTTTGTGGATTGCGGTGCTGGTGTTTGGTCTGGGTGCCTTTATGATCAGACGAACGAAGTTCGCCGCGATGCGCCTGCAAGATGTCGCGGCCGTTAAAGGCGTGTCGGGCTTATTGAAAACGCTGCAGGACACGACGATTCAGGTAGCCTGCATCGGCGGCGCAATCGCGCTGATGGGATTCGTGATCACGATCCTGACCGGCGATTGGACCAACATGCTGCGGG
>JBGPWS010000125.1:0-11669 GCA_041492345.1 Pyrinomonadaceae bacterium | reverse complement strand
CTGGCGCCGCGGACACTCGCCGAGAAACCCGAAGTCGTCGCTGGCATTCGTGAGATGATCTTGGGTGCTGATCCGCAAGGCGCCGCCGCGGCCCAGCGTGGCATGGCCGCGCGACGTGATTATTCAGCCGATCTTCCGAACATAAACGTGTCAACGCTGATCGTCGTGGGCCGTGACGATCCGATCAGACCGGTTGCCGATGCAGAGTTCATGCATGATAGGATCCGTGACTCGCGTTTGCAGATCATCGAAGATGCCGCGCACATGACGAACATGGAACAGCCGGAGATTTTCAATATGGCCCTACTCGGTCTCCTCGAAATACTTACCAATACTGCGGGGGCAAGCCCGCCTTCCTGACCTGAGAGATTGCCAGCGTTGATTATTTTCTTTAGCCTTGGAAGGCTTTCGATCTTGAAACCATCGTAATGTGAAAGCAGCTCAGGGTTGGGAAGGGGGCTTGCCCCCGCTGAATATTGAGATGACCGAACCCAAAAAATTCACCATTGACGAACGCGTGCGCTGGGGCGATGTCGACGCGGCGCGGATTATTTTCTATGGCTCGTACATTCGCTTCTTTGAAATCGCTGAGACCGAGCTGTTTCGGGCGGTCGGCATGCCTTATGGCAAGGTCTTTGACGAACTGGACATCTGGCTGCCGCGCGTCCACCTGGAATGCGACTTTCGCCGCGTCGCCCAGCTTGATGATCTTTTGGAAGTCAGCGTTTATGTCGGCCATGTCGGGAAGACATCGCTACGTCTGGACTTTGAAGTTCGTCGCAAAAGGCCGGACGGGACAGTTGAAGAGGGGTTAATTGCCACTGCGCATTTCGTGCTCGTCTCTGTGCGGCGCGATACGCTCGATCCGATCACGATACCGGAAGAACTGCGCCGCGCGCTTGCACCCTACACGGAACGATGACGGTTAGAACTCTAGACAGGATTAACAAGATTCACATGATTTTCTTAGATATCTTGTCAATCATGTAAATCCTGTCAGTGCTTATCGCTCATTTCTTTTCGGCAACCCCTCGATCAAGTGATCGAGACCCAGCCACAAACTCCAGCTATGGTGATAGAACGCCAGCGGAAAGGTGACGCCAAAGACGAAGAGGACAGTTAACACGGTCTGGTCATCCAGGTTGGTGAAAAGCAGACAAGCAAAGTAGACGACCAGGATCAAGACCTCGGTAGCCGCCACGTTGGCCATGATCGCGCCCACAAAAAATCCTTCCTCACGTTTGAAGATTACGTCGCACGCGGCGCAGCGCGTCTTAAGGTTGAAAGGTTTCTCGAAAACTGGCGCGCGACCACAGGCAGGGCATTGCAGTTTGAGACACCGCCACAGCGTGAGGATGATCGTGCGCGGATCTCTTTTCATGGATTGAGGGATTGCGCTGGCTAAGCCCTCCCTCGCGGTCGGGCTACTGCCCCGCTGTTTTCTTGCTGCCTACTGCTTCCTGCCTACTGCCTACTGTTTTACTCCCCGAGCGCCGCGTACTTGAATAGCCGGAACCGGTAGCGCGACTGTTCGCGAATGTTCCTGGCAATCACGCCATGGAGATCCTCTTTCCAGGTCGTGTACTGAGCTATGAACTGATCAGCCCCTGCCTTGTCACCGGCGTACTGAACCTCGAGCACCTTCTGGAGCAGCTTGCCCACGACCGAATGGTACTTGTCGTAGTGAATGCCCAGCTTCCCGTTCTCAAAAGTGAGCAGTCCGTTTTCCAGAAAGAAGTTCCACTGCATCAACTGCATCGTGTTGTAAGGCTGATCGCGCCGTGGCTTGTTGTTCTGAAGCACACGCAGGATGCCGCCGGCGTAAACCGATCGCAGTTGCTCGTCAGTGTAGTAATGCTCTTTGTGCAACGCTTCAGCAACATAAAGCGAAACCAGATCGGCTTTCATCTCTTCCAGCGCGCTGGCGTCATCTTGCAGGGCCTGGTCGAGATCGTGGTCGTCTTTGGTGCGATCGACGCCGAGATAGTGCCCGACCTCATGCCAGAGCGTGCGATAAAAGTTTCCGTCAGAGGTCAACTCTTTTGCTTGATCTTCTCCGACAGCCGCCGCGAATGAGCGCCACGTGCCTTCGAAGATATTCGGTTCGCGCATGATGTTCGCGCGCAGAAGGATTGTGCGGCCGTAGCGACGCGCCAGATAACTTTCGTTGGGCAGAATTGTCGCCGTGTTGCCGCCGCGCGCCTGGCCAAAGTCAGCCACCACGTCGTACACACCAACCGGAATATCTTCGCGAATCCTCTTGTGATGATCGTAGGGCAGCGAATCTTCGAGAGCTTGCAGGCCCTTCATTGCCTGCCGCAGCGCCGTCGTCTCCTGCTGTCGCGTCGCCAGCAGACTGAACGCGAAGAATGTTTTCACGCCGTAAAGCTCATCATCGTAGGTTTCGTATGAACCGATTTGCGCGTTGAGGTTTTTGAAGTGGCCGGTGACCCAAGCGGCATCGCCCGACTCATAATCGTCAGACAACAAATCGCGGGCGCGATTGCGCAGGTACCCTGCAAATTCCTCGTCATCCTTTTGCAGCGCACCGGCGGCTTCATTCAGCAGCGAGTACGCTTTCATCAACTCGTCCGCGTATGCAACCGAATAAGGAACCGCGTAGAAACCTTGCGTACGCAGCGGCATCGCCCCGCGCGGAGGAGTTTTGCCACCCTGGATCGCTTCCAATTCAGATCGCAATCCCGGATGCAGAGTGTCCAGCACCGGATATTTTCGCAGCTTCGCCAGGTCGCTGTCGGCACTCAAGGAGTTCGCCAATCTAACGACTGAGCGCAAGCCCATCACTTCATCGCGCTTCTCCGGATGCGACGTCAAGAAGCTTTCGATCTCTTCTTTCTTCACACCCCACGGATACATGTTCTTGCCCGGAACGACCGGCTCAACCGGCAGGAATGGTTCGCGTTTGTTCTCAAGCGTGGTCGCGATTGGTCCCTGGAAGAGTCGATAAAGTGTCAGTAGGTTCTGCGTGACCGGCGTCGATCCATTGCGCTTGTCGAGTTGAAGCAAATCTCGATCAGACGAAAGCGCCTGCTGATGTCGCTGATCTTCATAAATGCCCTGAAAAATCTTTCCTACTTCGAGCAGCTTGGCAACCGCTTTCCGTTCGTCTGCGCTTAGCTGAGAGAGGTCCGGCGCCAGCCGTATCGTCTGGGTTTTGTCGATGATTGGCTGGCTTTTTTCGAGGGGCCAGTAACTGGGTGGTAAAGCGCTGTTGGTTCTCGTTCGCGAGCCGGTCTGAGCCAAAGCACTGCCCAGAAGCGTCAATAATAATGCGATTGTCAGTAGCCTCTTCATCATATTCTGCAACTCCTCAGTGCTCTCAGTGGTAATCCCAAACGTTCCCCTTCAGGTCGACCCAAAAATCTTTCGTTGCTCGCGGACCTTTGATATACACCCGCCACGTCACGGCCAGATCGCCCATCTGCTTTCGTGCTTGCTCCATGGGGTCGAGCTTGCCGTCACGGGCTTTCCGCGTGAATTCCTCTCTCGCCTCAGCTTGCTTCTTTTCGTTTTCTTCCTTGGTGCGGGTCCAACGCGCGGATTCCCAATCGACGGAAATGTTTTCGCACTTTCCGTCTTCGACCTGCGCGCGCTCCGCTACTTTGCGGCACACATCGGCGACTGCGCCGAGGTTAGCTTCATTTAGATTAAAGAGCCGCAACTTGTCCGCGGTGAGCTCCTGGTTACCAAACACCATGGCCTCGACTGGTTTAGGTCCCGACAACGTACCCTTCTCCCAGGTGTATTCGTCAAAGTTCTTAGGCTTGGCCGGATCCTGAACCACGATCGACATTCGATCTTCGTGAATCTCGATCCGGCTGACCTTTACTGGATCAACCCCGAGTTTGGCCTTAACTTTTGCCGCGCCATCCTGCGCGTTAGTGCCTTCAAACATGTTCATCTTCGCGCCCGGCAGTGACTTGCAGGCCAGGGTCACAAGTCCGAGCAGGCAGAGGGTGCCAATCGCGGTGCGCAGTCTTTCGGAGGAAACTGAGTTAGACATGTCCGCTCCTTTCCGAGGGTGAAGCATGAATTTGGATCACGCTGGTAAGGCGCATGATACTAACGAAATATGTTCTCAACCAGCCCGTAGGTTACAGACCTGGTATATTGCGCACGAACGACGGTACCCCGTAACAGCTCACCGTCACGACTTCTGTCCGACGTTCCTTGCGGCCAAGCGTCATGAAATTCACGCGCCGCCGGGCTCCGTCACTTCATTCCGCAACGAATCCAACAATCCGACGTCCCTCGCCTCCGGCATCGCGATTGCTAAAACACGCTGACGATGTTTCCGCGAACTGTGCCAATCTCGCAACCCGTAACTCCCTTTTCCGGCGAGCGTATCGCGCCGCGGCCGAAGACCTTCTTCGATCCTTTTGCGGTATCTAACGGGGGCATCCTCGACGGCTTACGACGCCGTTGGCAGCGCGAGCGGCGGCGGCGCAAGGTGGGCCGCGCTTATGACATGGCGTTGGAAATCGCGCGGGTTATTCCTCCTGGCTCGGAAGTCCTGGATGTTGGGTGTGGTAACGGCTTCATCGCGCATCATCTGAGCGCAATGCTCGCTAGTACCGCGCTGGGAATAGACTTAGGAAGTAGTGCGGACGCGCCCATCGATTATCGCCGCTACGACGGCGCGCAGTTTCCCGTGATGGATGATTCAGTGGACGCGGTGCTGCTCTGCTACGTGCTTCATCACGCTCAAGACGTTCAGGTCGTACTGGATGAAATGCGTCGAGTGCTGCGCGACGGCGGTCTCGCGGTTATTTACGAAGACATTCCCGGAAGTTGGTGGGACAAGGGCGTGTGCTGGATTCACAATCAACAGTGGCGCGGACGCACGGGGCCATGCACTTTTCGCCGCGAATCGGAATGGCGCTCGATCTTCGAATCCTTTGGCTTTGAGATCGTGAGTGAACGGTCACTCTCGCGTTGGCGCAATCTCACGCATCCGGTGAGTCGGAAATTTTATGTGCTGAAAGAGAGCCCGATTCATCGGGCTTTCACGTAGGGTTAATAGACCAGCGCTTTGAGCGCTGGGTAGGCACGGACGATACTCACGGTAGCGCGCTTCAGCGTGCTTACAATCAAGCGCTTTAGCATCACGGCTAAAGCCAACAACAAATAAGCCAGCTGAAGCGGGCTCTCGGCAATTTTCGGCGCTGCTGACCCAGCCGTAAAACGGCTGCGCTAATAACCCCATAGGGCAAGGCGCGTGAACGCGGCTCAAGGCGTGCATGACCGGGTAGTATGCGTGGACTATTTAGAAAACTGGTTGCTGGGTAGCGTGCTCGCAATCGCCGCACTAATCCCGATCGTTACCAAGCACGGCCTGCAAATCACTGTAATCAGCCTTTGGTTTCGTGCGGCAGACGAAACTGACTTCTTTCGGTTTGCCGGGCGCGGTGACGCTGACGCCTTGCGAGCTTACGGCCGGTTTCTCTTCGCCGTTGTAATCATCAAAAACTGAATACTCATAGCCGTCGATCGTGAAGCTAATCTCTGTCAGGTCAAACTGCGCGCGAAAGTAGTGCGTGTAGTGAAACTTCTGCTGCGTCCCCTGCCGATCTTTCGGATACTCAAGCTCGATCTTTCCGGGCAGGCCAAAGCGATACTGCAAGTAACCACGTTCGTTGGTCAGATCTTTCGACGCGCACAGCGAAGCAATTTTCGCAGGAAGCTTCGCCGGACGTTTGACCGGGCAACTGAAGATCACGCGCTCGTCCTTGGCGCAGAGTGTGTTCGGTTGTAGCCGGGCAACTGGTTTGCTCGTGCCTTGAGGTTGTAGCGAAGCCTCGGAGCCGCGCGCGTTTCGTAACTCACTTGCGCTGCCGGCAACGACGCCGGCGAGCAGAAGAAAAAGCACAACCACCGATGTTGTTAGTCGCAGGTTCACGAATGTACTCGTCAATCGGAAAATCCCAGCCACAAACTTACGACTTTCAAGGCAAAGCAAAACAGTCCGGTGAGAAAGCAAGCGTATTGCAAACCAACCAGGACCCAAACCTTTTTCATGTCACGATCGGCGGACTCATCCACTCGCCGCACAAAAACGGAGATACAAAGCAACAGAATTGCCGCGATGATGATCGAAGCCCAAAACATCATCCAACCGGTATACATGAAAATTGACGGCGATGGCTTGGAGGTCAGCTTCGGCCAGAGGCTTACGCAAACGATCGTCTCCAGACTGATCAGCCACTTGCTCCAATCCTGAAGCAACTTCAGGGAATCCACCGTTCGTTGTGATCTGTCCATACGAATAAGTTCCCGGCCCACTCATTACCGGGCCGATGGTTGTGGGCTCGGGGCCGGCGTATTGTCGGCTGGTCTGGAGACCGCCGACTTCTCGTTCTCTGCTGCTTTCTTCGCTGCCTCGCTTTTCTTCGCCGCCTCTTGAGCCGCGTAGAACCCGAATACTGAGGTGATTATCAAGCCTATCAAAGGCACAAGAGGAGCAACCGAAGATGTAAGGCTCCCTAAACCCTGGGTCATGCGGCCGAAGTGTCCCACGCGTTCCCCGCGGTTTGACGGCATGGGCGCCACCAAGTCGCTGAAGCCTCGACCATAAAGCTCGGGATATCTTCTTCTCTCTAACCAGTCTCCCAACAACCCTCCAGTTGCAAATCCGAAGATACAGCGGAATAGATCTATGAGTATAAATAATGCTGCGAACGAAAAATCTCCTTGAGTATGTCCGTGGCTTTGCACGGTTCTGATAACCATAGTCAATATGATTGCACCATCAACCGATCCGCACAGCAGACCGACCAGCAGGTAACGCTTAAGATTAGTACCTTGCCACCTGAGCCCAATCCACAATCCCAGCGCGATAGGCAACACAAATAACGCAGGTATGAAGATCTTAAGGAGCACGCTTCGGCGGCGATCGAATTCTTCGTTCTTTTGCAGATTGTCCTCTAACACTCGACGTTCCATCACTAGCCTTTGCTTTAAGTCATCACCAGTAACTTCAAGACGGCCGTAGACAGGTCGCAGATCAGCACTCAAGGCCACAAGGCCCACCAGTAAAACGATTGTGAGCAGAAACTGCAAGAGCACCATCAATAGCATTTGCCAGACCGTGGGTTTCTTAAGCTTGACGACCGGCGCCTTCGCCTCAGGGTTCTCATTTCCGTCCGCACGCTGACGATCCAGGTGAGCAGAAATCTTTGAAACACACTCAGTGAGAGCGGCAAGTTCCGAGTCAATCGCCTGCAGCCTTTTGTCCAGCGGCTTGAAGAATGTGAGGTCGCGTCTACACTGCGGACACACAATAGCTTCGTCCTTGATGTCTTCGGCGCAATAGGGGCACTTCATAGAGGACACTCCTTGAGGACGAGTTTTGAGAGCGCGGAGATAGTAAACGGAATTCTGCGACCCGTAAAGAGTTTTCACGTGTGCGGTAAATACCTGGGCTTTAAGCTGGAAGCGGAGCGCCTTTCGTCTCCTTGCCCAACGGCAAGAGCAGCAGGCCCACGAGGAAGGCCAGCGACGTGAGGGCCACGGGAGTCCCGATGGTGTGATAGTAAGCGACGCCGGCGCCGACCAGAAAAGTGATACCCGCGCCGACAAAGCGCCCTATCGAGGTCGCAAACGCAAAGGCGCTGGCCCGACACTCAGTTGAGTACTGTTCCGGCAGCCAGAGTGTGTACATCGCAAAGTTAGCTCCGCCAATGCCGAGAAAGAACAAACAAATCATGAACCAAACCAGCGCGTGCGCCTGGAGGTAAAAAACGTAGCCGAAGCTCAATGAGATGAACCCGGCCATCAAGGCGAAGTAGATCGCGAGCGTCAACCGGCGGCCGAACTTTTCAGCCAGGATGGGTAACAAGAGACAACCAATAATGGTCCCGGTGGCCAGCAACATGGTGCCGTAAGAAGCCAGCCGCACGCCTTGTCCTTCAGAGAATCCTGCTTTCATCGCAAGCTGGCTTACGGACGCCGGAACATAGACCGAGCCGGCCCACAAGCCGACGATGGAAATCAGCAAGTACGTCGAGTTGAGTAACGTGCGCCGACGATACTCCGGAGAGAAGAGCGCGAAAAATGCACGTTGCATCGTCCATGCTCGGCCTACCTGCGCAAGACGATTTTCCCAGCGTTTGGACTCTCTCACGCCGTAACGAATGAAGCCCACAAGTAGAGCGGGCGTTCCGCCCACCACAAACATCGCCCGCCAACCATAGCGCGCGCCGATGAAGTAGTTGGCGATCGCTGCGAGGAAGATGCCGACGTAATAGCCGGTGTGCATCAACCCGGCAGCCATCTTGCGCCGCGCCTCCGGCAATTCTTCGGCGATGAACGTGCCGCCCATGGACCATTCGCCGCCAATTCCCATGCCTGCTAACAATCTGAAGGCCGCAAGCATCCAGACGCTCGTGGCGAACGCTCCGAGAAAAGTGAAGATCGAATAGCACAGGATCGTGAGCATGAGCGTGCGAATGCGGCCGAAACGATCGGCAATCGGGCCCCAGACGAGTGAGCATCCCCAGCCCACCAGGAACAGTGCGAATAGCAGACCGCCATAAAAACCTACATTCGATTGATCGCCAGGAATTCCCGATCGTGGCAGCAGCTCGCGCAGCGCCGGCACTAACACCAGCGCATAGATAAACGAGTCCATCCCATCCAGGACCCAGCCACCCCATGCGGCGAAGAAACCGCGGCGTTGGTTTGGGGTTAGGGGGACACGGACCATTAGTCAGTTTCGGGTTTTGGATTTCGAGTTTAGAGTTCGCGGCGCGCGTAGCGTGAACGAGCGCACAAGTGATGAAGTGAACAGCGCTACTTCGGCGAAATATTTTCGTCAAAGCGAATGCGCAAGCAACGCACGGAATGGATGCTATCGCATGACCGATGACAAAGTTTCGACTTTGGCGATAAGCACGTTGCGGCTTCAGTACCGTATCAATGACTTGACGGCCAGGCCGCTGAGACAGACTTGTTTGCCGGGGTCGCCGTGCGCACACACGTCTCCCTTACCGTTCTCCAAAACACCCATCAATACTTTGATGTCGCTGCCCTGCGAGACTTCCACTCTGCCGCTGGAGCCATCCGCGGCCACGGAGATCTTCGACAGGTAGGTTCCCGCGCGGTTTGCCGCCATGGCATATCCCTGACCGTTATCATCGGCGCCCAACTGGGCCACCGGCTGTCCCTGTGCGTTCTTCTGCTGAATTCCGACTCCTCCGTGGATGATCGTCTCTGCCTGACTGTTGCTGAACAGAAGGATGCTGCCGGCGTCGCTTGCGGTCGAGATGCCAAGCGAGATTTTAGTGGCACCGTTGTGCATGATTCTCAACTGGCCATTACCGGATTGAGTAGCAAGCATCTCGGCGGCGGGAATTCCAGCGTTGGTGAAAATGAAGGCGGCCCCACCGCCGCCGCTGTCTTCCGCCTGCACGCTGAACAAGAGTTGGCCTTTGCCGTCCACGACCTGGAACGGCGCGACGACCTTGGACGGACCCGTGCTTCCGCCCTGCGCGGTGACCGATGGCCCCACGCCTCTGACGAGGAGAATCAAAACACAGACCGCAAGGATCCCCACGCAAATCAACGGCGCCAAAGCCGCCCGTCTACGAAGTTTCGGCTGGCGCGACTCACTAGAGATCGCTGCGAGCGCTGCTTCCAACTCTGCCACTCGCCTTTGCAAATTCACGAGTTCGCTGTCCATAGAAATATCCTCCTTCTCTGATCGGAAAAGTTCCGCGACGCGCAACCGCGTGCCCGAAGCTGAACCTGTCGTCGTGCCCGCTACATCACAGGCTTCTCGACTTTGATGTTCACGTTGTATTCGAAAACTGTGTGCGATGTATGTACGTAGTTGGCGACCTTGTACTCCAGGTCCATCTGATGCACGAGTCCATCCCCAGCGCCGACCCACACTTTGCCTGGGCCTGCAAAGGTGTGGCCTTCGGTGCCTGCCTCGAAGCGGTAGGTATAAGCAAAGCATGGAACACCGTTGACGGTTTCCGGGCCGACGTATTTCACATCTTTCATTGCATCGCCCACGAGCTTTTCGATTTCCGACGCATTCATTGTCTTTTGCTGAGGAGAAGAGTCGCGCGTCTCCTCTCTCCATTTGCCGTCTGTCTTCGAGTACTGCTTCTCACCAATGGTGATCTCCTCCGAGTCGTTTCCGGCTCCTCCGGTAAATTTCACGTGCGACCGATCCGGCCCGGCGAATTCAGCCACGCGCGTCGTCTCAGGCATCACGATCTGACCATCCTTCGCGTCAGAACTAGTTTCAGTCAGACGATACGGGTAAGTACTGCCCAACTTTCTTAGCGCGTCACCAAGATCTTTCCGCGCGTCGCTCGAGGGGCTGAATGCGGTGGTCTTGGTCGAGCCAGGCTGTTTCCTATTTCCTTCGGAGGAAGAGTTTGAATCGCCCTTCCTCATCAGGCTGCAACCGGTTAGCAACAATGCCAGTGCCAGCACGACACTGGTTTTCCATTCGAGTCTTAGCTTCATGTTTCCCTCCCGAAAAGGAATTCAGAGCGCATTGGATGACTACTTTGCGGCCAGCAGCGTGTTCGCGAAGCCGATCAGGCCCTGCTTGACGGTCGCGTCGTCCGCGGGCGCCACGTTGCTCGCCCGGAAGGTAACCACGATCGGCCCCTTCACCGCCTCGAACAGCACCTTGGCTGTCGGGAGGCCGGAGCCGGTGGGCTCCGATTGGTAGAAGGCTCTCTCCCCAACGCCGGCGACGTCGGTCCTCGTGCCCATTGGTGCGAGGTACGCATTTCTGTCCGTGTCGACCTGCACGCCCGCGTTGCTCGCCGGATCGGAGCAAAAACGGATGAGCTGAACGAAGCCGCCGCTCGGGCCGGTGCCGTTGTAGTCGCACGTGTCGCCGCTGTTGGGGCCGGTACCGCTGCTGGTCTCCGAGCTGCTGGTCAACATCTTGTTCGTCGCCGTGTTCACTTGTGCCAGAGGAATGACGGTGCAGATGTCGACGTTCTTACAAGAGCCGCCGCTCGTGCCACGATCGCCGGCTGGCGATGAGCGTGAACCGGTTTGCGGCGACTGTCCCAGACTGCAGGCAGCCAGTGGCAATGCCGCGATCAGCAATAGAACTTCTTTCCATTTAGAATCAAGTGTCAGTCTCATGTCTTCCTCCATAGAGAAAATGCGGTGCTCTTCCCTCTCCCTTTGGGAGAGGGCTAGGGAGAGGGCTTGAGCGCAAACAAGAACGCTGACTCCCTCTCCCCGACCCTCTCCCAAAGGGAGAGGGAGTTTTCCAGGTCTCCATGAAAATCTGAACTCAAGCTCTCGGATCTGTCACGCTGCGGAGATCCGAAGGTCTACGGCTTCCAAGTATCCGGGGCAGCCGCCGCGCCATCTTTGTTTTGGTATTCGATCTTTTGAAACGTGAAAGAAACTTCTTCCATCGGACGACCGTCACCGTTTACTGTCTTCACGGATGAAACCATCGCGTTGGTGAGCGTGACCGTTTGATAAACTTCGGTGCCGCTGCCGACCGCGCGCCTGAATTCAAACACGACTGAGGTGAACGTCTCGCCACTCGCTGCAGCTTTCACAAAAAACGGTGATGCCTCATCCAAATTGTGAACGATCACGACGGGGTCGTTTGCGCGTCTCATTCCTGCGCGGCCTGCGCTCGCTCCCCGTGCGCTGGT
>JBGPWS010000301.1:0-5629 GCA_041492345.1 Pyrinomonadaceae bacterium | reverse complement strand
GCGTAATGACGAAGAGATTGTCTCGGGTAAGGAAGCCACTACGAAGGTTCGCATCCTAAAGAAACCTGCGCCGGAATTTGGAGGTGGCCGAGCGTCTGGTACCGCGGTCTTGCGCGCAGTATTCGGCGCAGACGGCAGCGTCAAACATGTGCTCGTGTTGCGAAAGGTGGATCGCGCCTTCGATCAGGCGTGCATTGAAGCGGCCGAGAATATAGAGTTTACTCCGGCGACGAAGGACGGGCGTAGAGTTTCAATGATTCTGCAACTCGAATATAGCCGCTCATTTTACTGATAATTTCCATGGCTGCCAGCACCACATCAACCAATCCGGTCGTCAAATCGATCATCTCGGGCAACGCGCCACCGGCGGCGCGGCTGGCGGCCGCGCGCGGATTGCTGCCGTTGCCGGCGGCTGACCTGTTCGAAGCGCTGGTTCATCTCAGCACCGACAATGACCCGGACGTGGCCCGCGCCGCGCAAGCCACGCTGAACACGCAGCAGCCGAATGATTTGTTGAGCGTGGCAAAAGCAAATGACGCCGCGCCCGCGGTGCTGGGGTACTTTGCTTCCCTCTCCAATGCCGGCCGCGACTTGCACGAAGCCATTGCCGGCAACAACAACACGCCGGACGAAGCGATCGCTTTGCTGGCTCGCATTACTGCGGACGCCTCGTTGCTTGAGTTCATCACCCTAAACCAACAGCGTCTGATTCGGGCGCCGGGAATTATCGATGCCATCCTGCTGAACCCGGCGCGCACGGCAGAAGCCGAACGCCGAGCGAAGGAAACGCGGCGCGAGTTTTTCGAAAAGGAGCGGGGCGCGCGCCAAATCGCCCAGGAGTTACGCGCTCGCGGAAACAGCGCGGCGGCGGAGTTTTTTGAATCTGCTGAGTTGGCCGGCATCACCGGCGAACTGTCCGTCGACGATGCCTGGGTGATTGCCCAGCACATCGAAGTCTCAGATGCCGACATCGACGACTCGTGGCTCGCGCGTGAGTTCATCGAAGAGATGATGATCGAGACTCCGGAGCAGACGGCCGTTAATGCCCAGGCAGTCATCAACGCTGAGCGCCTGGAAGGCGACGCTTCGCCTGAACGGATCTCGCTGATTCGGCAAATCATGTTTATGACGGTCAGGGATCGCGTCAAGCTGGGGATTAAAGGCGACCGCGAAGCACGGGGTATTCTCGTCCGCGACGCGAACAAGATGGTCGCCACCGCGGTCATGCACAACCCGCGCATCACCGATCATGAAATTGAAAACATCGCGACTATGCGCTCGGTCGCTGAAGAGGTCTTACGACTAATCGGCACGAATCGCGCGTGGGCCCGTTCCTATCCGATTATTCATAACCTGGCTCGCAACCCGCGCACACCGATGGCCACCGCGGTCCACATTCTCCCTCGAATTCGGACGAAGGATCTGAAATCGATTGCGCTCAATCGCAATGTTTCGGAAGCTGTAAGGCGTCAGGCCTATCGACTCTCTGAGATGCGCACGCCATAAATGATCAGCACCCGGCGTCAACCGCGCGCGGAGTTTGTCACAAGGCTGCTGCGGAATTCGTTAGAATTTAGCTTGACGTCAGTCGACAGGCGGGTATAATTTCGGACTTGCAAGGACAGGCAGGTGTTTGACAGGCAGGGGTTTCCTAAAGCAGAGGCCTTCGAAGACGAGGCGTGGATTATTGAAAGCAGATGCGGCAGCTTGTTTTCTTTTTCGGGCCGCAGACTTTATACCGCCGTCAATAGAAACCACCACCTTTGAATTACGGGATCGGCCATAAGTGACGATTCTCAAGTCTGGCCTAGCCAACCCTGTAACACCAGAACCTACCCTGACGTTTTCGCCCTGCCAGTTCGCAAGAATTGGCGGGGCGCATCTCTTCTCATTTCCGATTGCCGATTTCCAATTGCCGATTTTGAAACCTGCGTGTCCGCAACGATTGTCCGCCTAACCATATAGTCCACGATTACAGTCAAGAATTGGCAATCGGCAATTGGAAATCGGCAATGGCTTCACATCGCCAAGCCACCATCAACCTGAATAACCTGGCCGGTGATGTAGCGGGCATCGTCTGACAGAAGGAAACAAGCGATGCGTGCGGCTTCGTCAGTTTCGGCAAACCGACCCAGCGGAATCTGCTCGAGTATCTTCGCTCGATAAGTTTCGTCGAGCGCGGTGGCCATATCGGTCGCGACCATCCCGAGCGCCAGCGCGTTCACTGTGATTTTGCGGCTGGCGACTTCGCGCGCCAAAGATTTCGTCAAACCGATCATGCCCGCCTTCGAAGCTGAGTAGTTCGACTGCCCGGCCATGCCGACGATGCCGCTGATCGAGGTGATGTTAAGAATCGAGCCGCCCTCGTCCTGTCTCAGCATGACGCGCAAAGCAGCCTTCGAGAAGTTCCAAGCTCCTTTCAGATTCGTATCAAGGACCGCGTCCCAATCTGCTTCTTTCATGCGTAAGATCAAGGTGTCGCGCACGATGCCGGCGTTGTTCACCAAAAAATCGATGCGGCCGAAAGCATCCTTGACCTGCTTCACCATTTCCGCCGTCGCCTCGGTGTTGGCCACGTCGACTTGCGATGCAAACGCGCGCACGCCGAGTGCTTCGAGCTCCGCTTTCAAGGTTTCAGCGGCTTCGGCACTCTTCGCATAGTTGAATGCGACGTCCGCTCCGCGTCGCGCAAGCTCCAGCGCAATGGCGCGCCCGATGCCACGCGTGGCGCCGGTGACGATTGCAGCGCGGCCTGTGAACGGTTTTTGATCAGACATATGATTTCCAGTGTCTCTGGCGGAATCGATTCAGACTACCCGGACTAAAGCTTCAGCGATCTCAGATACTGTCGAAACTCCGGCGCTAACTCGCTATGCTTCAGCGCGAACTCTACCGTCGCAATCAGGAACCCGAGCTTGTCGCCGGCATCGTAACGAGTGCCTTCAAAACGAACTGCGTAGAAATCGCGCTTCTTCAAGAGCGCGCGCATCGCGTCGGTGATCTGAATCTCGCCGATCGCGCCGGGCTTGGTCCCTTCAATCTCTGCAAAGATATCCGGCGTCAAAACATATCGGCCGATAATCGCCAGGTTCGAAGGCGCATTCGCGAGCGGCGGCTTCTCAACCATGTCCTTAATTCGATAAACGCCGTCTGATACTTCTTCCACGGCGAGCGCGCCAAATCGCGAGATCGCTTCGCCCGCTACTTCCATCGTGGCCAACACCGGCGCATCATACTTCTCATAAACATCAAGCAACTGTTTCAGCGCGGGAGTTTTGGAATCGATGATGTCGTCGCTCAACATCACGGCAAACGGTTCATCGCCAACCAGGTCGCGCGCCTGCAGAATCGCATGGCCCAGTCCGAGGGCCTCGCGCTGACGCACATAACTGACGCGCACCATGTCGGTAATCGCACGCACCAAACGCAGGTCGTCTTCCTTGCCGCGTGCGCGGAGCAGAGCTTCCAGTTCGAAGGAAACATCGAAGTGATCTTCGATAGCGCTCTTGCCGCGGCCCGTAACGATGATGACTGAGTCGATGCCTGAGGCGACCGCTTCTTCGACTACGTATTGAATCAGAGGTTTGTCGACCAGCGGCAGCATCTCTTTCGGCGACGCTTTGGTCACCGGCAGAAAGCGCGTGCCCAGGCCGGCCGCGGGAAAAACTGCTTTGCGAACTCTTTGTGGCATAATCGAAGTGTTTCTCATACCATAACCGCGAAGGTAGCAGCAAATGCTTGATCTCAATTACGTACGGGAAAATTTGAACGCGGTGTTCCAAAAGCTGGAAGACCGCAATTTCCCTACTGATCTGTTGCTGGAGTTCGAAGCCATCGACAAAGAACGCCGGAAGGCGATCCAGATCTCGGATTCATACAACGCGGATCTTAATAAGGCGAGCAGCGAGATCGGAGAATTGATCAAAGCGGGAAAGAATGACGAGGCCGTCGGGCTTCGTCGCAACGTGAAGACGCTAAAGAAATACGTTGCCGAGGGTGAGCGCGATCGGGATCAAGCCGAGGCCCGGATGCGGAAGATATTGGAAATGCTGCCGAACATTCCCCACGCAAGCGTTCCCGTCGGCAAGGACGAATCAGCGAACGCTGAAGTTCGCCGCTGGGGTACACCACCTGCGTTTGATTTCGAGCCCAAGGATCACGTCGATCTGGGAAACGCGCTTGGCATTCTCGATCTCGAACGCGCGACGAAAATTACCGGCGCCCGCTTCGCGATCCTCAACGGCGCCGGTGCCCGTCTGGAACGCGCGCTGATCGATTTCATGCTTGAGCTGCATACGCGCGAGCACGGTTATCTGGAAACCCTGCCGCCATTCATCGTGAATCGCGACTCGCTGTTCGGCACTGGCCAGCTGCCCAAGTTCGAAGAAGATCTTTTCAAACTGGAAGACGAGCGCGGCCTTTATCTTATTCCCACCGCCGAGGTGCCGGTGACGAATTATTACCGTGGAGAGATTCTCGACGCGTCGCAGTTGCCGATGAAGTGGGCGGCCTACACGCCCTGTTTTCGTTCCGAGGCCGGCAGCTACGGCAAAGATACGCGCGGCGTGATCCGTCAGCACCAGTTCGAAAAAGTCGAGTTGGTGAAATACACGCTGCCGGAGAATTCTTACGACGAACTCGAGGCCCTCACGCTCAACGCGGAAACCGTTTTGCAGCGGCTGGGAATTCACTATCGCGTCGTCACACTCTCGACCGGCGAGCTGGGTTTCGGTAACGCCAAGACTTACGACATCGAAGTCTGGTTGCCATCGCAGAATACCTTTCGCGAAATCTCTTCGTGCACAAATTACGAAGCGTTCCAGGCGCGCCGGGCCAACATTCGCTTTCGCCGCGCCGGCGGATCGAAACCGGAATTCGTCCACACGCTGAACGGCTCGGGCCTGGCGGTCGGCCGCACATGGATCGCGGTCCTGGAGAACTTTCAGCAAGCTGACGGCTCTGTCGTGATTCCCGAAGCCCTGCGGCCGTACATGGGCGGAATGGACAGGATTACCAGAGCGTGAGATGTACTGCAGGCTGCCAGCCTGCAGCATTGACTCCCTCTCCCTTTGGGAGAGGGCTGGGGAGAGGGCTTGAGTACCGAGCCGCCCTAGCTACGCCCCTCTTCCCCGGCCCTTCTCCCAGAGGGAGAAGGGAGACAGGAACAACTCCTACTTCTTCAGACGCAAGAGTCTCCACGCGCCCCAGCCAAACAATATCGCCAGCAGCGGAAAGACAATCGCACCTACGTAGGCGCCCTGACCACCGGTGCGGATCGCCGTCAGCCCGCGCGTCACATACAAGAGCCGGGCCGTGTAAAAAAGAAAAAACACGCTCAGCAGCGCCAGGACAACTCCAAAGATCACGCTGATGGTTTTACTCATTTGCCGCCTCCAACTTCCGCCTACCGCTTCCGCAAGCACCACGTAGTCATTGCCCGCATGTTCTGGACGACTGTGGTCTTGATCGGCTCAATAAATTCCCCGCGCAGCTCTGCGGTCACGCTGAGCAACATCGCCTCGTCTACCAAAAAGCGTTGGCTGCCATCGGGTAAGTCGTAACGTCTATTAGCAATTAGTCTCACCTGATCTTCCATGCCGATGCTCGAGGCCAGACGCGCAAAGAAGAT
>JBGPWS010000372.1:0-3956 GCA_041492345.1 Pyrinomonadaceae bacterium | reverse complement strand
CCTGATGTTGTCGAGCGTCTTGAACGGTGAACGCGCTATCCAGGTCAACATCGAGATCATGCGCGCCTTTGTAAAACTGCGACGAATGCTCGCGTCGAACGCCGAACTATCACGGCGGTTTGATGAGCTTGAAAGTAAGTACGATCGAAAGTTCGGGGTTGTGTTCGACGCGATTCGACAACTGATGTCGCCGCCGCTCCCCCGTCGCAAACAAATTGGCTTTCGCTCCCGGTCAGGGAAGAAGTAGATCTGCATCGGGCTTGCGGCTTTGCCGCCGCACAGTGCGGTAAGCCTCCGGCTTACCGTGGAGATTGGTTTAGTTCTTTTGAGGCTGCGCCTCATTTCTGAGGCCGTAGCCCGAGAGAGTTTTGCGGGGCTTACCCGGAAAGACAGAGCCTTCCCGCCATGTGCTGCGGCTGAGTCGCATCGCTTGCCACTTTCATTACTTTCATATTTCATGCGTTCGACTTACTATTCGCCGAAGGCGAAAGAGAATGAAGTAATGAAAAAGACCAATTTCAGGCAATATTTAGACGAACAGATGAAAGACCCTGCGTTCGCTGCGCGTTTTGAGCAGGCCGGCGAAGCGTGGGATGTAGCGCTGCAACTCGCCGCTTTGCGCCAGCAGGCCGGGCTTTCGCAGCAGGACCTTGCGCGACGGCTGAAGACTTCGCAGCAACACATCAGTCGGCTCGAGTCGCCCGGTTACGAAGGGCGAGCAAACCTGCGCCGTGTCGCCCACGCTCTCAAGGCCCGAGTGCGTGTGGTCTTCGAACCCGAAGGAACCGATAGCCGAAAGAATACTGTGCGAGTCGCGGCTTCTCGCCGCGCGATTCGCTGCAAGCAAAAGGGAGGTCAAGTTTCATGATGCCGATATCAGACACACAAGAGTTCGCTCTTCGATTCAATGAAGAAGAAGCGATATGGCAGCGCTTCCAGGAGAACCGTCTAACGCGGCGCTTGCGAGAAGCTGATTCTCCACTGCCCGAGAGTGCCCTTGATCAGCTCGACTGGCTGGAGGCGGAACGTGAGATCCGGACCACCCGCGCGGTCGCAAACAAATTCGCGACTAGATATCCCAGTGCCGAGTCTGTCCGAACAACGGGCCGTAAAGCGAATCCTACGGAAGCATGGATATCCACCAGACAAGCAGGAGAAGGCTACGCAGACTGTTTTGGAACAGGCTGAGCTGCTTTGTAAGGATTGGGCGCTGTGAGTTTGGAAAACTTCAGAAACCCAAATTCAGCTCGACCCAACACTTAGAACCTTTGCCACAAAAACTCTTGACGGGCTTTTCGCGCGGATGCTAGGTTCGGATCAGGCCGCGTGGCCTCTAGATCGTTTCCGGAGCGGTGTTGGAACTACGAATGAAGGTTGCCCCATGTTTGCTGGACGAAAGCTCTTAGTCGCCGACGAATCGCCCTACTACCAAACGGTGCTTGGCCTCACCTTCACTGATGAAGGAATGGAGGTCACGACGGCCGGCGAAGGTCAGGAGGCCCTGGAAAAACTGGAGCAGTCCAAGCCCGACGTAATCCTCGCCAGCGTCTCGATGCCCGGTATCGGCGGTTATGAACTCTGCGATTTTATCAAACAAAATGAACGGTTCGCCCATATTCCTGTTATGCTTTTGGCCGGCTTGCATGAACCCTTCGACCAGGCCGAGGCGCGTCGAGTAGGCGCCGATGATGTCATGACGAAACCATTTCAATCCATCCGCCAACTGGTGAGCCGCGTGGGCACGCTTCTGGGCGGCAAAGCCGCAGACGCGGAAGACACAGCTCAGGAATACTCCACTCTGGGACTCGAGCGCTCCGATGCCGCCGCGCCGGCTGCTCCTGAAACCCCGGTTATGACAGAGCCAAATGTGACGGTCTTCGTCGAGGCGGCCTCGCTGACTGACCATGATTCGATTGAGGTAGCCGGTGAGGAATCTGGCAGCGCGTGTGCGGCGGACGTCGAACTGCAGACCGCGGATACGCAGAAGCTCGAACGCATCGATGATGAGCCCACCAGTCAAACTGTCGAACCCATCGCCTACGCTCAAGACGATTCGATCGAAATGGAGCCGGCGATTGAAATAGAGGAGAAGTTGGAATCGCCGACGGAGGTTGGACCTGGCGAACAAATGTCATCGATTGGTACCCCCTACATGAACGAAAAACCAAGCCCCCAAATTACACCAAGCGCGGCTGCATTCAATGACGCCCTGCTGGATCTCGGCGACTTTGATAGCGCGCCGTCCGTCGCCGAAGATCTGATTTTGGATCTTGACTATGAAGAACCGGTGAGCAGTTCTGCGGTTATCGTGCCCGAATTAGTTCCTGAATCGGTCGCTCCGATTGAAGCCGCTTCACCGGCTGAAGTCATCGCGGCAGAACCTGCGCATGAAGAACAGCCTGTTGTGGTTGCTGAGCTTCAGGAATGGGCGATTGTTACCGAAATCCCTGCGGATGCAGCGTCGCCGGTGAACGTGTTGGAGGAAGATCGAGGACCAGGTGATCCTAATCTTGAATTGTCCCAGGAAGCCATCGACGCGATTGCTCGCCGCGTGGTCGAAAACCTTTCTGAGAAGGTCGTGCGCGAAATCGCCTGGGAAGTAGTGCCCGAACTGGCTGAGTTATTGATCAAGAAGAAGCTCGAAGAAGAAGGCCGCTGAGCTGCACGGTACAGCGGCTCGCAGTAGCGGGGCCGGAGACAAGATCGGGTAGTGAAGTCGCTGCCCGGTCTTTTTGTTTGCGCGCCGCTGCGGTCTGTCCGTTCATTCGGCTATAATCCATAGATGCGATTCGAGTGGGATGCGAAGAAGGCCGCAACGAATCTCAAGAAACACCGGGTTAGTTTTGATGAGGCCATCACCGTCTTCAGAGATCCATTGGCCGTTATCGTGGATGATGAGGACCATTCAGAGGAAGAGTGTCGCGAGATTATTATTGGGCCATTCTTTACTTAATCGGCTGGTTTTGGTTTGTTTCACCGAGCGCGAGGGAAGTCGCTTAGGAATTTTCAGCGCCAGGCCGCTCACAAGGAAAGAGCAAAAAGACTATGAAGAAAGAAAGAGCTCCTAAGACTCGTAAGAAGGTAAACAGTGAGATGCGCCGTGAGTACAAGTTCGATTACCGAAATGCGCGTCCCAATCGTTTTGCCTCGACAGCGAAGGATGAGCCGCTCGTCGTATTGGTAGATCCGGACGTCGCCGAAGTCTTCACTACTCCAGAGTCGGTCAACCGAGCTCTACGGGCACTCATTACCGCGTTACCGAAGCACGGAACATCTAAGGAACTAAACCGGCGGTGATCACTACGAAATGATCGATATCCCCAAAACCTACGATCCAAAAGAAGCCGAGCAGAGTCACTATGCGCGCTGGGAAGAGCGCGGCTATTTCTCGCCGGAGATAAATAAGGATCCCAACGCGCCCGTTTTCTCGATCGTAATTCCGCCGCCGAACGTTACCGGGTCGCTCCATATGGGCCACGCGCTGCAGCACACGATGATGGATGTGCTGACGAGATACAAACGCATGTCCGGGTTTCGCGCGCTGTGGCTGCCGGGAATGGATCATGCCGGCATCTCGACGCAGTTGATGGTGACGCGCCAACTGAAGAAGGAAGGACTTACGCGCCACGATTTGGGGCGCCAGAAGTTTGAAGAACGCGTTTGGTTATGGAAGCAGGAGTACGGCGGCCAAATTCTCAAGCAGAGACGGCGCGAGGGTGCGTCAGTCGATTGGTCGCGCGAACGATTCACCATGGACGAGAAACTTTCGCGCGCGGTGCGCGAGGCTTTCGTGCGACTGTACGAAGAAGGGATGATCTATCGCGGCCATCGGATCGTCAACTGGTGCCCCAGCGATCAGACCGTGCTCTCCGACCTCGAAGTTCTGCGCGAACCGCAAAAGGGCAAGCTTTACTATCTTCGCTATCCGTTCAAGAGCGGCGGCGGCTCGATCACGG
>JBGPWS010000328.1:0-5107 GCA_041492345.1 Pyrinomonadaceae bacterium | reverse complement strand
GAACGCCGGCAGTGCCTTTCGACGCATCGCAGTAACTACTCCAGCCCAGCCGCTGGTGCGTGTGCGGGCGCGCGAAGGCTACTACCCCAAGGGGAAATGAAGTTCTCTTGAAGGACCCTCGCCGCGGGTAAGTTTGGATCCTCGTCTCATTAGCACCTCGCTTCAGCGAGGTGTCGCGCGGAACATATGATCGCTGAGCCGTTTCAACGGCTTATGAAACCATTGAAATGGTTCGGTATTTTGCTATCGACTCTCTTATTCACCTCGCTGAAGCGAGGTGCTAATGAGATAGCTCGGTAAGTGACTGCCGCCTCGTTCTGCCCTGATCGCTTCATCGGCTACAATGTGACTGATGCAAACCGCAGCGCCGCACTACAGCGACGAACATATCGTTGCCTATCCCATCGAATACATCGCGGGCATCGATCTATACAACGCCGGTGAGTATCATGCCGCGCACGATGCGTGGGAAGAACGCTGGATGGGGCCGGTCGCGCCTGACGAAAAACTCTTCCTGCAGGCAATGATTCAGTCAGCCGTGGCCTTTCATCATTTGCAGATTGGCCGGCCCGGCGCCGCGCGGCGAATGTATTTGATGGCCAAAGAAAAGTTTGCGCGCCTGAATCAACCCGTATTCATGTCGCTCGATCTGGCAGAGTACCAGGCCCAGCTCGATCGCGCGCTTTCGTGGCTCTTGACTGTTCCCGATCCGCGCGAGATCGAACAGCCGGAACTGCAGCCGCCGACAATCAGTCTGCTGCCCGGAGTCTCGGCGGTTGAATAGCGTGTAGCGCAAGCTGTAAGAGCACCCCACCCGGGCTGCCCAGCGCTTGCGCTCAAACTAGTTTGCGTTACATCAAGACGAGATATTATTGAAATAGCGCAGAGGGTATCGATTGAAAACTGTCGTTAGATATTTGAGGCTATTGCTGCTGGGGCTTTGGTTGGGCGCTGCGGTCTTCTTCGGCGCCGCGGTCGCGCCCACAGTGTTTGGTGTTTTGCGCGGGGCGCAGTTGTCCAACGCGAATGAACTCGCCGGCATGATGGTCACGCGCTTGCTGGCGATAATCAATCGCGGTGGTTTTGAGATTGGTCTTTTTCTGCTCGTGACCGGATACTTCACGAGTAAGAGGGAAAACCGGCTCGCGCGATTCGCTGAGATGATTTCCCTCGCAATTATGGCTATCATGACCGGCGTCAGCCATTGGATAATCTCAGCGCGAATGCTGGCTCTCCGGGCAGCGATGCAGGCTCCCATCGATCAGATTGCGAGCAGTGACCCGCGACGGGCTGCGTTCGACGCATTGCACGGCTATTCGGTGGCCGCGATGGGCGTGGCGATTGTGGCTGGGTTGGCGGCGTTTCTAATCATGTCTCGTCCGCAGCCAGTAGCCCGACGCTGAGAGAAGGGCTTGTTAGTTGAACGCTTTGTTTCTTCTCTGCGCGATCTCTGTCGTTCTCTTGCTTCTGTGGTGAATTAATTAAGCGTGAAAAACACTCACCACAGAGACCGGAGAGAGCACTGAGGCAGCACAGAGAATCATATTAAGAAGGACTAATCAGTGGACGTTATCGAACAACTAGATGGCTGGCGTGAGCGATATGCAGCCTGGAAATCCAAGCAGCGTGCCGGCTCGCTGGAAAGCCTGGACGGTTACCCGTTTGTCGAAAACGCAAGGGCGCCCTTTACGCCCGTGCGCCGGTCCCTGCCGATGTTGAACCTGGGGCTGATCAGTTCAGCGGGTGCCTACATCGACGGCACAGATCCCTTCGACACCAGCGCGCCCGATGGCAATTACACCTTCCGCGAGATTCCCACGGAGATCGATCCGAGTAACTTACTTTTTTCCGCACGCGGTTACGACCCCGCTTTCGTTCAGCAGGATGTTAATGTTCAGATTCCCCTGGCACGTTTGCTTGAGTTCGAGGCCAACGGAGTGATCGGTCAATTGAACTCCGCTTTCTGGAGCTTCTGCGGATTTGTTCCTGACGCCGCGCAACTGGTCGATGTCACGCTGCCCAAACTGGTCGATCGACTGAAGCATTACGAGGTGCAGGCCGCGCTGCTGATTCCGGCGTCGCGTCTTTGTCATCAATCCGTGGCGCTGGCCGCGCGGGCAATTGAGCAGGCCGGCATTCCCACGATGATGCTTTCTGTTGAGCGCGAAGTGATCGAACGGGTACACCCGCCGCGCGCCGGCTTTTATCGGGGGCAGTTTGGCAGCGTTGTGGGGCCGCCTAATTGGCCCGAACATCAACGAAGAGTTTTGGATGAAGCCCTGCGCTGGATTGAGTCTGCGAGCCAACCCGGTATGAACAAGCTGGGAGTTGAACTTGAAAGCCAGGTCGAAGCAGCGCGTGGTGAAAGATAGTGACAGAAGCCGGACCGTAAGGGAGGGCCTGGGGGTCAACAAGGCACCTCACGCGCAGTGTCCTGGTTTGAATTCTCTGCGCCTTCTCTGCGCCCTCGCGAAGACTACGCAGAGAAAAGCTACACAATCCGCGGCAGTTCCGGCTTACCCTAACTATGAAACAGACAATTCTTCGCGCGGCAATAGCCATCATTGTCCTACTCATCGGTTACCTCCTCGCGTGGCCCGTTCCGATTAATCCCGTCGCCTGGACGCCGCCGGCGGCGCCCGAACTAACCGGCGTGTATGCACAGAACTCTGAACTCGCGAAGGTTGAACGCTTACATGTCGATGGTTTCGCGCCCGAAGACGTCGCCATCGACGGTCAGGATCGAATCTATTGCGGAACCGAAGACGGTCGCATCTTTCGCTTCCAGGCGGATGGCACGCACCCGGAAGTTTTTGCCAACACTCAGGGAAGGCCGCTGGGTCTGATCTTTGATCATGACGGTAACCTGATCGCCGCCGATGCGATCAAGGGTCTGCTATCGATTGACCGCGACGGAAGTATTTCGGTTTTGACTACAGAGGCCGACGGCGTTCCCTTTCGCTGCACAAACGATCTTGATGTGGCTTCCGATGGGACGATCTATTTCACGGATGCTTCTTACAAGTATTCGCTGACTCAACTCAGAGACGATCTGCTCGAGCATCAACCAAACGGCCGCTTCATGGCTTACGATCCCCGCACCAAACAGACGCGCGTCCTGTTGCGCGATCTCTATTTCGCCAATGGCGTCGCGGTGAGCCCGGATCAATCCTTTGTGCTGGTCAACGACACTGGATCCTATCGCGTGACGCGCTTTTGGCTTACCGGTCCGAAGCAAGGCCAGGCGGACGTCTTCATCGACAATCTGCCCGGCTTTCCAGACGGCATTTCTTCAAATGGGCGGGACACGTTCTGGCTCGCGCTGGTCAACCGCCGCGACGCCGCGCTTGATGGCTTGCTGCCGCATCCTTTCTTAAGAAAGGTCGTCTGGCGCCTCCCCTCTTTCCTGCAGCCGAACATCAAGCGCTACGCGTTCGCACTTGGTCTGGATGCTAACGGCCGCGTCGTGCACAACCTTCAGGACCCTTCACCACAATGCTTCGCGCAGATCGCCAACATAGTCGAGCATAAGGGCGCACTCTACTTTGGCAGCATCGGCGAAAGCGCAATCGGCCGTCTGGCGCTGGCTGGTTCCCAACCGCAACCGGCGAAGGCCATTCCTCAGCCCACCCGATAGTCAGCATGGCGTGGATAAATTGAGTGAAGTAGGAAAGTGGGAGCTAGACTCTTGCAAGAGCAACACCAAGGTGATATAAGCGTCGGCGTTCCTTCAAGTTCCTTCAAATCCCAAGGAGGGAAACATGGCTACACTTTATTTACTTTGGGCGCTAACCGGAGGAGGCGTCGCCAGCGCGCTTACGATGCGTTTCTGGTTGCCCGATCCTCCGCCCCTGGTTCGGATTATCCCCGTGCACCTGGGTGGAATCGTTGGCGGCATTATCGGAGGTTATCTTGTGCACCCCGGTCTACTCTTAGTAGGGCCGATGCCGAGTGTGATACTGCCGGCTCTGATAGCAGCGGGTGGTGGTGGAGCGATCCTAGCCTCCCTCATTGCGTTTGCTACTGCTAAACGCGGCTGAGTTACTAGTGCCCAACATTTGAAGAGCGGCTCAACCGCCCTTCTTTCCGGTTGGCCCAGAATTTGGGTCGCACGGCAAGAGACTGCCTGGACTCGGCATCAATGGCCAAACGGGTAGTAAGATTCGGTGACTTGTCGACCAAGGGTCAGCATAACTTGATGGCCCTTGTTTTGTTTGCCTCGTCAAAGACCCAGCGAAGCCCAGCCGGTTCGTTAGTTTTGATTTCACACCCTGCGTTTTCCTTTCTTGCCCAAAAACTAAACCGTCTGCCCAAGAAGTACCTCAGATCGCCGACCCTATTAGGCAAAGGCGAAAAGCCGAAAAGCCGCCGAGCCGCCGGGCTTTGCCGCAAAAGTCACTCCGGCGGGCGACTTCTGCATCAAGCGGGAGACTTTTGCATCAAGAGAGGGTTTGGTGACTAATGCTGCATAATATGCGGCATGAGGCCGCCCTCCATCAATCCAAATTTCTGCGGTCTCGGAAGAGGCATCGAGTGACCTTAATTGCGGCTTTTAGGTGTGATCAGGGCGCGGTCATCTGCGCTGACAGTCAGGAGACGGTGGGAGACTACCGGGTGGCGGTTGACAAGATAAAGCCACGGGATGCGGGACAGTACGAAATGGTGATCGGCGGTGCTGGAGCATCGGGGCCACTCATTGATCGTTTTTCACTAGACTTAGAACGAACTGTCGCCGGGTGGGAGAGCGGCTTGTTGTCCGAAGAAATTGAGAATCGTCTAGGTGGTCTTCTTCAAACGTTTCAATCTTCCCACGTAAAAAACAGCACTTACAAAAGCGAGGAGTTTGCTTTTCTGGTTTGCATAAAAGACAAAACGCAGGAAAGGGTTGAGTTGTGGGAATTACGAGACACTGCCGTGCTCCCAGTTGAAACTTATTCGCTCATCGGGTGGGATGAGCCACTGTATGTTCATGAGGTGAGATGGTTATACCGTGGCACTCCCAGCATTGCTCAAGCCGTGCAGCTTGGGTTACGTCTCTTTTCAATGGCGAAAGCGACGAGCAACTATGTTGGAGGCGCGACCCAGGTAATCGTTGCGAGAGAAAATG
>JBGPWS010000130.1:0-11275 GCA_041492345.1 Pyrinomonadaceae bacterium | reverse complement strand
TTACGACTTCATCGAAACCTATTGGTCCACCGGAGCGCTCGAACAAGATACCCAGGAACTCATCAGACTTCATCTGGGCATCACTCAGTTTCACGTCCGGCGGATGCGAAACGGAATGAGAGGCGTCGGGTTCTTCCGCTTCGGATCCGGTTTCCTGGCGTCCACTGAAGCTTGCATACCATCGCTTATCTTCAGCTTGCCACAAAGCAAATCGCGGGTTCTGTCTCAGGCGCCGGCGTAGTAAGCTTTTTAGCCTCCGCCGCTGCGGATGCTTTTCGCGAAAATAGTCAACACACGCGGAGTAGGTTTTGATTGCGACGAAGTCTGAGAAACTGACGATTGGTCTCCGGTTCGGATTCTCCTTTAAGGCGCGTAAAGTCGAAATGATGGTGGCTCGCAGATCGCCCGCAATCTCCAGTGCGTCCTGGTTCTGCTGAGTGCCGCGTTCATTCAACGACACTCGCAGTTTACTCTTGAGTATTTTTGTAATAATGGGATCGGCGTGTTCGTCGATGATCGCGCACAGCAATTCGTTAGAGATCGAGTGCGACTTAGCATCCAGGAAAGCGGCCAGCATGTCATCTGAACTGGATTGTTTGATCTCTTGCTCCATAGGAATGGCCTGCCCTGAATGTCATGGTCCTCCGTCGGAAAAGGACTTTTGGATCACCAGGGGTCTGGTCCGTTCTACCGCAGTCATTTATTCGACAAACCGTACCAATGGTAAATCTAGCCACAAGCAATGTGATGATACCCCGCCACTACCGTGTCGACTAAATGTTAGAAATAGTTCTCAGCGATCGGAATGTGGGCCGTGCTCTTGTTCTCAGTCGTTGGCTTGGCCTGCGCAGTCGCGGCGTTTGGTTTGTAGCGAGGCGGTCGCCTGGGTTATGGGATGGCTGTCGGTGGCTATCCATAAACCTACTCGGCGACCTGTTTGATGTAATCTCAGGGGGTGAACCAAGAGCAATAATCGGAATACCGATCGGCCTTTTGATTCTTGGATACCTAAATGACGCGCAGGGTGAGATTGTTTTTCAACAGGCCGCACGATCACAATTAAGACCCGACTGCCACGTTAAGTCAGTAGGTCTTCTAAGGTTGCTAGGGCTTTAGTAAGACTGTGAGGCTTGCTCGTGAAAGAGCAGGTTAGGCGCTATCGTTCAGTCAGAAGCGTATGCGTTCGTTACTAGCCATGTTGTCCATAGATGTTGTCGCGACTAATCGCATCGTCAGAAAGAAGTGGGGTGTTGGTACTGTGGCCCGACGCCCACTCTCGCAGCAAGCGAACTCGCTCTTGCGAACTAAGCCCGTTGCTTGTTTCGGACTCAGTTTCTTTCTGGTCGATTAACTCCCGCAAATACACATCTACCGAAATGCCGCGTTCTCGCGCTCGCGCCTGAATCTTGGAAGCTACTTCTGGCTCAACTTCAAGCATGGTTTGCATGGAGATTCCGCTTTATTTGGATTCTTTCAAATTCCAATTTGCGGGCGAATCAACAATGGACCGACCTCCGCATTGCTAGCTCGACGCCTGGCTACTTTTCACGATTTCGACTGCGCTGCTCCCCAGTGGTTACGTCGCGGTTAAGCTATTAGCACGCATATAGATAAGGAGGTGCTGGTTGATTTTCTTGGCAGCCGATCCTAAAGGCACACTCGACTGCTGACAGAAAAAGTTGGTCACATATTGGTCATATGGAAATTTGAAGCCTTCGGAGCAATCTAGTAAATAAATGAAAATAAAAGAGTTATGGTGGAGCAGCGGGGATTCGAACCCCGGGCCTCCGCATTGCGAACGCGGCGCTCTGCCAAACTGAGCTACTGCCCCACGCGCATGAGAATACAGTTTCGAGTTTCGGGTTTCAAGTTTCAAACCTGGCCACAGATTTCCACAGATAAACACTGACCAGAAAAATCAACTCTTGCTCATGCACTGATGTGTGGCGGCTTCGATTGCTTCGGGAAGCTTCTCGACATTCTTACCACCACCTTGCGCCATGTCGGGACGGCCACCGCCGCGGCCCCCAATTATTGAACAGGCGCCGCGCATAAGCGTATTCATATCGCCGGTCGCATCGGATGATCGCGCGAAGACAAGGCGCGCGGTGGCGCCGTCGCGTGAACCTAAGAGCACGATAGTGTTCGGGTGAGCGATCAGCGCAAGGGCCAGATGCTTCAGAGAGTCGGCAGAGCGATCGTCGAATATCCTGGCGATGACAAGACGCCCAGCCTCATTAATCGAGCTCGCGGTCGGACTGCTGATGTACCCGGTCGCTACCGCTCCCGGTTCTGTACCGGAGCCCTCCCTCACGGTCGGGCTACTGCCCCGCTCGCCGTCGATCGCGCTTATGCCAACTGGTTCAGCGTCGAAAGCCAGCGGGCGGTAGCCCGCCGCTAAACGTGACGCCTCCTCCTGCAAAAGCTCTTCCGCTTCAACGCGACAAGCGACCTCTTCAAGTTCGCTAACACGGCGGGTCAGTTTCTTGTTGTCTTCAATTATCTTTGCAACGAGCGTCGGAGAGTCTTCCCGCGCGGCGCTGAACAACGCCGCTACTTCGCGCGCGGTGTAGTTCGCTTTACGATAGTCTGCGAGCGCGCGTGCGCCGGCCATGAATTGAATCCGCGCAAGGCCTTTGGCGCGCTCCCAAGAACTCACCACGATCACGCCGACCTCGCCGGTTGATCTCGCGTGCGTACCGCCGCACGGAGTCAGATCGAAACCGGCAATCTCGATTATTCGCAACTCGCCTTCCCGCGCAGGTTCTTTACGCAACGGCAAGGCGGCAGCTTCTTCCGAGGTCACCTGGCGAATTTGAATCGGACGACTCTCCCAGATGATCCGATTGGCAAGATCGACTGCCTGCTCAATCCGTTCGTCTGTCGGATCGTCAAGCGCGACGTCGATCTCGCATTCGTGCTCTAGCACGCGAAAGCTGCGCGTGGGCGCGTCGAACAACCGAACAAAGGCGGCCGAGAGAATGTGCTGACCCGTATGCTGCTGAAGATGATCCAACCGTCGCGGCCCATCGATCTTGCCTTGAACTGTGTCGCCAACCTCAGGCGTCGAGCCCTGGATTACATGCAATACACCGTCGTCTTCAGCGTCGATGCAATCAACCACGCGGGCATCGCCAAGCGTCCCGGTGTCCGTAGGTTGTCCACCGCCGGTCGGATAAAAAGCGGTGCGATCGAGCGTCACCGCAATCTGGCCATCATCAAGCTCGCTGAGACTGATGACGCATGCATCGAATTCCAGCAGGCGTGAGTCGGAATAATAGAGTCGCTTGGTTGTCGCCATGGTTGAAGGTCGATGTTATCAAAGAGAAGGCGAAAACGCAGAGGACGCCGAGGACTTCGCAGAGGAACGCGAAGGCGCCAAAGTGTCGGTAGCCCGCGCGTGAGCAAGGGCTTCGAAGCCAAAATGACAAGCCAACTTTGACAGCCCACGCCGAAGCAAAACATAATCGCGCGAATCTGGTATTACCCACTTGTTAACGTGAGCGTACTCGCGGCGACGGATCTGGAGTGACATGACAATCAAACCCAAAATCCTTATCGCGCGCATTGCCTGGTTGTGTCTGCTGACCCTGATAGCGATCGGCGTCGCATCTGCTCAGGAGCAGCCACTCAAGATTAATTACCGCCTGGCTATGACGCACCCGAGCTCGCATTTGTTTGAAGTCGGCATCGAAGTCGAAGTCCCCGCGGAATCCAGGATTGAATCGCTCGACTTTCAAATGGCGAAGTGGTCGCCGGGACGTTATGCCGTATTTGATTTCGCAAAGAATGTACAGGAGTTTCAAGCAGCAGCCGGCATTTGTCCACCAAAGTCCCGATGCGATATGGCGATGCGGCCGGTAACGCGGATAGACGACCAAACCTGGCGCGTCCCTTTCATGAACGCGCAGAGTTTGACGATCACTTACAAAGTCTTTGCCAACGATCTCTCCGGAACTTTTTCCGAACTCGATTCACGCCACGCAAACTTCAACGGCGGCTGTGTCTTCATGTACGTGGTCAGTCACAAGCAGGATCCGGTCAGTCTCTCGATCGATCCGCCCAAGGGCTGGAGGATCGTAAACGGCCGGATGGAACGCAGGGACCAGAGTGAGTGGCAGTTTCCCAACTGGGACATCATGATTGACACGCCCACCGAGATTGCGCCGGACTGGACCGAAGACAACTTCAAAGTTGACGGCAAGCAATATCACGTCGTGGTTCATTCAATGGGCAAAGAAGGCGGTAAACGCTCCGCGCTGGTGCGCGATATCGAGAAGATCGTGAAAGCCGAATCCGCTATGTGGGGCCCGCCGGAGTTTGATTCGTACACGTTCCTGGTCCACTTTGCCGACGACGATCATTCCAACGACGGCATGGAACATCTTACTTCGACGCAAATCATCATGCCCGGAGCGCTCGCGGACGCGGGCATGTCCGAAGAGACGCTCGACGCGATTGCTCACGAGTTCTTTCACGTGTGGAACGTCAAGAGACTGCGGCCGGTCGAGCTGGGTCCCTGGGATTTCACCCGGCCGGCCAACACGCGCGGCTTATGGATCGCCGAAGGCATCACAAATTATTACGGCCACCTGATGCAGCGCCGCGCCGGGCTGTGGAACGACGCCAAGTTGTGGACCACCCTCACGCAGCAGATCACCGAAGTCGAAAACTCTCCGGGCAGTCGGCTGATGAGCGCAGAAGAGTCTTCGCTGTCGGCGCCATTCATCGATGACACTCCGCATGCGCAACAGACGAATCTCGCCAACACATCAATTAGTTACTATCCGAAGGGCGAAGTGCTCGGGCTGGTCCTCGATCTAATGATTCGCGGCAAAACAAACGGCAAAGCCTCGCTCGATGAAGTTATGCGACGCATGTATGAAGAGTTTTATTTGAAGAGTTCGAATGCAACTTACTATTTGCGCGGTCGTGGTTACAGAGCGGAAGACTTTGAACACATGGTTTCGGAAGTGGCGGGCGCGGACATGAGCGACTTTTTCAAACGTTACGTGCGCGGCGTCGAATCGCCGCCATATGAAGAAGCCTTTGCGCAGGTCGGATTGCGTTTTTTGCGCGAGTCGCGGCAACCCGTGTCGGTCGGAATCAGTGCCGATGAAAGGGACCCCAACAATTTCAAAGTCGCCCGCGTTGGGTCTGGCTCGCCCGCCTCAGACGCCGGCCTGGAAATCGGCGACATCATAAACACGTTCGGCGGAATGAAACTTACGCCGGGAAACCTTTTGAAGGTACTCAGTCGCTACAAACCCGGCGAACGGGTGGCGCTAAACGTGCAACGCGGGCGGCGCGCAATTCAGATGACGATAGTATTAGGCCCACCACAGGTTTTGAATTACCGCATTGAAGAGATCGCGGACGCGCCGACAGAAGCGAAGGTGTTGAGAGCAGCGTGGTTGAATGGGAAATGAGTTTCAGGCTTGCGGCTTCACGTTTCAAGTTTAGAGGCGGGCTACTGCCCGACTTGGGAGTGCGCTGACTTGTCAGCGCTATGAAAGCGGCGACTAGTCGCCGCACTCCAAATTGTTAGCCCTTCAAACGCGACGCGATCACCTTCGCCGCCGTGGCCCCCGCGCCCACTGCGCCGCTAATTGTTGGCGCCAGAGGATTCGCAACGTCACCCACAGCGAAAACATTTTCCATGCTGGTTTCCTGCGTGGCGTTGACCACAACATAGCCTCGCTCATCCAATCCCAACTGGTCGCGCAACAATTCAGTATTGGGCGCGAACCCGATGCGCACGATCACGCCTTGCACAGCCATCTGAAAAGGTTTGATGGCGCCCGCGCGTTCGATCTCGACCGCTTCGACCCACTCGCGGCCAACAATGCGTCGCACAACTGATTCAGGAAACACGGTGATACAGTGATTAGTATGTAATGTTTCGGTGAACTCACGACGGGCGCGCGGTTTCTTTCCGCGATGGACGAGCGTGACCGTCGGGCAAACTTCTGCCAGCAACAGAGCGTTTTCTGCTGCCGCGTCGCCACCCCCGATCACACAAACATCCTTGCTTGCGAACGCCTCTCGATCCCCTGATGATTCGATCATTCCGCGTCCAACGAATTCGTCTTCCCCGGGAATGCCGAGCTTCCGCCGGCGCAAACCGGTGGCGATTACGATAGCGATCGAGCGCAGCTCTTCGCCGCTGCGCAGCGTGATGCGCCTGGCTTTCAAGTCCACGCTGGCAATCTCGACGTTAGTCCACAGATCAAAGTCGCAGTCTTTTGTTTGCTCGACAAAAAGATCGCGCAACTCGTGACCGTTTGCGGCGCGAACTCCCAGATAGTTCTCGATCGGGTGATGAACCGATAGAAGCTGGCCGCCAACCTCCTCGCCTTCTTCGAGCACGAGCGTGTCGAGGCCCAGCTCGTCGCACCAACGCGCGGCCGAGAGACCAGCAGGACCGGCTCCGATGATTAGAACGTCATGCATCTATTGATTCGGCTCGGGCGGTTGATAGAGATCCGGTATTGTCGCGATCAACGCGGCGGACAAAGGCTTGAGCTTCAATTGCTCAGTGAGAAAAGCAATTCGGTCGCGACGGGCTTCGGCGTTGAGCGCGTGGGGCGCGTCGTAGAGCTTGAAGCGTTTAGGTTCGCTCACGATCGCCGCATACTGACGCGCTCGCTCTGCATTTAGAAACTTTTCCTGTGAGCCGTACTGCAGAAACACAACGGCAGGAGCGGCGTGAGATACATACTTGCCTTGATCGAGGTATGAATATTTCGCTATGAACGCATCAACTTTCTCCGCGCCAACCTTCTGCCGAAACTCCTGGAATTCTTTTGACTGTCTGCCGACTTCGTCCGACATTGAACCAGCCATTAGCACAAATGCTTTGAACCGTCGATCCACTCCACTTAACAGCGCCCCAACTCCAGCGTTGTAACTGTGACCTACATAAGCGATACGTTTGGCGTCTACGTCCTTGCGCGCCAGCAGCACATCGACACCGCGGCGCATGTCCATCACTTGCTGAAAGAACTCGGTCGCATTTCTTTCGTCAAGAGGATCCTTAATTTCTTCATGACCCGGACGTGCCACTGGACCATCAGTCAATAGAGAGACTACTCCGGCCTGAGCGAGCGCGATCGCTTCATCCAGAAACTCTTTACGATTGCGCATGGACGAGTTGTCCCAGTACCAGTGTCCCCAAACGACGGCGGCAAATGGCCCTCTGCCTTTCGGGACGACCAGATACGCTGGCACGCCGCCGCCTTTCAAACTTGAATAGGTGATGTCATAGACGTCGGCGCGATCGCGATGCTTGACGCCGATTTGTTTGACGCCAAGCGGCGCATGCCGATCGTAATCGAAGTGGCGAACTAACTCATTAGCCTGGGCGAATAGTGGCGAAGCGCTGAGCAGAAGAATTCCGATCAGCAGGATGAGCTGAACGGCGCGAGTTATTGTTTGCATGATCATTTCCCTACTGCAATTCATCGAGATTGACAATAACACAGCCCCGGTGCGACGCTGAATCGATCCACCCAACACTTCGGCGAAAGGAGAAACACGATGCGTCTGACTGAGATGGTTTCGTGCTCTGGTTGAGCGGCCAAGCTGGCGCCTAGCGTCCTCGCTCAGGTGTTGAGCGGGCTTGAGAAACAACCTTTCGATCCTAATCTGCTGGTCGGTTTCGACAAAGCGGACGACGCCGGAGTGTATCGACTGCGCGACGATCTCGCGTTGGTGCAGACGCTCGATTTTTTCACGCCGATTGTCGACGACCCATTCGATTATGGCCGCATCGCCGCGCTCAATTCGATCAACGACGTGTGGGCCATGGGCGGGAGGCCGATCACGGCCATGGCCATCACCTGCTTTCCGAAGAAAGGTCTGGACTTTGCGATCCTGGGCGAGATCATGCGCGGCGGTTTGTTTGTGCTGACCGAAAACAAAGTCGCCCTCGTCGGCGGTCACAGCGTCGACAACGAACAGATCATGTTCGGCTATTCGGTGACCGGGGTGATCGATCCGAATCATGTAGCAACCAACGCCGGCGCGCGGCCGGGTGATGTGGTTATCCTGACGAAACCGATCGGCACCGGAGTGATCTCTACGGGAATCAAATTCGGAAAAGCGGCGCCAGACGTCGTTGCTGAATCCATCGCCACGATGTTGACGCCAGGCGAGTTCGCCGCTGAAGCGATCGTCAAGTTCGATCTGAAAGGCGCAACCGATATCACCGGATTTGCTTTGCTTGGTCATACGTGGGAGGTGGCACGCGCGAGTAACGTCACGATCGAGATCGATTCGACCCGCGTCCCGCTGATTAACGGCGCGCTCGAGTTGGCAGCATCAGGATCGTTGACCGGCGCTGACAAAACGAATCGCGAATACGTCGGCGCAGAAGTCGAAGTCGCATCGACCGTCGATCCCAATCTGATGAAATTGTTCTACGATCCGCAGACGGCAGGCGGGCTGTTGTTGGCGATTTCAGCAGAGAAAGCGGCAGATTTGTTGACGGAGTTGCGAAAGAATTATCCACGGGCGGAGATTATCGGGCGGGTGACCGAGCGAGCAAGAAAGTCGATTTCGATCGCATGAACGAGAACCAAACGAGCCGGTCTCGTTATTGCTTGCCCGCAATTACTTGAGTCCGACGGGGCTGCCTGATTAAATAGTCTCTCGATGGACTTCGAAATCCTGAGCGACATCTCCGATTGTCGAACCGATTGCAATTGGCGGCAGGATTCGGGACATCGCCAGGCTTAGAAAGATGTATGGCAAGGGTCGCTGGCGAAAATTGAAGGGCATCGCAACCATTCGACTCAAAAGCGGGCGCGTCCGATTGGCCGAGCTTCAACTGGTACGAAGCTCATGGCATTGGACGCAAGGAAATGAAACGAAAGCTATACTTGGATTAGGACAATGAAACAACTAAAGAAAGCGGATTGGAAATTTGCGGTTTGCGTCAACAATAAGGACTATCCAGCCTCGTTGGAGCTTCACAAGATCTATCGAGTGTTGCCCGATGAAGACGCTGCGGCTGATGGCGACCTTCGGGTAATTGATGAGAGCGGCGAAGATTATTTGTATTCGGCAGACAGGTTCGTTCCAATAGCTATACCGGAAGCCGTGCAGAAGTCGTTGCTGAAGGCAGCCTGAGGCGCCCGCGATGAATGCCCTACTGACGGAAAGCACAACAACACCGGTGACGGGACTCTATCGTCACGTCCGCACACGCACGCTCGAGATCGTTGCGCCGCTGGAGATCGAAGACTATGTGGTGCAAACCGCGGAGTTCATGAGCCCGCCGCGCTGGCACATCGGCCACACCTCCTGGTTCTTTGAAACGGTGCTGCAAAAGTGTCAGCCCAATTACAGAATCTACTCCGATGAATTTCTTTTCTACTTCAACTCGTACTACGAAGGTTTTGGCGCTCGGATTGAGCGACCCAAGCGCGGCACGCGTTCGCGACCGACAGTGCGAGAGACACTGCGGTATCGCGCGCGCATCGATGAGCAAATGACGCGATTTCTCGAAAACGTTTCGGGCCGCGACGATGCCGAAGCAATCCTGTCGATTGTTCGCCTGGGACTCGAGCACGAAATGCAGCATCAGGAGTTGCTCGTCTATGACATCAAGCATCTGCTTTGCGATCAATTCGACGCGCCCATCGCGCCTGCACCTGCCTCAATTGAAGCAGTAACTGGCATGGCGGAGGTTGAAGGCGGGCTGTTTGAGTTGGGGTACGGGATCGCAGAGCTTGGCAGTAGCCCGACCGTGAGGGAGGGCTCCAGTAGCAAAAGCGGCGACAAGTCGCCGCACTCCAAAAATTATGATTTCGCTTTCGATAACGAAAAGCCTCAGCACAAAGTCTTCCTGCAAGACTTTTTGATCGATCGTGCGTTGGTTACAAACGGCGACTATCTTGAGTTCATGAACGCCGGCGGCTATCAGGATTTTCGCTGGTGGCATTCAGCCGGCTGGGAGAAGGTTAATCAGGAACGATGGCAAGCGCCGCTTTATTGGGAACAGCGTGATGGCGAATGGATGATTCGCGACTTTGCCGGTTTGCATCGCGCGGCGGACAAACTTAACGAGCCGGTTTCGCACGTCAGTTTTCTCGAAGCCTCCGCGTATGCGAAATGGGCCGGCAAGCGTCTGCCGACTGAAGCTGAGTGGGAAAAGGCAGCGAGTTTTTCGCCCGCTTCGAATTCAAAACGAGATTTTCCGTGGGGCGACACACCGCCTGGTGAAAGCCTGGGAAATCTCTTTGAGAACAGTCTGTGGGGCGTCGCTCGCGTTGGCGCATTCCCCGCGGGCCAGAGCGCTTACGGTTGCCAGCAAATGATTGGCGATGTCTGGGAGTGGACGACTTCTGACTACGTGCCTTACCCGGGATTCAAGTCCGAGTTCGACGAATACAACGACAAGTGGTTTGTCGGTCAGAAGGTTCTGCGCGGCGGCTCGTTCGCCACGCCGCGCTCGCACATCCGCACGACCTACCGAAACTTTTTCTACCCGCACGAGCGTTGGATGATCGCGGGGTTTCGATGCGCTAAGGATGTGTAAGCTCTGTAACGCAAACTGTTAGTTTGCGATTACCGTTGCCAACAAATATCCAAAGAAATAATTGCAACGCAGATTAGTCGTCGTAAAATTCAATCTAAGAAGCGAGCCTCCCAAGATGGGCGCTTGAATAATCCTGTTAAGGCGGGGTACGTCAGCGAATGGCGAGAATGGAAGTGGAACTATCGCCGTGAATGACTCAGGCTGTGAGCCCGAATCGCAAACTAACAGTTTGCGTTACGACCTGTTGGTCACTAGCCTCAGGATCACCCGCAAGATAACGGCTCAAAGTTTCGGTTCCTTTGCGAAATCGAATACAATCAGCGCCGCAGAGGCGGGCCGGGAGAGTGGCACGGGCGTCCCGCCCGTGAGTCCTGCGTAAGGCGCGCATGCTACAAATCGAGCGATGAACACGGAACTTTTAGTAAACTTCAGCGAGTTTTGGTCCCGGCTGAGCGAAGACATTCGCCTGGCTCAGCGATCGGTCTTCGTGCAAACGTTCGCGTTCGAAGGCGACGCGGTCGGCAAACAACTGTCTGTTGCTCTGCTGGCATCGACCGCAGCGGACAAGCGTGTGCTGGCCGACTCATTCACGCAAATTGTTCTGAGCGATCGCTTTCGCTACTCGCCGGGAAATTTCTTTGATGAGGGACTACGGCAGGAAGCGCGGGAAACCGCGGCTATGATGGGCGAACTCGAAAGCGATGGCGTAGAAATTCGATTCACCAATCCCTA
>JBGPWS010000079.1:0-14523 GCA_041492345.1 Pyrinomonadaceae bacterium | reverse complement strand
CGGAACGCCGGACGGCATGGTCGCCGGACAGGCACACGATCTCGCTGCGGAATCGCGAGATGTTAGCGGCTCAGAACTGGAACGGATACATCATCGAAAGACCGGGGCGCTGATTCGCGCGGCCGCGCGCTGCGGCGCGATCATCGCCGGCGCCAGTGACGCCGAACTCGAAGCCATCACCGAATACGCAACCAATCTCGGCCTCTTGTTTCAAATCACTGATGATCTATTGGACGTAACCGCTACCGCGGAAGATCTCGGCAAGACTCCGGGAAAGGATGCGCGCTCACGCAAAGCGACTTATCCCGCGCTCTATGGAATCGAAGCTACGCATGCGCAGCTCGAGGCCGTTCATCGCGCCGCGTGCGACGCACTTGAAGGCATAAGCACGTCTAAGCAATTACTGCGCTCGATCGCTGATTTTATTCGTGAACGACAAGCTTGATTCTGGAGTGCGGCGACTTGTCGCCGCTTTTGATTTGTTCGGAGTTCCGCCTTTAGGCGGGGTTACGAGGATTATGAGGAAGTAAGATCCGCCCGAAGGCGGCACTCCGAACATCACGCCGCATAACTCGCGTAAACGCTCTTAACCTTATTCAGAAAATCGCGGCGGTCGACGAGGTAATGAAGCTTGACCGGTTCGGTGCTGATAACTTCGGGTTCGGGCTGAACAGACTTTTCTTTGCGAGTTTTCGATGATTTCTTCGCAGTCTTCTTCGTGGCTTTCTTTTTCGTCGCCTTCTTGGAAGCAGTAACCCGGTCGCTACCGCTCCCGGTTCTGACACTCGACCACTCGTGCGTCGAAGCCAGGTGGTCAATCAATTTCTCAAACACCTCGCCCGGTTCCCGCTCGGTAATTCCAATTTGATCCAGGTAGCCGCTGTAACGAAGACGGCGGATCAATTCCATCAGTGTCAGGCGGCCTTCGAGGGTCAATCCGCCATGCGCGTGCGAGCGGCTGACGAGATACTGGATTAAGAGCGCTTCGCTGTAGAGGCTGGGAGCGAGAAACAAACGCGCGCCATCGCGTTCCCAGCCTTCGCTCAATCGACTGGAACGACGCACGGCCCGCAACTCATCAAAGACTTCGTCCCATTTTGTTTTTGGCTCGCGACGTTCCAGGTACATGCGCGTTGCGTCAAGCAGCCAGCTCTCATCGTCGAGTTCAAGACTTTGACCCAGCGTATCCAGCCATTCAAAGAACACTGCGCGCGAATCGGATTTCTTTTCAATCACCAGAAACTGGTCCTCAGCCTTTGGCAGTTTTTTGAGCAGCGCGCGGCGCGGAGCATCGGTAGTCTTGCCGCCTTCGATGCAGTAGGTATCAAAGCGCGCCAGCCAACGCTTCGCTGATCTACAGTAAGGACAGTGCGGACTCTTCTCTTCACTGTCGAAGTAAGGCCGCGTCGCGCCCCGGCTGGTCAGTTCTTCAATCGTGGGTGTGTGACGTTTGACTTCAGAGAAGGCGGTGCGGGGAGCAAGGCCAAGTTGTTTGGTGAAGATGTCGAAGATGCACGCCAGACAAACCAGCGTCGTGTATTCGGTGATCGTCCCGGGCGGAAACTCACTGAGATCCAACTCACGTTTGGCTTTGGGCGCCATATGGCGGATTTAACCACAAAGAGAGTCATTACAAAACCGCGAGTGGGTGAGCAGGAAGTCAGTACCACCTGCGTGAGCAGGTGGGTCTAACCGGGCCAGATGCGACCCGCCCGTTTACGCAGGCGGTACTGACCTCACTTCGGGGAACCCTCACGCAATCGCGACGAGCGCCGGTTCGCTGTCGGTGTGGCCCAGAGCGAGATCGAGTTCAGCCGCCACGTCGCCGGTACCCGTTGACAGTTTCCTGAAGTCGAAGAGGTCCGGATCCAACAGTTGTGACGGCTTAACATTACCCAGCGCGGTGAGCATCGAAGCGCGCACGTTCGGAATCTCTTTCTCTAGTTCGGCAATCAAACTTTTGATGCGCGCGCGCTTCAGGTTTGTCTGCGAGCCGCACAGGTCGCAGGGAATGATCGGAAACTGCTCCTGCGCGGCGAATTCGGCAATGTCACTCTCACGGCAATAGGCCAGCGGGCGGATTACAGTGTTACGGCCATCGTCCGAACGCAGCACCGGAGGCATCGCTTTCAAGCTGCCGACATAGAAGAGATTCAGCAGGAACGTCGCGATGATGTCGTCAGCGTGATGACCCAGAGCAATCCTGGTACAGCCCTCCTCGACCGCGATGTTGTAGAGGATGCCACGCCGCAGACGCGAGCAAACCGCACAGAAGGTTTTACCCTCAGGTACCAAACGCTTCACGACTGAATAGGTGTCACGCTCGACGATGCGAAACGGCACGCCGCGATCGCTCAGGTACCTGGGAAGAACGTCCGCCGGAAAACCGGGTTGTTTTTGATCCAGATTAACCGCAAGCAGATCAAATCTCACCGGCGCGCGCTGCTGTACGTCGAGCAGCAAGTCCAGCAACGTGTAGCTGTCTTTTCCGCCCGACAGGCAGACCATTACCCGATCGCCGTTTTCGATCATGCGAAAGTCTGCGATCGCCTCGCCCATGCGGCGCAGCAGTCTGCGTTTTGCCTTGCTTTCTGTGTCCATCGGTTGTTCATCAGAATGCCACGCGAGGACTGGTGCTGACAAGAAAGCGCATTGTGCTTGACGGGGTGCCTGCGGGCGGCAAATAATGCGCGCGTCAGAAAACTCTCGGACTCGCAAGTCCCCTCGTGATCCTGATCCAACTCTGAGGTAGTTCCAATGAGGCAAAGACAACTCAGAATCGCTCTCTTGGTTCTTTCATTGGTCTTACTCGCGATGCCGCTGGTCATCGCACTCGGCGCGGGCGGTCGCATCGAAGGGAAAGTCACCGATCCGAAGGGCGCCTCTGTCGCCGGCGCGATCGTCACTGTTACAGACCCGGTTAGCAACCAGAACTTTAGGGCGTCAACTGACAGCGAGGGACGCTACAAAGTCGAAGGCCTCCCGGCCGGGACCTATTTACTTGTCGTCTCGGCGAAGGGTTTCAGCGAGGCACGACGTGACGAAGTAAAAGTCGAAGATGGGGCGGTAGCGACCGTGGATCTGAAGCTCGAGATAGCGCCGGTCGAAGCTGCCGTCACCGTGACTACAACGAAAGCCAACGTCGATCCTGTCTATCAGCAACTGCGGCAAATCGGGAAAACCGAAGCGGATTTTACTGGTCCATTTGCGACTGTCAACAATCTGATCCTGAAGCGTGACGCAAACGTCTTCACCCTGCGAAGCGGCGAAATATATTTTGCGCCGCCCATCGAAGGTCGCGTTACCGCGGCAGTCTTTATCGGCGACGGCGAGATGACGCTGGTGCCACCGACACCGATCGAGAAACATAGCCTTTCACTCTTTATTAACGAGGAAAAGCTTACCGAGCAGTTTTCTCATCTGGTCTTGCGCTTTACCGACAAGACCTTTGAGGAAGTAAAAGCCTCGCCAAATGCGACGATGGGAAACGGCGGTTCGCAGGGGGCGAAGGCCCGGGAATATTATCGCGACAACCAGCAACTGCTGCGAAAAGAACTGCGCGACAATAACGAGCTGCGCACCTTAACCGACATCTACGCTCCGCCACGCGCCGGATTCTTCGATGCTTTCATTCCCGGAAAGAAACATGGCAAGCTGATCTTCCTGCTCGATCCTCTTGGCATTCCTCTGGTCTCACCGGAAGAAGTCGCGCTGCTTAGTTATGGCGAAACTGACGGCGGGATTTGGAACGCCTTTCACCTGGAAGACGAATACAGGCGCGACACAGCTTCAAGTTCCGAAGATCATCGGCTCTTTGATATCACTCATCACGAGATTGACGGAACCATAAGAGGAACAAACATTACGGCGAGCGATCGCCTCACATTTCGTCCGTTGGTTCCCGGCCGCGTACTGTCCTTCAACCTTTATCGCACTTTGCGCGTCAGCCGCGTGCAGGACGGCGAAGGCAAAGATCTGGGGTTCATCCAGGAAAGCAAGGACGAAGATGCTGATCTTGGTATCCTCATGCCGCAGAATCTCGAAGTTGGAAAAGACTACACGCTGACCATTCAGTATTCCGGAGGCGACGCGTTACGCGATTCAGGCGGCGGTAACTTTATTCTTATTCCGCGTTCGAGCTGGTATCCAAATAATAGCGGCACTCAGTTTGGCGACCGGGCTATCTTCGACATCACATTTCGTTATCCGAAGGGTAACATGTTCGTGGGAACCGGAGCGCCGATCGAGCCCGATAAGCAGGACGGCAGTACGATGATCGCGAAATGGTCCAGCGGTAAGACTGAGCTGGCAGTCGCCGGGTTTAATTATGGCAGGTTCAAGAAAAAAGAACTGCTCGACAAAGACACGGGTTACAACATCGAGTTCTATGCCAACCAGGAAGTGCCTGATGAGATAAAGCAGATTCAGCAGCAGATCGAACAGATCGAACGCGAAGGTGGTCGAACGGCCACCACGCTCGGCTCGATCTCCACGACCGGAATGGCTGATCAAGCGCTAGCCGATGCTCAAAACGCGACGCGGATCTACAACGCTTATTTTGGCAAGCTCCCTTACACGCGCCTGGCAATGACGCAGCAACCGGCTGGGTTTTTTGGGCAGGCCTGGCCGACACTCGTTTTTATGCCGTACATCGCCTTCATCGACAGCACGCAACGCACGCAGTTACTCGGAATACGTGGTGGCACGGACAACTTCTGGCGCTACGTCGCTCCGCACGAGATTGCCCATCAGTGGTGGGGCCACATCATCGGCTGGGATAGCTATCACGATCAGTGGATGAGCGAAGGCTTCGCTGAATTCTCTGCTTCGCTTTACGTTCAGTTCGTGCGCCAGGATCTGAAGAAGTTTTTGGAGTTCTGGGACAATCAGCGCGACCTCATTACGCAGTCAAGACCGGCGACGCGTGACATTAAACCTTACACCATTGGTCCCGTCACCCAGGGCTACCGGTTAAGCAACGCCAAGACGCGCGCCGCTTATCAGTTCCTCGTCTATCCGAAGGGCGCTTACATTCTTCACATGATCCGCATGATGTTCTACACCGCGCGAGAGAGAGACACCCGGTTTCAGTTGCTGATGAAGGACCTTGTCCAGACTCACTTCAATCACGACATCTCGACCGAAGATTTCAAGCGCATCGTAGAAAAGCACATGTCGAAGGACATGGACCTAGATGGAAATCAACGATTGGACTGGTTCTTCAACGAGTGGGTTTATGGAACAGAGATACCCAGTTATCGATTTGAATATCAACTGTCGCCGGATGGCTCCACCATTTCCGGGCGAATTACGCAATCCGGAGTGAGCGACAATTTCAAGATGCTGGTGCCCATATATCTGGACTTCGGTAAAGGTTTCGTGAGGCTTGGCGCCGCCAACATCACCGGTAATGCGTCGGTCGAGATAAAAGACTTGAAACTGCCTCAACCGATAAAGCGAGCGGCCATCTGTGCGATGGACGACGTGCTGGCGCTGAGCATTCAAAACTCCAGGTAGCCAGCTGTGCTTAATTAAGACCACGACTGCCCTGAAAAGTCTGCCCTGAAAAGGCTTGTGCGGGCCGCGAGCCTGTGATAACGTGCGCGCATTCAAGGCGGAAATGTTTCTCGAATAGACTTCGTCCGGCAGATGTCAGAGCGGGTTCTTCCCACAAAACAATTTGGATCCAACCCTGAGACTGCGAAAAGCAGTTTCCGTGGAGAACGACAATGGCCCTACCGAAGGAGGCTCTGAAGCTTGAGCCCACAGTTAAGACTGAGCCGGTGGCTGAAAAAGTGATTCGCAGCGCCCCGGCTCCGCCTGCACCAGGCGGAATCACCCAACGCCTTCCGAATGCGCCGGCGGGGACAGAACAGCCAAGGCCGCAGGCGCGCCCAGTCGCGATTATGCCGGCCACCGTGCCGGCGGCCCGGCCGCGTCGTGACAACAGTTCCAACTTTCAGGCCCGCGTTCCCGTCGTCACCGGGGAAGCTACTTTCCGTGGCTTGATGCCAGTGGATGGAATAATCTCTGGACAACTGGGCGCCAACGGCAGCGCGCTCACTATCAAACAGCGTCCGCGAAGCGGTCCCGCTGAATCAGAGCCGGAACTCACCGGCGAAATCAGTTTCAAAGATATGCTGCGCGTCAACGGCCACATTGCCGGCAAGGTGACCTCCGAGAAAGGCACGCTGATCGTCGATCTGTCGGCGCTGGTTGACGGCGACATCGACGTTGGAGCAGTAGTGGTCAGCGGCATCGTCAACGGAGACGTCATTGGTCATGATAGGGTTGAGATGGGTCCGGCCGCGGTAATCAACGGCAACATCTCAACTCGGGCACTTACAATGAAACCCGGCGCAGTCTTCCAGGGCGATTGCCGGATGCTGAAGAATGAAAACGGCGACCGGTAACCGGCAAGAACGAACGAGGGTGGCGCAATGTCTGATCCCCAGGGACAAGTATCAGATCTCACAGTGGAAGATTCTCCTCTGAATCAGTCTTTCACTTCCGGCGAATTCGCAGACTTTCTTCCCGATACATCTCCGTACTTTGAAGCCTGGTTGGAAAACCTCAAGCCTGCGTTGGAGCCAAACAAGAATCTTGCTCAGCCCGCGCATCTCGCTGCTAACAACGCGCCCGCGCCAGGCGAATTCAGATTCGAAGGCACCTTGCGCGTCGATTGCTATGTCACCGGATTGCTGCGTTCGCTGACGGGCACATTGGTCGTGAGCGAAACTGCGGAAGTCGAGTCCGACATAATCGTGGCCACCGCGATCATAGACGGATTTGTGCGCGGCGATATTCACGCCACCGAACGCGTCGAACTTCAAAGTCACGCCCAGGTGATTGGCAACATCGAATCACCAGCCCTCGCCATTCAGCCAGGCGCGATTTTTGAAGGCCAATGCCATTTTCTTCCTTCTCCCTTCAAATCGAATGCCGAAGACGATGGACGGACAAGCTCCAGCAATCACGCTTTTTCCTCACCAAACTTACCGAGCCCGAACGAAGAAGCAGCAGAGCCGCTGGCCGTCGCCGCCAGTCGCTGACGTTCTGATCCAACCAGCGACGCTGTATCCCTCAGAGATTCTTTCAGAATAGATTTGGCGGACAATTGAAATTTGGGTCGTGGGGCAGCTTGTAAATGTCTTATTAGCACCTGGCTTCAGCCAGGTGTTAGACAAGAGTGCCAATCTGGAAACCGTTTAAACGGTTTCCCTCGTCGTTCGCCTTCACGATCTAATGGGATCAACTCCAGGGTTGAAATTGAAGTGCCGACCGTTGCGTTGACTCGTTATCACGCCGTTGATTTGTGATAGAGTCTTTCGGTCCAAGTGCCACAAACTATGATCGATCTACGCAGTGATACGGTAACCAAGCCTACGCCGGCGATGCGGCGCGCGATGGCTGAAGCCGAAGTCGGCGACGACGTCTACGGCGAAGACCCAACGGTCAATCGCTTGCAGGAACGAGCGGCGGAGATCTTCGATAAGGAAGCGGCGATCTTTGTGCCCACTGGCTCAATGGGAAACCAGACCGCGGTCAAGTTGCACACGCGGCCGGGCCAGGAAGTGGTAATCGAGGAACGCGGACATATCTATAACTTCGAGATGGCGACGATGTCTGCTTTCTCAGGCGTGCTGGCGCGGCCAGTGAAAAGTAACGATGGCAGCGGGATTCTGACTTGGGATGAAATCAGTTCAGCCATTCATGCGGACGCAGCATACTATGTCGCGCCGACTGGTCTGATCGCGCTGGAGAATTCGCACAATCTCGCGGGCGGTTCGGTCCTGACGCGCGATCGCACCGCAGATATTTGCGGGCGTGCTCATGCGAAGAATTTGCCGGTCCATCTGGACGGCGCGCGAATCTTCAACGCGGCTGCGGCGCTCGGTGAAACCGTTGCTGATCTGGCGCGCCCGGCGGACTCGGTAATGTTTTGTCTGTCAAAAGGGTTGGGCGCTCCCGTCGGATCGATGCTGCTGGGAACCCGCGCGTTCATCGACGAAGCGCGGGTCGTGCGCAAGATGCTCGGGGGCGGCATGCGCCAGGCGGGGGTGCTCGCCGCCGCCGGTTTGATTGCTCTCGAAGAATCACCAAAGGTCTTGCCTGAAGATCACGCCAACGCGAAACTCCTGGCCGAAGGAGTCGCCGACCTTCCGGGCGTTAAGATCGATCCGGAGAAGGTCGTCACAAACATCGTGATCTTTGCTGTCACGGAAACCGGATTGACCGCTGATGGAATTTGCGCGCAACTGCGAGAGCGCGGCGTGCTGGCTGCGGGTTTCGGCTCATCAATCCGCATGGTCACGCACTATGACGTGTCACGATCTGACATTGAGAAGGCGCTGCGGGAATTGCGCGCGGTGCTAACCCAAAGAGTTTAAGCCCAGGGAAACAGTCATTTAGGGAAATGGCGAGGCGGGGTGACGATCGGTTGCTTGATGAAACTTCGCACTCGCTAACGCTTTGGGATTGTGAAGAATGGGAATGGTAACCGACTCGAAAGGCAATGAATAAGGCTCGTTTCGTAATGCTGCAATCGTGCCTGGCCGTTTGGCTGGTTGCGCTTTTCAGTTGGGCGGCGATTGCTACACCTGGCCAGAAATCGCCAGAGGATCGGTCGACGGCCGTTGTCTTCTTCGATGTACTAGATCTTCCGGCGCGTATCGATGAACCCAGGTTAAGCAAGCGCGATAAAGAGTTCGCCCTGGACTGCGCGGTGGCTAACAGATCGGGTGAACAGTTGCTGGGAATTCGCTTGATACTCCTGGTCATTGATCCCGCGGGTAAGTTGCGCAGCCGAATCACCTGGAACGAACCCGCTGAGCTGGCCATGTACTCGATCAAAACTTTTGCCTTTCATCCGCCGATAACCGGAGAAATACGAAAATCTGATCAACTTTTTCTCGTGATTGATGAGGTAATTGGCCGCGAAACAATTTGGCGCGCTGATGAAGCCGAGAAGGCGCTCAGAGCTTACTCTCGCGGCCAGCATGACGTAGTGCCTACGGTGCGAACCCTTGCCAATAAGTACGATCGTCCCGGCGTGTTTGCGATACCATGACTCCAGAGGAAGCAATAGTTCGGTGGACATGTAAGCGAGTCTCAAACTGATTCTTGGTGCTTGATAACTGTACCCGAAAGGCCTTATCTTCAAATCGATGCGAGGTTTTATTGACACCCAGTGGCCTTATCTTCAAATTTATGTCCGAATTGATGAATCGAATTACTGTAAACACCGAGCAATGCGGCGGGCGACCCTGCATACGCGGCATGCGGATTCGAGTGATCGATGTGCTGGATCTTTTCGCTGCTGGTCTCTCGGCAAGTCAGATTCTCGAAGAGATGCCTGATCTGGAAATGGACGATTTGAAAGCGGCGCTTCAGTATGCCGCGCGCAAGCTTGATCATCCCGTAATTGCCGCGTGACGATTTGGATCGATGCTCAACTTTCGCCGGCGCTCGCGCTCTGGATTGCCCAGACATTTGGCATTTCTGCCGTCGCATTACGTGATATCGGATTGAGGGATGGAACAGATCGGCAGATATTCCTCGCAGCCAAACAGCAATCCACAATCGTAATGACAAAGGATGCCGATTTTGTGAGGTTGCTCGAAGAACTCGGCCCACCTCCACAGATAATTTGGATCACCTGCGGAAATTCTTCCAACGCGCGCCTGAGACAACTTTTTCGCACATCCTTACCACGAGTCCTGGAATTGCTTTCGTCGGGCGAGTCGCTTGTCGAAGTGAGTGATCTGCGCATACCCAGAGGTGAAAAACTATGAAGCGAAGCACACGAGGATGTGGATGCGCGATTGCGGTGCTCGTGCTCTTGTTAGGGGCGGCCGCGATTGTTTTCTGGAAATACGGTTTGCCGCTGTGGCGCTCGCGGGCGCCAAAACCTTCCGGTGAACTGCAGGTTCACGTGCTCGACGTGGGGCCGATCGAAGGCGATTCGATTCTGATCATCTCACCCACCGGTAAGTCGGTATTGATCGATGCGGGCGACGCGGGCAAAGGCAAGGTGGTGCTCGATGCCTTGAAGCGCTATAAAGTCGAGCGTCTCGATTACTTCATCTCCACGCATCCGCATCCCGATCACCTGGGCGGCGCCGATGAAGTACTGAATGGAATCAAAGTCGCAAACGTGATCGATAACGGCGTCGATCTTTCCACGCCTGCGCCGGTAGTCGCAACGAAACCGTCAAAAGGCAAGGCGGCCGCGCTGCCACCGCCGCCTCCGGCTGCAAAGAAAAGCAAAACCAAAACGGTGACGGGCTTTTTCGACGAATACCAGAGCGCGCTGAAAAAAAGCGGCGCGCATTATGAAAAAGCGCAGCCGGGAAAGAAATACGATCTCGGCGGCGGGGCGATCCTGACCGTGCTCGGACCCACCGACCCGTTCTTCACCAAAGAGCAGATGAAGGCGGGCGGCAACGACACGAATGCAAACTCAATCGTGCTGCGACTTGATTACGGTGATTTTTCAATGCTCTTCATGGGTGATGCCGAAAGCCAGACGGAAGAGAGAATGCTCAGCAAAGACCTCGATCTGAAAGCGAAGGTGATTAAGGTCGCGCACCACGGATCGAAGTACGCCACGTCCGAGAATTTCATCAAACGCGCGCAGCCCGAAGCTGCAGTCATTTCTGACGGCGCGTGGAATCGTTACGGGCATCCGGCTCAGGTCACCCTTGATCGTCTGAAGGCTGCCAACGCGAAGGTCTTTCGCACGGACTTGCAGGGCGAAGTAACGATTACGACCAAAGGCAAAGGTAATGCGGGCAAGTTGTACGAGATCAAAACTGCGAAAGAAACCAAGGAAGACATCTGGGCCGGACGCGAAGCGCTGAAGGATGATGCATCGCGTTCGGGATTTATCGCGTACGGTGATTTCGGCCCGCCACCGAAGGTGAAGACGGAAAAGCCCAGAAAGAAGTGAGTCTGCTTTGCGGCTTTGCCGCCGCACCAGCGCGGTAAGGCCTCGCCTTACCGTGAGGATTCTCTCTCTTGCTTTTTTCGAGGCTGCGCCTTCGTCCCTGCTGGGGCTGAGCCCCAGCAGGAGTCTCGAGTGATCTAGGTTGCCGGAAAGGCAGAGCCTTTCCGCACATCGGGCGGCGAAGCCGCTCAACTTCTGTTTATGACCAAACCTGCAACCTATCGCGATGCCGGCGTCGACATCGATGCCGCCAACCACGCGACCGAAAAGATCAAAGAGCTTGCGCGCGCGACCTTCAACGCACGCACGCTGTCAGAGATTGGCAGCTTTGGCGGAATGTTTGACGGCGCCTTCCCCACAATGCGTCAGCCGGTGTTGGTCGCATCAGCCGATGGCGTGGGGACGAAACTGAAGATCGCTTTCGCCACCGGCATCCATCACACCATCGGACGCGATCTGGTAAACCACTGCACGAACGACATTCTCGTGCAGGGTGCGCGGCCGCTGTTCTTCCTCGATTACATCGCGACCGGCAAGCTCGCGCCGGAAACAGTTGCGAGCATCGTGGAAGGTATCGCCAACGGCTGTAGTGAAAATGGGGCTGTGTTGCTCGGGGGCGAAACCGCAGAGATGCCCGGCTTCTATGCCGAAGGCGAGTACGACGTGGCCGGATTTATCGTCGGTGTCGTCGATCGCGCACAGGTGATTGATGGTCAGGCGATCACGCCGGGCGACGTCACACTCGGCTTGCCCTCAGTTGGATTGCATACAAATGGTTACTCGCTGGCGCGCAAACTTTTCTTTGAAGTCGCCGGTTACACGCCCGACAGTCACCTCACCGAACTTGGCGAAACTGTCGGATCGGCGCTCTTGAAACCCCACGTGAGTTATCTGCGCCCGCTCGCAGGCCTGCTCACTTCGGGAGCAATCAAGGGACTGGCGCATATTACCGGCGGCGGGTTGCTGGAAAATATTCCGCGCATCCTGTCGGAAGGAACCGGCGTGCAAATCAAGCGTGGCTCCTGGCCGGTGCTGCCAATCTTTGAAACGATGCAGCGCCTCGGAAACATCGAAGAGCCTGAGATGTATCGCACCTTCAACATGGGAATCGGGATGGTCGTCGTTTGCGGAGAGTCGAATGCAGCCCGGATCAAAGCTCACCTCGACTCATGCGGCGAAACCTGTTTCGAAATCGGGCGCGTTACGCGCGGAGAAAAGCGCGTGACCATTGTCTAGTAGGTGACTCAGGAGACGCTTGTTATGAATCAATGGCTCGAAGATTTCAAGCAAACTATTGACTCGGCGTCGCAGCGACTGCGGCAAATCAGCGAGCCGCAAAGCGAACAGCCGCGGGCCGAAGACCATTGGTCTGCAAAACAGATCATTGGCCACCTGATTGACTCGGCCACGAACAATCACGCGCGATTCGTACTGGCGCAGATCAAAGACGATCTTGTCTTTCCCGGCTATGACCAGAATCGTTGGGTGCAGATCCAGCATTACCAGCAAGCCTCCTGGCCTCAGCTCGTGGAACTATGGCGAGCATACAACCTCCATTTGCTTCACGTGATGGCCTGCACTCCGGAAGAAAAGATGAACAACCGCTGCACCCAGCACAGCCTGCAAACGATTGCTTTCGAAACTATCAGTGAATCCGAAACCGCGACTCTTGAGTATCTGATGAAGGACTACGTCGTGCACCTGAAGCATCACCTCAGTCAGATTTTTGACGGAGCCGCAAACTAAATCAGGTGCCTGAGATCGAAATGATGGAGCGAGCTCGAATCGGTATTTTGATCTCCGGTCGCGGGTCAAACATGATCGCGCTGGTGGACGCAGTGCGCGCAGGCCGGGTGCCGAACGCGCAGGTCGCGATCGTAATCAGCGATCAACCTAACGCTGCGGGTCTGGCCGGGGCCAAAGAGCGCGGCATTGAAACCCTGGTCATCGAACGTCGCGGTCGCCCCCGCGCCGAACACGATCGCGAACTCGTGGCGGCATTGCAGGCGCGTGAGATAGATCTGGTTTGCCTCGCCGGCTACCTGCGCGTACTGTCGAGCGAATTCACCGAGGCATTCCGTGGACGGATCTTGAATATTCATCCGAGCCTGTTGCCGTCATTTCCCGGCCTCGACGCGCAGCGGCAGGCGATTGCACACGGCGTAAAATGGACGGGCTGCACGGTTCACTTTGTTGACGAAACCCTGGACGGCGGGCCGATAATTGCCCAGCGCGCCGTGCCCGTTTCTGACGACGACACAGTTGAGAGTCTATCGGCGCGCATCCTGGAACAGGAACATGAACTTTATTCGGAAGCAGTCTCGCGGGTGTTGGCGAATTCGCCGGCCGCCACACAAAAACCTTAAACGGGTCGGAATCCGACTCTTGAGTCTTGACTCAACTTGTGGCTAGTTTGATACTCTTCTCAAGAAGTTGGATGAGTGAAATGATCATACCTGTTCTAGTTAAGGCCCGACCGGGCTATCGAATCTATCTCGAGTTTTCTGATGGCAGCAAAGGCGAGGTAGACCTGTCCGATTTGGCAGGAAAGCGTGTCTTTCAAGTTTGGAGCGATAACGACTTTTTTGAAAAGGTGCACCTCGGCGAACATCGTGAGATTAAGTGGAACGATGAAATTGAATTGTGCGCTGATTCACTTTACCTGAAGCTAACGGGCAAGTCTCCACAGGAGTTATTCCCCAAGGCCCGACGGGAAACCTTCCGCCTTCCACAGAGGAACGCCTTGTGATTCAGGGTGACCGATTATGAGTACGGAGATAGCCACTTTACTGGTTAGCTCACCGGATGTCTGCGGCGGCCGGCTGCGGATTGAGGGGACTCGCATCACAGTAAATCAGATCGTTACCTTGTATAAGCAAGGTTACAATGCTGAGGAAATTGCGGATCAATATCCACATCTCACCATGGCGCAAGTTTATGCAGCGCTGCTCCACTATCACACAAACCAACAAGAGATCGATTCCGACTTAGCAACAGAGAAGAAGGAAGCTGAAAAGCTGGAGCGCGAACATCGAGGCCAGTACTCCCAGTCTGATGCAGATAAGCCTGTACATAGATGAGGACGCTATGTCGCGCGCTTTGCTTCGAGGCTTCGTGCTCGCGGGATTGACGTCACGACCGTTCTTGACGAAGGAAGGGTCGGCGATAGTGATCGAGCGCAACTCGAATACGCCTGGCAAACGAAACGTGCGCTCTATTCGTTCAATGTGAGCGACTTTTGCCGGTTGCATAAAGAATACCTCACGGAGGGAAAGCCTCACGCGGGCATCGTCGTCGTCTACAGACAACGATATTCAGTACTATTTCTTTGATGAGCGCTACTGATAAATGTCCGCCGTCATGACCTCCGACGAGACCCTCGTAATCGAAACGCCTGAGCGCGTGCCGCTGCACTTCGCCCTGGCGTCGATCGGCAACCGGTTCATCGCCTGCGCCATCGATCACACGATTCAGGTGTTCACGCTAATTGTGATCGTCATTTTTTTTTCGATCATCGTTGACGCTGCGGATCTCGGCAGCCGGCTTTCAAATGCGCCCAAGTGGGTCATTGCCCT
>JBGPWS010000109.1:0-12553 GCA_041492345.1 Pyrinomonadaceae bacterium | reverse complement strand
CACAAAGCGGAAGAGAACCGCAGGTTATACGAAGGTCTGCGGGCAATCTACAAAGAGACAGTGCACGCCTTTGCCGCGGCGATTGATATCAAAGACAGATACACCCAGGGGCATTCGGTGCGCGTCGGCAAGTACAGCGAGATCATCGCGCGTGAAATGGGTTGGACCGACGATGCGGTCGAAGGCATCGCCATTGCCGGCTATCTACACGACATCGGCAAGCTGATTGTCGATCTCAACGTCATCAACTCTCCAGAGCGCTTTAGCGCAAAGGACTCGAAAGAGATGAGCCGGCATCCTGCGGCCGGTTACGAAATCCTGGCGCCGATCAGTCATCCTTACGCCGACATCCCTTTGATGGCCCGCTACCATCACGAGCGCCTGGATGGCAATGGTTATCCTGACGGGCTGAAGGGCGACGAGATTCCGCCCGGCGCTAAGATAGTTACGCTGGCAGATTCGTTTGACGCGATGACTACCGATCGGCCTTACCGCAAGCGTCTTCCGCTCGCAGACGTGCTGGCAGACTTTCGGGCTAACACCGGGACGCAATTCGAGCCCGCAGTCGTGTGCGCCTTCTGCCGCGCTTTCCTGAAAGAGATCGAGGGCACTTCAAAAGAGAAACGCCTGATAAAGTTGTTGGGAAAAAACTACGACAACGTGGAGAGCCTTTCGCCGCTACTTAACGCATTGATCTCCGATCTTAATGGCGGGGCGATGACTGTAGGCGCCGGTCATTGACCGTGACGTCGTCGCACTGCCCAGTAAATCTCACAAACCAATCCTACAGCCGGTAGTACGGGGCCGTAGCCCGACGATGAGGGAGGGCGTGTGTTCCTCTAGCCGCGTTCACGCGGCTTGCCCGTTTGGTTACTAGACCAGCCGTTTTACGGCTGGGTAGCAACGCCAAAAACGTGTGCAGCCCGCTTCAGCGGGCTTCGAGGTTGTCGTATGGCTAAAGCCTATCAGAGTAAGCACGCTAAAGCGCGCTGATCAAAATCACGCCTCACCTAACCAGCGCTAAGAGCGCTGGTCTAGTAAAGCCTATGGCAAAGCCCGATTAATCGGGCTGGTAAAGTCTGTGTGTGAAACGTTACTTCGGCTGAATCCGCAACGTATAACTACAGACGCCGATCTTTTCGTCCGGCTGGACGATGGTGCGTTCCTCGCGCGGAACCTCTCGGCCGGAAACCAACGTGGGGTTTCGGCCTTTGGAAGTCAGCCAGTAACGACCCTGATCGTCAAAGGTGAGCGTCGCGTGCACGCGACTGATTTCGGGGTCACCTTTCAAAGGCAGATCCACGGCAACTGATCTCGAACCGCGACCGATGCTAATTTCCGCTTTGGTTATCTTGACGACTGATTGCCGGACCCCTTCACGCCAAAGCTCGATCGAGTAAAGGTCGACTACCCGCGGACGCACCACCGTAATATCGCCGCCGTCGGGTTCGCCGGGAGTGGCCGTATCAGCTTCGCCCTCCCCCGTTGCTGTCGAAGCCGCGGGTGCTGTGCCGGTCGCAGCGGTGGCCGGCCTAACCGTAACCATCGTGTGGCCCGCTTCGGTTTCGTCCCAAACGGGTTGGACGCGAAACTCACCCTTGGCCAGCGTCCCATCGACGCGTAACTCGATGGCAAAGGATTTAGCCTGCAACTGTGCAGAGGCCGCCAGCTCGCGCGCGCGTTCGGACAAAACATGAAAGAGACCCTGCTCTAATCCGCGTCGCTTATCGCCCTGCCACTCTTTATCGTCATCGTTGCTGAGGTAGACGATGTACTCGCGCGGAATGTAGGTTGGACCGCCAGGCGGAGTGAACATTTCGCGTTGCATGCAGGCTTCCACTTCGCGCGCGATCTTTACCAGAAACTCTTCCCAAACGCGCCGCGGCTTTGCATGCTCGTCTGCTTCTTCCAAAAGATCGTCGGTACTCTCACCGTCGATCCAGCGTCGAATGGATTCAATTAGTCCCATGGTGGAATCGTCAGTAGTCAGTAGTCAGTTGTTAGTAGTCAGTTGTTAGTTGCTAGTAGCATCTTCTCAGTGAACTGCGAACAAAATACAACTGACGACTGACAACTAACAATTTGTCTAATCAAACTTCAAAAACTCTCGATTAACCCACCCGCGGTCGGCTGAATTGGGTTCGTCCTTGAGCCGCGAGTGCTGGATGACCTGGACTTCGCACCAGTTATTATTGCTACTAAGATTCAGCACCTGCACGCGCGAGCCCGATTCCGCAAGGCCTACCTTGTCGCTCTTCGAGTTGGGCCCCGCGCGCAAGTTTACATCGGTTGTAGTCACGGCTTCACGTCCGACAATGCCCGTTGTCGTATTAGTCTGCTGTGTCGCTCGCCGATTGATCCATGATCGGACATAAGCGCCGGTGGCCACGAGCAACCCTGCGAAACATAACACGAGAGCCAGCCCAACGACGAAGTCACGACTGCGTTTTCGAGGCTTCAAGGCAATATTGCCCTGAACCGCACGGGCGGCCTGCCCGTTCCGGGCGACTGGCACCGTTAGTCGACCCATTTGTTGAGGCGCTGCAAAACCCTGGCTCGGCATAACCGTGGAATGGCCGGCGGAATGACCGGCAATAGGCACCACGATCTTCGGTCTAGCGGCCCCATTACCGGCAACCTCCTGATGTTGAAGTTCGCGCGAAGTTTCGAAACGCGGCTTTGGCGGTGCGGCGGTAACTACTTCCGCTTCCAGACTGAGATCGGAACTGATGCGCCGCCGTGTCTGGGCGGTGTTCAAGGGCTGGGTGGCCGGCAGTGCGGCATCGCTGAGCTCGTCCCAAAACTCCTGGACCCGTTGATAACGATCGCCCGGTCGCGTCTGCGTCGCGCGTTCCAGCACGCGCAGCAGAGATTGCGCCCACGGCTCGGCGGACATTGGCGCCGGCAATTCCGTGATCGCGTGATGGGCAAACGCGCGCGGCGGCACTCCACAGATCATCGTGTAGGCCGTTTTGGCCAGCGAATAAATGTCGGCCGCCGGCGTCAATTGAGTCTGCGCGCCTTGCAGAGAGCTGGCTACCAGCGCGGCCGTTTGCACCAGCGGATTATGTTCCGGCGCTGCATAGATATTCGTGCCGACGCGGGTAATCGCGCCTTCGGTCGCTTCGATCTTTGCCACGCCAAAGTCGGCAATCTTCAGGGTTTCGTGATCGGCAGTGAGCAGAAGGTTCTGTGGTTTGATATCACGATGAATTACGCCGGACTCGTGCGCGTGCGCCAGCCCGGCGCAAATCTGCTGCAAATAAAAAAGGGCGCGATCAAGTTTCAGCGGCTCTCCGCGGCACAACAAAGCGAGATCGCCACCGCCGAGATACTCGAGCACGATGTAATGGAAATCCGTTCCCGTCAGATCAATCGCGGTCCCATGGCCGAGGCGGCTGATGATGTTCGGATGGCGTACGCGATCGAGGGCGATCGCTTCGTTCTGAAAATTCTGGATCAGCGTGCGTTCAAGCTCTGGATCCTGATAACCCTGAAGCAGGACGTTCAGGGCCTTGATTACTACTTTGCGAAAGCGTTCGTCGGCGGCGGCGAGATCGCGAGCCAGGTAAATCTCGGCATAGCTGCCGCGACCCAGACAGTCTTCGATATCGTAACGGCCATCGACCCTGCACTGTAAGAGCTTTAGTTCAGTCATCAATGTCCAGTTTGTCGTCTGCTCGTTTAGAAGCGGGCGTTAGCCCGACTCTAAACAAGTGCAAGCGTCAGCGACAAACTAGAGTGTCTCGGACCCTGACCGCAGTCATCGGGACGTTCCTTCACTTTTCACATGCAGCAGCTCATCGAGAATGCGCGCCGCCTTTTGCTCGGCCATCAATCCTTCCTGCGATCTTGCCGCGGGGGCCTGGTTCTTGAGCTTCAGTGCGGCTGCCGCCTCAGCCAATTTTATTTCCGCGCCCAGCGGCAAGTTTCCTTTTGGTTCCGTACGAAAATTGTTGAGCGCCAGTTCGAAAGCCGGTATCGCCTCGCGATGGTTCCCGGTAAGCATTAAGGCTCGACCGTAGAGATAAAGGAACTCCGGGTCCTTTGAATCGGTCGCTTTGGTTATGCCTTCTTTCGCGAACTCCAGCGGCAGATTATCCGCCAGCCACTTCTGCGGATTGGTGTCAACTGCGACGCGCTTTTGTTCGAAGGCAGTCGCGCTGTCTGCCGGAGACGGGCTTGGTTGCGGAGCAATATTCTGCGAAGGGAAGAGTTGTCCCTGCTGATATTGCATTCCAGCATAGAAGGCGCCTGCGGCAACGAAGACAAACAACAAGAAACGCAAGACGGTTCTTCCACCTCCGGATTGACGCTTCGTACTGACGCTCGGTGCAGATTCGACCGGCGAGCCGGCATCCGGAAAGGCAATGCGTGACGGTGGCGTCAGACGGGTTTCTACGGTTGCCAGCGTGGATGCCATCGCCGACTCGTATCGTTCGTTCGAAACGGTGCGCTGGTCATCAATCGCCGCAGTGTCAGCCTGGGGCGGCGGGCCCAACTGCACTATGACTGCGGTCAGATTGTCTTCCGCGCCGCGTTGATAACAGCGCTCCTTCATTTCCGCGCAGATCGCTTCCACGCTGCGACCACTCATCAACAGTTCGCGCAGCTCGTTATCCGGGATGTGGCGGGTGATGCCGTCGGTGCAAAGCAGAAAAGAATTACCTGCCTCGACCTCGATCGTTTTCATGTCGGCCTCGACCGACTCTTCGGCGCCGAGCGCGCGACTGATCACGTTCTTGCTGGGATGATTCGCCGCCTGCTCTGGCGTCATCCGTCCGGCGCGCACTTCTTCTTCGACAATTGAATGATCTTCGGTTTCGCGCAGCAGTTTGCCATCCGGGTTGAGGCGATAAAGCCTTGAGTCACCGACGTGGCCGATGGTCGCCCTCATGCCGTCGAGGTGCAGCGCGACTACGGTCGTGGCCATCATTGAGGTGCGCGGATCTTCAGCAGCCATTTGATGAATCGCGCGGTTGGCCCGCTGAATAGCCAGCTCCATCAAATCTTCTACGTCTTCTCCGTCGCTGACTTGCCGGAAGGCTTCGTTAAGAACATCCACGGCCTTCTGCGAAGCAACTTCACCGGCGTCCGCGCCGCCGACGCCGTCGGCGATTACAAAGATACCGCGCTCAGCATCGGCCAAAAACGAGTCTTCGTTCATCGGCCGCTTTTCGCTCAAGCCGCGATCGCTGATCGAAGCAACCTGGATCTTGTCTGCGGGTTTCGGTGCACTCATTGGACCGCCTCCAGAGCGACTTCGCTCTCAGGCTCTCGCCGTGCCCGCGCGACGGCCTTCGCGTCCTGGGCATTACGATGCGAAAAAGCCATCAACATGCCGAGCATGGCAAAGCTGGTGATCAAACTAAACCCGCCATGACTGACGAACGGCAAAGTGATTCCGGTCATTGGCAACGCGCGGGTGATTCCACCAATATTTACCAGCGCCTGAATACCAACAAAGGCAGTCAGACCAGCGGCGCAAAGCTTGGTAAACATATCACGCGCTTCGATTGAAGTGCGAATTCCGGCAATCACAAAAATCAGGATGGCGAGCACGACCAGCGCGCCCCCCGCGAGCCCCATTTCTTCGGCGATTGCCGCGTAAACATAATCCGAGTCGGCGATCGGAATGACCTCAGGGAAGCCCAGACCCAGACCTCGGCCGGTCGTCTTTCCCGAGGCCATGCCAAAGACCGCTTGCCCTGGCTGGAAGGCGAGCTTGTCGAACCAGATGTCGGTGTTGACACTCTTCTTCATCGCCTCGTTCTGCTCCGCCAGTTCCTTCATGCGCGGGTCCTTCGCCAGCGCTTCGTCATAGTCTTTCTTCCACCAGGACTCTTCGGGCGATGGCGGATCGAATCCATCCAGCCACAGATGAAATCGCTGCTGAATACGCGCGGGCAGCGCGTGTTGAATAGGCCGGGCCACCGTCGGCAGCAATGGAACTTTCTCCTGGACATCGCGCGGCAGCGCGCCCACGACCAGGATCGCGATCACCAACATCACTGAGCCGACGAAGAGCAACAACTGCGGCCAGCGACGAACAGCGACGAGATAAAGTGTGGCATAGGCGCCGCTGAAGATGAGCATCTGGCCAAAATCTTTGAGCGCAAAAAAGGGTATGAACGGAATGATCGCCATCACGATCAGCGGCACAATGTCGCGCGCTCGCGGAATGCCCCAGTACGTTCGGGCGAGGTCCTTGTAACGCGCGGTTAGGATGCCGGCGAAACCCAGGAGGAAGGGAACTTTCGCTGGTTCCCATGGCGTCGTGTTTCCCGCGGCCTTGCCGGCACTGGAACTGATGATCGCCGCGGCCAGCGGGACCAGAGTTAGCAGAACGATGATGAAGCTATTGCGCTGCACCCACGTTAGGAATCGATCGTTGACGCAGAACCCATAAGCCAAAGCGAAACCGATCAGCGACAAAATCGGAATCCACGTATAACCGGCCGTGAGTGCGTTCGCGATTGTGTAGGTTGATTCTTTCACGGGCACTTCCGCTTCTTTGCCCGGCGGCGGCGCGGGCCCGAGGCCCATCATCTGCCGCTTAGTCGCGTCGTAGTTTTCGTTGATGTAGCGAATCCTGAGCGCGTCGGTTTTCTCCTGCCGCGCCTCAGCTTTGTTTCTGGCGTTGTATTCAGGATCGCTGTAAAGCCGGTACTGGACCAGCAACCCGATCGAAAAGAGCAGAATCGCGGTAGTGAAAAGGGCCCAGTTTCCTTTGAACTTCTTCACGGCCGAAATCCAGAAGGCGAGGACGATGATCGGGAGATAGATCAAGAGGTCGCGAACGCCACCAATCCACGAAGTCTCGTAACCACGAATCAGCGCGGCGTGGTGAATCGCGATATAGCCGACTATCTCAAGCCCGACTAGCGCGAACAGCACTAACAAATGCGACGTTAGACGATTTCTCATTTTCCGCTAGCGATCAGCCATCAGCAACAAGTCGTTCAGCGCTTCCCGCGCGACTTTTTCTTTCCCGGAGTTGAAGGCTGAGACGATTGATTGGCCGGGCCTCCGAAGTAACCCAACTCTTTCGCTTTTAAGATTAGTTGAGCGGCAATGGGCCCGGCATATTTGCCACCGTAAAAACTCACGCCGGGCCCCGGACCTTCAACCAGCACAGCCATGGCCAGGACTGGTTTGTCCAGCGGCGCAAAACTTAGATACCAGGCATCGCTTCGCAACTTATCAGCCATTACTATTTCCGTGTGCTGTCCAATGACCTTACCTTTTGGGTCACGCTCAACCACGATGCGCGTTTGCGGCTGGCCCGTCCTGGGATCGATAACTGGCACAGCTTTCTGGGCTGTTCCCGTCTTGCCCCCGCTGCGGATGCCCACAGCCTTTACGGGCGCCATGGCAGAGTTGCCGGTGCCCCCTTCTGTCACCATATTCATGATGCGGCGAATTTCGAGCCCTTGTGCGACCGTCAGCACCTGGCTCCGAGCTTCCGGCTGGCGATCGAATTCAATCTTCGGTTTCATCAACTTGCCTTCAAGATTCGCGGCTGCTGAAACCATCAGAGCCATTTGGAAAGGCGTCATCTGCGAAGCTAATCCCTGGCCGTAACCTTCGTACATCAGTTCGCAGCGGGTCGAATGCTTGCCGGCCTTGAGCCAGGACTCAGTAGGTGCAATTGCATTCTTAATCGCGTCAGTACTGGCATTCCAGATTTCCGGCTCACGGCGGCCCTGACCCTCGCCGCTGACGCTATCGTACGCTCCCAAACCAAGCAGTTTCGCGGTGCTCTGAATCTTTTCGCCTCCCAATTGCGTTCCCATATTGGAAAAGTAGATGTTGCTGGATTTCTGATAGGCGACATCTATTCCGATATTGCCGCAGGCTTCGCAACCGCCGTTATCGTCGGTAATGGTTCTGCCACAGCCGGGTGGCGTAAAGCCCCCGCTGGTAGTAAATCGAAGGTCCTGCATGCCGTTGCGAAAGGCGGTGATCATCATTAACGTCTTAAACGTCGAGCCAGGCACATAGTATTCGTTCATCGCGCGATTCAAGAGCGGCTTGTCTTTCTTGTCGTTATCCAACTTGATCCATGTGGCCTCGTCCAGCACATCTCTCAGCCGATAGGTTGGCTCGCTGAATACCGCCAGCACTTCCCCCGTTTGCGGATTGAGGATCACGACTGCGCCGTGCCTTCCTTTCAACTGATCGACAACGGCTTGCTGGAGATCGCGATCGATGGTCAGCGTGACGTCTTTGTTTGGTTTTTGCCGGACAGTTTCGCCTCTGATGATTTGCCAAACTTCAGGCACGCTATCGCCCAGCGTTCCAAACAGGGCGCGTTCCAATCCCGGATCGCCGCGATCCGAACCAAAGAGATGCGCCAGCGCAGAGTCCATCGGATACTCGCGCACGATGTTGCCATTCGCGTCCTTCTTGTAATAGGCAAGTGGACGACCTTTGCGATCATAGATCCAGCCGCGCAAAGTTGACTCTGACAGTCGCCGGTTGCGCAGGTCTTTGTAGCTTAACTCCTGAAATTTCTCGTTGGTGGCGCGAGCCTGTCGCGCCCAGTACACGTGAAAGCTGAACACGCCGATGGCTGCGAGCACGAAGAGCCAACGCCAAGCTCGCAGACCGCGATTGGTTGTCGTCGCGCCCAGCCGATCGCGTATGTCCTTTGGCAGGTTGGCCGGCGCAGTTGGGGCGCTGGGAGATCGTCTGAGCCAGTTACGAATTAACGACAGGATGAGAAGCAGCGCGACCAGCGCGAGGCCGCCAACGTAAATCGCCGTGAGCAACGCCGGCAGTTTTTCCGGCGCGCTCGGAGGCGAAGGCGTTGCGGTTTGAAAGAGAAACAGTACGAGCGCCATGTTATGAGTTTATTTTGCGAAATCTAACTTCGACTTCGCCGAACGCCACGACGTCGCCTTCTGCGATGGGGCGCGCTTCACCATAGGGGATACGCACGCCGTTGATGTGTGTACCGTTGGTCGAGCCGGTGTCGGCAACCAGCAGCGTGCCGGCGTCGTCCATCCTCACCGCTGCGTGAACTTTCGAGACGCTGGAATGATTGAAATAGAGATTGTTGTCTGTGCCGCGACCAACATTCAGGCGCCGCCCGCCGGGGATAAACGACAGAGGTATTTCGCGCGAGCCTTCGGGGAGCGTAATTCGCGCGCTGAACGCGACCTCGGTTTTGCTTTCTATTCGCGCGCCTTTCGCCGCCGTTCCCAGCTTGCGTTCGAGATCCTGCTGCTGTAGTTCCGCTTCGAATTCACCGAAAGTTGGGTCGACGGAAATGCCTTTGGTAAAGATGTCAACATCGGTTTCGATCTTCACCGGCGCCAGGGTGCGATAACGATTGTCATTGATATGATCGATGGCCGCGGCCAGAATTTCCGTTTCCAACCGGCGCGCGACTTCCGGTGGCGTCTCAGAGTGCGTGCCCCATTCCATCTTTAGTTTCAAGTGATGCGGTGCAATCCGGCCCTGGCCTTTTTCATCACGGACACGCTCGTCAATCATTCGGTTCATGCGGGCAATGAGTTGGTCGGAGGTGAGCCCCGTCTTGGGATCAACCGTGCGCCCCAGCTTGCGATCGACTACGTCGCCCACGCCTTCCAGGACGCGGCGCATCAGCCGCTCAGGCAAGATCGTGTCGCGTCTTCGCTTCGGGGTTGGATTCTGTTCGTCTGCCATGAGTAAGGATACGAGTTTGAATTCGCGCGAGTTCGCGTTAGCCTCCGACAGCTTTTACCTTTGATGTGCAAATAATGCCTTAATTCTAACTGAAAGCAAGTCATAATCGTAAGAGAGGGTTGAGGGTTTGCTCGGTTCGGGACCATCAAGATCAAATTCCCGACCGTTTTTTCCGCAGGATTTTTGACGAGCCAAAACAGTCGCCGCGAAGCTGACAGCAGGATTCTCTTGATAAAATCTATTACTTGAAACGATAAGCGCGAAGGGCCATAATCCGGGTCGATGAGCGAAGAAACCACACGGAACCTTTCGGACAACCGCTCGTTTGAGGAGCGCGTGTTTGCGAGGTTTGACGCGATGGAATCTCGCTTCGACGCCGTTGACCTAAGGCTGGATCGCTTTGATATCCGTTTGCACGCTTTGGAAGCGCGCACGCTCGACACGAAGCCAGTCTGGGAAAGGGCACTGGCGGAGATTCTCAATGTTAAGGAGCGCGTGGAAAGCATTGAGCGAAAGTTTGATGTCCTGACTTTGGACATGATGCAACTACGCGGCGATCAACGACGCGTTGAAAAGAGAATGGATGCGCTCGAATCCCGCCCTCAATAGCCTTCCATCTTCTTAAGCGCCGTTCGCTCTCTGACGGTTTGCCTCATAAAGAATTATTCCCGTCGCCACCGCGACATTCAGACTCTCAACCGAACCCTGCATCGGAATACGCACGGCTTCGTCTGCCGCCGCGATCTCGGAAGGTGAAAGCCCGGTTGATTCTGGACCGACGATCAAAGCGCACGGCCCAGACCAATCAACTTCAGTGTAGGAGTTCGAGCCCGCGGCCGCTGCGGCGCACGTGCGGACTCCGGAAGTCGCGCACCACGCAATCAAGGCCTCGAAATTTGCTCCCATCCAGATCGGCAGTCGGAAGGCCGATCCCATCGCACCGCGCAGGGCTTTCGGCGAGAACGGATCGGAAGTGTTCGCCGTCGCGATCACACCGGTCACGCCTGCTGCTTCAGCGGTGCGCAGGATGGCGCCGACGTTCACGGGGTTACTAATGCCGTGCAAGATCACCAGGAAAGGGGACGCCGGTTGTTTCTCTTTGAAGGTGGCTTCGTCGTTCGCAGGTCGTGACGCCAGCACGACGATCCCTTGCGGGGTCTTGGTGTAAGAGATCGACTCAAGGAGTCTCTCGCTGACTGAGGCGACGTTTCCGCAAGCCTTCTCAAGGCGCCGAATCAGACGTGCAGCTCGTTCTTTACGTGCGATCTCGTCTGAATAAATGACCGCCTCTATCTTCAGTCCCGAGCTAAACGCTTCTTCACACAGGCGCAAGCCTTCGACGAAGATCGAATCGTCAACTTTGCCGTCGCGCACGGCGCGCGCGTGACGGAGCAGGGAATTGTCACGACTGGTGATGGTCATTGCCGATTGTCGATTGCCAATTGCCGATTGAAAGAATATTTCAATCGTAGAAAAGAGTGTACTCCGCTATTCCTCATTCTGGCTTAGTCGATCCTCGCTGGCATTCGGCAATTGGCAATCGGAAATCGGCAATGCCACCTCCGCCCAGATTGGCCAATGGTCCGAAACGTTCAAAGGCTTTACCACACCCCAACGTTTTACGGCCAGGCCTTTAACGAAAATCCAATCGGCGTGAAAGCGTAGTCCCGCGCCTCGCCACGTCGGCGTGCCGGTTGGAAAGGGCGTCGAGTAGCCACGGGATTCCATCAGCCTTCTGATCTCCACCGCCTTCTGTTTTGAGAGCGTGTTGAAGTCGCCCATGATCACGCGCGGTCCGTCGTACTGATCTGCATGTTCCAACAGAGCCTCCATTTGTTGATGTTGATTATCGAGAGGGCCGTGCGGATCGACGTGAACATTAAATAGCCGAACCCGCTGCCCCGCAAATTGAATCGTCGCACCCATCGCCAGACGTGGCCGCCAGGGACATTGGTGCCAGGGCAAGTCGATCCTGGTTATGTCACTCACCGGCAGGCGACTCAGGAGGGCTACGCCTGTGTCGCCCGGGTCATGCAACGCGATCTGCTCTTCAAAGTTTAACCACCACTCGCGCTGCTCGGGTTTCACGCCTCTGGGAATCCCGGCCCCCACGTGAACGTACGGCACACCCATTTCCTCGGCCAGCTTCGCGGCAACATGTTGACCACCGGCGCGGCCAGTCGCTTTGTCGGCTTCCTGTAATGCTAGAATGTCGGGCTGCGGCAGGAGCGCGTTATCAGAAAACGTTCCGGCGGCAGTCTTGAGATTTAGCGCGACGGCTTCGGCGCGACGATTGGGCAGGTTGATTCCGACCTTGCGCAGCAGGCCTGACGAGATCAGATAGCGTCCAACTCCGTAGCGTATGTTGTACGAAGCCAGCACGAGGCTCAAACGATCGGGATCGCGCGGCACTGATTCTTGCTCACTGATTTCGATGCCTTTGTTCGGCTGGGTCGAAACCTCTGGAAATGGTGCTGAGATCGTTACGTTCGTTACGTTAGCCACGCGGGAATGAATACGCGAAAACCGTTTGATTTGCAAAACGGTGGACAGAGACGAGGTGCGCAGGAATTATGAGCAGAAGTGTAATCGCCATCGTTGACGATTTGTTTTTCGCCTCGAAGATTCGCGGGACGGCGGAAGAGTTAGGTGTGCGGCCCCGGTTTGCGCGCAGTGTTGAAGTCATGCTCGAGGCAGCGCGTCGTGATCAGCCCGCGCTGATTATTTGCGATCTTCATTCGCAGAAAGTCGATCCGATGGATCTCGCGAAGCAGTTGAAAGCAGACGAACAACTGCGGTCAATTCCATTGCTGGGGTTCTTTTCTCACGTACAAACCGAACTTCAGCACCAAGCCGAACAAGCAGGCTTCGATCGAGT
>JBGPWS010000409.1:0-2824 GCA_041492345.1 Pyrinomonadaceae bacterium | reverse complement strand
GACAAATTCGCTCTCCGCAACAGGCCAGCGGGCCAAACTTTCGGATTTTACGACGGAGATATCACCGGAGCAGCTCGGACGGCATCTTTTCATTGCCTGCGTGCCGAAGAGCGCCTCGACATTTCTCAAGAATCTGCTCGTGGATTTGACGGGCTACCGCGATCTTTTCACGGTTTACGCGGCTGGGCAAAGTGAACACGAGATCTACCTGCCCACGCTTCGAGAGTCTGCTGAACTTAATACCGTTACGCAGCAGCACTGCCGCGCATCCGACGCGAACATTCACTTAATGCAGGCCTTCGGCATCCGTCCGGTGGTGCTGGTTCGCAATATCTTCGATTCCGTTATGAGCCAGCTCGATTTCTATAACAAAGGCGCGTTTCAGACATCGTATTTCCGTGCCGATTGGCCGGCTTTCAATGAAGAAACGAAGATCGATCTAATCATCGAAAATATAATTCCCTGGTATTTCCAGTTTGTCGCCTCCTGGGACTTGGCTGAAAAGCAGAACCGGCTCGAAGTCCATTGGCTCAGTTACGAAGAACTTGTCGCTGACAAACCTTCGGGCGTTCTAAAAGTTCTCGAGTTTTACGGCCTTGGAGCATCGCGGCAAGGTGTCGAGCGAAGAATTGGGGAAATCGAATCGGAAGAACGAAAGATACGCTTCAATAAGGGAGTAACGGGACGAGGCAAATCAGGTCTTGCCGATCGGCAGAAGGAGCAGATACGCAACCTGACAAGATATTACCCGTCCACAGATTTTAGTCGGATAGGGCTGTAAGTTTAGGAGGAAAAGAAAATGAAAGCCAAAGCAACAAACTTGAGGGGACCGGATATTCTTGGAAATGGCGACTTGTCGTCAAACCGAGAAAGCTTAGCCGTGACGCTAAAGCAGTGGCGGCAAAAATTGGGTTATTACTCGATTTTTGCCACGGTCCCTGCGCTGTTGGTCTCGCAAGTACAAGGAGCGCGGACCGACGAAGCAACAAAACCGGCAGTGAGCGTCGCCGGACGGACCACGACGTTTCTTGAGAGGCTGACTAAAAACTCTAGCAGCCCGGCATTGCTGAAACGGCAAAGCAAGTTTCGTCTGCCTCATCAGAAGGGCAGCTTCGCGATGCTGGCCGCGCTTGGTGGAAACGATGAGTGTCCGGGGCGCGCCATTCCGGGGGGAAACTATACAGCCGCGGCGCCTTATGTTGACTCCGGCGATACGACCGGTGCAAATGATACGGTTACGCGTCTTCAGTCCTACTCGTATTACTACTACTACTACAGTTACGACGCACACGGGTCGGACCATGTTTACTCGTTTACTGTTACTGAGTGCGGTGCAAATCCGCAGATAGAGGTTTCAACAACGTCCGGCACATACAGACCTATGGTTTATGTTTTGCAAGGCGGGTACGATGGGGCGTGCCCCGCTGGCGCGGGAAATCTCGCAATCAACCTGCTGGCGGTGGCTGACAGCCGCTGGACGCCCGGTAGCAGTACCGCAACACTTAACCTCGGTTACATTCCCGCGAATGTTCCTCTTTACGTGTTCGTTGACTCGGCGGTTAACGATGGCAGCGGCTCCGGCCCCTATACGATCCGACTGCAGGACATAACGATTGCGGGGCCAACGCCGGGACCAAACGCGGTGCAGTTCAGTTCGGCAACCTACAGCGTGAGCGAAGGCAGTCCGCGCGCGGAGATCACCTTGACTCGCTCAGGCGACACGTCCGGCCCAGCGTCGGTCAGCTTTGCGACGAATGATGGCGCGGGCTTGCAGAATTGCGACATGGCCAATGGCAAGGCTTCGCCACGTTGCGACTTCGAGAACACGATTGGTACCGTGCAGTTCGCTGCCGGCGAGACTTCCCGATCGTTCTCCGTCGCGATTGTTGACGACTCGTACGCCGAAGGGAACGAGACTTTCGACATCAACCTCACCGGTGCAACCGGCACAACCCTGGCTGCGCAATCAGCCGCGACCGTGATGATCATGGACAATGACAGCGGGAATGGCCCGGATCCGATCGACGACACGAACTTCTTTGTGCGCCAGCAGTACATCGACTTTCTGGGTCGCGAACCCGATCCGCCGGGCTTCGATGGCTGGGTGAACACCATCAACAACTGTAGCGGCGACACCACGCAATGCGATCGTGTGCACGTCTCAGAGAGCTTCTTCAAATCGCCGGAGTTTCAGCAGCGAGGCTACTTTACTTATCGCTTCTACTCCGTGGCCTTTGGACGCAAGCCTGACTATGCCGAGTTCACGCCTGACCTGGCGCGAGTGAGCGGCTTTCTGGACGCGAGTCAGTTGGAAGCAGCGAAGGTGACCTTCATCGCCGACTTCATGGCGCGGTCAGCGTTCGCCAACACTTACAACGGCCTGACAAATCAGCAGTACGTAGACACGCTCTTGAACAAGGCCAGCGTGACGTTATCGAGCCGGCAGTCGATGATTGATGGCTTGAACAACGCGACGTTAACGCGGGCGCAAGTGCTGCGACAGATCGTCGAGAGCGCTGAGGTGTCCACCAAATACTTCAACCAGTCGTTCGCGGTGATGGAGTATTTTGGTTACCTGCGCCGCGACCCGGACGCGATGTATCTGAACTGGATCGATATCCTGAACCAGGGCGGCGACTCGCGCAGCATGGTCGACGGGTTCGTCAACTCACCCGAGTACCGGAACAGATTCGGACCGTAGTTCGACGAACTTAGGTCTGTCGAACAGGCCGCTCTGTGAGCAAGGTACGGCAGCGACTATCAATCGCTGCCGTACTTTATTTCCATGTGGCTCAGAGACTAGATCAACCACAGATGAACGCGG
>JBGPWS010000309.1:0-5428 GCA_041492345.1 Pyrinomonadaceae bacterium | reverse complement strand
GCACCATCGCCGCGGCGCTGTTCGCCGTGTTGATGTTCATCCCTTCGTTGTGGAGCGAGAAGAAAGAGCGTCGTCAACCACCGCCAGTGCAGCGGTATCAAGATCAGGAGGCAGCATGAAAAACCTAGAATCCCCCACGGCGGGTGAGCGCCGGGAAAACACTCAAGTCGTTGACTCCGTGAAGGAGTCGAATTCCGGCTTGAGCGAAGGCGGCTTTACGCGCATGGTTCACAAGTTCAACAACAACGCCACGAACAAATCGCCGACAACTACCTCGCGCGACTTTCGTCCGCAAGAGCAGAAGGTCATCATCAACAAGGGCATCGCCGGTAAGATCGGCTACTGATGTTTGACCGTGCCGAATACGATCGCTTCTGTTCCACCTTGATGATCGACTCGAAAGAGTTCGGCACGATACCGCTGCGCCATCTCGGCACGCAAACCTACCTGATCGATGAAATAGTCGAAGGTCTCGACCGAGGCATCCATGAGTTCGACGTGCTCAAAGCCCGCGCGCTTGGTGTTTCAACCGAATGCTGGGCGCTCGATCTTTATTGGATATTCAAGCATCCCGGTCTGCGCGGAACTCTGGTCACTCACAACGACGAGACGCGCGAAGAGTCGCGCGCCAATATTGCGTCGTTCATGGATAGTCTGCCAACGGCGTTCAAAATTCCCGCGCGAGTCCACAACCGCAACATGCTCGAATTGAAGAACCGTTCGCGGTTGTCCTACCAAGTAGCGGGAACCAAGAAGTCCGGCAAACTTGGCCGCGGCAAGGGAATCAACTTTTGCCACGCTACGGAAATCAGTTCCTACGGCGATGAAGAGTCTTTCGATTCTCTGCTCGCCTCACTCGCCGAGACCTACGAAAACCGGCTCTACATCTTCGAATCGACGGCGCGCGGCTTCAATAATCTGTGGTATTCAGTTTACAAAGAAGCCAAGACTTCCGTCACGAAAAAAACGATTTTCATCGGCTGGTGGAGAAACGAGCTTTACCGCGTTTCACGTGAAACGGAGATTTTTGAAGTCTACGGAATGGAAGACCCGACGCCAACCGAATACGAATGGATCGACGGGGTAAAGAAAATCTACAACTTCGAGATACAGCCCGAACAGCTTGCTTGGGCCCGCTGGAAACTCTACGAAACTCATCGCGGCAACGAGGGCGGCTTCTTTCAAGAGTTTCCCCCGCTTGAAGATTACGCCTGGCAGATGACCGGCTCCAAGTTCTTCAGTGTGCGCAAACTCACCGACAGCAAAATGATGCTGGAAAAAGAGCAGCCGCCGGCAGACTGCTACCGCTACACGTTCGGGTCGACCTTCGACATGACCTCGATTACCGGCTCCGCTCCGTATCAAGCGCAGTTGACCGTGTGGGAAGAACCCGACCCCTTGGGCGTCTACTGCATCTCCGGCGATCCGGCGTTCGGCGCCAACGAGAAATCCGATCGCTCTTGCATCCAGGTCTTGAAATGCTTCGCCGATGGTTGCGAGCAAGTGGCCGAATTCTGCACCACGGAATGCACTACCTACGCCTTCGCGTGGATTTTGGGACATCTTGCCGGCGCCTACCGCGACTCGATGGTGATCTTGGAGATCAACGGCCCGGGCCGCACCGTATGGGATGAGTTCCAGCGCATTCAACAGACGGGCGGGTATGCGTCGCAGGCCACTGCTAACGCGGGACTCATGGACGTTGTGGGCAATATCCGCAATTACCTGTACCACCGCACCGACTCGCTTTCGGGAAACTACTGCTACCATTTCAAATCGACGCACGAGCTCAAAATCGCGTACATGAACAAGTTTCGCGACGCCTACGAGCGCGGGATTCTTATCATTCGATCGGACGAATTGCTCGAAGAAATGAAGTCGGTCACGCAGGACGACGACGTGATCGGCGCCGGCTCATCTCGGCAAAAGGATGACCGGGCTATCGCCATGGGCCTAGCGATTCAATCTTGGCAAGACGGCTTACTGCCGGACCTCTACGAGCGCCACTGGACGCGCGCCCAAGCGTTCGCCCAAACTCAAGCGCTGGCGAAAAACGCAAGCGTGTTGACCCACACCTTGTCGGACTGGTTGCAGAAGTTCAAACCGGAGATCCAGCAGTGACCCCCACCGCCCAAATCAAGGTTTACGGGCGAATCTACCCGGCGGCGGTTTGTCAAAAGTGCGGCATGAGAGTATATCCACCGCAGGGAGTTTTGAAGCAAGAAGCGCAGCATAGACCGAACGCTAAGCGGTACAGGCGGAACTTCGTGGGCGGCAAACACGAGGCGGGAAAATGGGAAGCGACATGGTAAGGATAGACCTAGCTTGCAAAAAGTGTGAGAAAACTTTTACGGTTTGGAGTGACGATGCCAAGATTTGCGCCTATTGTGGCTCAAAGCGAGTCTTTAAGGTTTTTTTGACTCCTACTGCTTTCAACACCGGAACCCCCGCTAAAATCGAAAAATTGGCCGAACAGCAGATCAATGCGGCGGGTTTGTCCAACTTCACCAATGTCGGCGGAACCCCCCGTAGAACGCGCAAGACCGATCCGAAGGCTTTGGAAGCGGTCGCGGCGGCCAAGGCGGCAAACGTGCCGTTCGATATGCGCGGGCCGATCCAGACCGGGCCGGCGCTTTCTCCTCAGATGCCGGTTCCGAGCAATCTTCGCCACGCCGTTCAATCCTTCAACAACACGACCAAGGGGTTTGTTACGCACAACCCGAAGGGACCGGGCCAACTGGTCCACCAACTCATGCAGCGCGGACGCCAACTCGCGCCGCTTGCGACTCGTGGAGAGCGCATTTATCATGCCAATGCGAAAGAAGATTCGGTAAAGCTCAAATCCATGATGGGGAAATGAAGATGAAAAGACTCTACGCCTTACTTTTTTCGCTTTTGTTGACCACCGCGGCTTACGGCGCCACGCCAAGCACAGGGCTGTTCGTTCGCTCCAACTGCACGACCATCACCGGCCCGGTGATCAATCAGACTTGGTGCCTGGACACATCGACTGGCCTTTTGAAGGTCTACAACGGCGCGACGTATACGACCATCACAAGCGCCGTTCCGGGAACCGTAACCAACGCTTCGCCTTTGACTGCGAATCTCCCGGTGATCGGCGCCGGCTCAAACGCCGTGGCGGTCGGCACGCGCTCCGGCAATACCACCAAGTTTGTCACGACCACCGGCACTCTGACGGGCGGTGACTGCGCGCAATGGGATGCAAGCGGCAACCTGACCGATACCGGCTCCGCTTGTGGCAGCGGCGGCAGCGGCATTAGCCAGCTAACCGGCGACGTGACAGCCGGCCCCGGCAGCGGTAGCCAGGCGGCAACAATAGCCAACACCGCAGTTACCCTGGCCAAGATTGCCAACGCGGCGGCCAGCTCGAAGCTCGTGGGTAGCGGCGCTTCAGGCTCAGGCGCGAGTTACAGCGAATTGACGCTCGGCACTAACTTGAGCATGAGCGGGACTACGCTGAATGCGGCTGGTGGCACCAGTGATAAAACTCGCAATATGATAGTCACCGCGGCGTTTCTAGGCTCGATGGATATGACGTTGAGCCACGGTGGCGGAAATTTTACTACTGGCTTTACTTTTTTCGTGGACACCACCCTGTCGCTAACGGCCGCGATCGTGGGAGTTGATGGCACTGTGGCCGGCAAGAACGTTAAAATCACCGTATGGGATCGCGGAACTTCAATCACTGGCTCTGCGGTCTCGGCCGGCACGGTTACTATCACCAGCGTCACCACCGGGCTTAACACTGGCACGTTTAGTTCACCGATCACCTTGACGACAGGCCACTTTTTTACGGTCGGTCAGTATGTGACCGATGCCAGCAATTATAATCTTCTTGCCCTCGGCGATTCATCGGCGCAAATACTACAAACGTCGATGGGAGTAAACAGCTATGGCGGCTTATATCGTCTGCGCGGAAACTTCGCCGCCGGAGATGCCGCGCCGGATAGCACCGGCAATTATGCGCCCGAAGTTTACGCGATAGATTTGGTTTACTAAGAGGGGAACATGATTGCGCTGATTTTCGCTCTGACACTTTCATGGACGGACAATTCCGGCGTAGAGGACGGCTACTACGTGCTGCGCAAATTGCAGACCGACAGAACCTTCAGCTACGTGACGACTCTGCCGGCTAATTCTACGCGGTACGTCGACGCGAACTTGAGAAAAAATCGGACCTACTGTTACAGAACCGTGGCCTTCAAGGGTGAGATAAGGGAGTACAGCAATGCAGACTGTCAAAAAAATATTCGCTAGTCTTTTTCTCGTCTTGCTTCTAAGCGCGACCGCACAGGCGGCGAGTCTCACGCTGACGTGGCAAGATAACTCAAGCGCGGAATCCGGTTTCGAAGTCGAGCGCTGTCTCGGCCTTAACTGCTCGACTTTTGCGTTGCTTGCCACGGTTGCCGCCAACGTGACGACCTACATCGATAACACTCTCGCTGAGATACAGACGGCTTCTTACCGAGTGCGCGCCATCGCCACAGGCGGCATCGTGTCCACCTATTCAAACGTCGGCACGTCAACATCGAAGATCAATGCGCCAACGAATTTGGTGGTGCAGTAAACTGACATGGGAATAAGCAACGAGGTTTTAATCATCATCCAGGCGCTACTTGCGGTCATTGGCTGGTTTGTTAAACGCGACCTGACAACGATTCTGCGAGAAGTACGCAAGACAAACGGCAACGTCATCCGGCTCGATCAATCTCTGAAAGATCACGATAAGCTCGATGATGAACGGTTCGACAATCTGGAAAAACGGCTCGACAAAATGTAGGAGGGCGTGATGTTTGATCTTCATCCAAAAGTGCAAAACGCGGGAGTGGCAGCGGGTATCGTTTCGCTGGTCGTGTGGGTGTGCCACGACTTCTTTCACATCGAGATGCCACCGGAAGCGGCCGCGGGATTGACGGGTCTCATCGGCGCGCTCACTGGCTATCGGTCCTCGAATGGAGAACAGGGACCATGAAGCGCATCATCATGGTAGGATTTACGACGCTGGTATTCGTCATCTCGTCGTGTGCGACTCCCGCGGGTCAATCGAGCTTCTGGACCGAATGCGTGAAGGCCAACGGTTACGGCTTCAGCATGGTCACGCCTTACGGGCCGTTCAACTTGGGTTATCTGACTTGGGAAAGAAACGTGTCTTGCGCGAAGGATATTAAGCAGGCCAGCATCACGGATGCGCTCAAAGCTACCGTTCCGTGAGTCATTCCATCTTCCAAATCCTAACGAACACTCGCGGCATATTGTCGCGCTCATGGTAGAACTTTTTCACCATCATGTTGCAAATCTGTCCGTCGTCTCGGTAGACGATGCCCGTCAGCGCATCGGCGACACTCTTGAAAAGGTTGTCGATGTCTTTCTTGCCTGAGTGGTAGACGCGCCCAGGCGGCCACTTCTT
>JBGPWS010000228.1:0-7646 GCA_041492345.1 Pyrinomonadaceae bacterium | reverse complement strand
TTCTCGGCCACAGCCTCGACCGTGGGTGCAAGCATGCGACACGGCGCGCACCACGCGGCCCAAAAGTCTACCAAAACCGGGCGATCCGATTTCAGTACGTCATTTTCAAAAGCGCCATCACTGGTTTCTTTCACATGCTCACTCATTAAGTTTAAACTCCTTAGGGTGTTAACGATTTTTCATTCTCGGCCTAACGCGAAGACTGAACCTGATTCTGGCCGGCGACGGCGATTTCATCGTAAAGCTCAAGGTACTTGTTTGCCGCGGCCGACCATGAGTTATTCGTGGTCATTCCGTTACGCTGTATCTTTACCCAAATATCGGGCTGAGTATAAAAGTAAATCGCTTCGCGTATTTTTTCAAGCATAGCGGGGGCAGAATAGGGTCCGAACCTGAAACCATTGCCTTTATTCGTCGCGACATCGTAGCTTTGGACGGTGTCATCCAGCCCGCCGGTGGCGCGGACCAGGGGAACCGTACCATAGCGCATGCTGTACATTTGATTCAGGCCACACGGTTCGTACAGTGAAGGCATGATGAAAATATCGGCGCCAGCCTCGATCTGATGCGCCAGGGGCTCTCCTGCATAGCCCTTATAGATGCCGACCCGGTTCGGCGCCGCATCGTGCCAGCTTTGCAAAAAATCTTCGTACTCGCGCGCGCCCGAGCCGAGCGCAATGAAGAACGCCCCGGTGTCGAGAATTCCGCGCGCCCCTTGCCTGATTAAGTCATAGCCCTTCTGCGTCACCAGTCGCGAGATGATCGCGATGATGGGTCGGTCGAGTTCTTCGGGCAGCCCGAAGCGTCGCAAGAGATCGAGTTTGCATTCGCGCTTTCCAGTCAGGTCGTGGACTGAAAAGTGTGCGGCAATGTCCGGGTCAGTTTCGGGATTCCAGATTTCGTAATCGACGCCGTTGGTGATTCCTACCAGCCGATCGCTGCGCGCTCGCATCAACCAATCTAGTCCATAACCCTGCTCACGGGTTTGAATCTCACGCGCATAACGCGGGCTGACAGTCGACAAAGCGTCCGCAGCGATGATCCCGGCTTTCAGGGCCGAGGCTGCCCCCTTCAACATGAAATCGGCGGTGTACTCCGAAAACCCCAGCCACCAAAGATCCGAAGGGTTGAAGAATCCCTGATAAGCAAGATTGTGAATGGAAAAAACAGTGCGGGTGTCCGCAAAGAATTCTTCCCGCTGCCGGCGCGCTCGCATTTCAACGGAAGCAAAACCACACGGCCAATCGTTGCAGTGCACCACCTCCGGCGCCTTACCGAGCCGGCGGAGTAAAGCAATGGCCGCGCGGCAAAAAAACGCGAACCGCTCGAAATCATTTACTTCGCCATAAATCTTACCGCGCGCAAAATAGTGTGGCGCGTCGATCAAATAGGTCGGCGCGTTGAGAGCTTCGCTAACAAAGACTGGGACGCGCGGACGCTTCCCTCGCCATTCAACTTCAAGATCATCGATGAAAGTGCCGCTAAGAAGACTGCGGTAAACCTGATCGTAGAGTGGGGTGATGAGAAAAGAATCCGCGCCTTCGGCGTGCAGGGCCTTGGTCAGCGCTCCGGACACATCGGCGAGGCCGCCGGTCTTAGCAAAGGGAACTGCTTCTGATGAAAGAATGGCGACGCGCAACGGCTGCCCGGAACTTTGTTCTCTGTTCTTTGAACTTTGATCTCTAACTAGCAATGATGAGTCACCATGGGCAGAGAGTCCAAGTACAAAGATCCAAGTACAAAGTACACTTGCCTAGGTTTGCATCGACGCCAGAAACTCGGCGTTCGACTTTGTCTTCTCGAGTCTTTCGAGCACCACTTCCATTTGCTCGACGGGCGAGAGCGGATTTAGCACGCGGCGCATGACCCAGATGCGGGCCAGGTCTTCTTTGCTGATGAGCAGCTCTTCTTTGCGCGTGCCCGATCGCTGTAGATCGATGGCCGGGAAGAGTCGCTTGTCGCTGAGCCGGCGATCCAGATGAATCTCGGAGTTGCCCGTGCCCTTGAACTCTTCAAAGATCACATCATCCATGCGCGAGCCGGTGTCGATTAGCGCGGTTGCGATGATCGTGAGCGAACCGCCTTCTTCGATGTTGCGGGCCGCGCCAAAGAAACGTTTTGGACGCTGGAGTGCGTTTGAGTCGATACCACCGGAAAGAATCTTACCGCTGGGCGGAACCACGGCGTTGTGCGCGCGCGCCAAACGCGTAATCGAATCCAGCAGGATCACGACGTCGCGTTTGTGCTCGACCAGGCGCTTGGCCTTTTCGATCACCATGTCGGCAACCTGCACGTGACGCGTGGGCGGCTCGTCAAACGTCGAAGAGATCACTTCGCCCTGCACCGAACGCTGCATGTCGGTGACTTCTTCAGGTCGCTCGTCGATCAGCAGCACGATCAGAGTTACTTCCGGGTGGTTCTGCGTGACCGAATTAGCGATGGCTTGCAGCAGCATGGTCTTGCCGGTGCGTGGCGGTGAAACGATCAAGCCGCGCTGGCCCTTGCCCAGCGGCGTGACCAAATCGATGACCCGCGCCGACAGATTCTCGGGACCGACTTCCATTTTGAGCATCTCATCGGGATAGAGCGGCGTCAGGTTGTCAAAGAAGACTTTCTCGCGTGCCTGATCCGGCGATTCGAAGTTAATCGCCTCTACCTTAATGAGTGCGAAATAGCGCTCGCCCTCTTTCGGCGGACGAATCTGACCGCTGATGGTGTCGCCAGTGCGCAAATCGAACTTACGAATCTGCGATGGCGAGACATAAATGTCATCGGGACCGGGCAGGTAGTTGTATTCCGGCGCGCGCAAAAATCCGAAACCGTCCGGCAAGGTTTCCAGGACACCTTCGGAAAAGATGAGCCCGCTTTTTTCGGTCTGCGCCGCGAGCACTTTAAAGATCAGCTCCTGCTTGCGCATCCCCGTAGCGCCGGGCACATCCATGCCTTTCGCAACCTGAGTGAGTGCGGAGATCGACATCTCTTTCAGGTCCGAGAGATTGAACACCGCTTGACTGCCGTCATGGTTCACGGGGATTTCCTCAGGCGCTTCAGCCGTGGCTATGCCGCCGCCATTATCGCTACCGCCGTCGTTGTTCGTGCGTCTTTTGTTTGCCATATTAGCTCTTTCGTGCACGGCAATATTTCGCCGAGCCTTTGTTCCTGGTTTTGCCATCCTGTCAATTGATTTCAACTAATGCCGGTTAAAGGGAATGTTTCCTCGCGGTTATTGGGTAAGCTCGTGTGGGGGCTTCCCGCCGCGATAACTGAGTTCTTACCAACCTTACCGCCAGAGGTCGGAATCCACAAGATGACGAGTCGAACGATTTGGATGCCGGTTGACGGGGATTGCGTGGTCTCAGATCAGATTTCAGATTCAGCCACGGTCGGACGATGTACCTGGTTTTTCTCTTTCGTCTCTACTTTTCTAGTTTGGATCTCTAATTTTAAACGAAAGCTGGAAAATCGCAAGGAAGAACGTGCCTGGAAGTCCCCAGCCTCGCTAACTTTTTAGTGACTTCTCTATTGCTTTCCAAACGTCCTCTCGGCCCCGCTTCTCCGTCGCTGAGTAAACTAATACCCGGCCGGAGTTGAACGCGCGCTCGGCGCGATCGATATTCTTGCGCAATTCATTATTCGAAAGCTTGTCGGATTTCGTAGCGACGATCAAATGCGGCTTTTGATTGTGCTTCAGCCACTCGTGAAGCTGCAAGTCCTGTTTCGAGGGTTCGTGACGCGAATCGACGAGGTGAATTGATAGCACAAGCTGCTCGCGTTTGGCAAGGTAGTTTTCCGCGGCAGCACCCCATTCCGCTTTCACTGCCTTCGGCGCCCGCGCGTAGCCATAGCCGGGTAAATCAACTAGACGAAACCGTTCATTAATCAAATAGAAGTTTAGCGACTGAGTTCTTCCGGGCGTGTTTGATGTGCGCGCCAGCCCGCGAACGCCCAGCAATGAATTGAGTAAGCTTGATTTGCCTACGTTCGAGCGACCCAGGAAGGCGATCTCTGGCTTCGCATCTTGCGGCCAATCGGCTTCCTGAAAGGCGCTCTTCAGGAATTCAGCGCTGGTAATCTTCATCCTGCAAGCAAGCAATTCGAGGCCGGCGACCAGCGCCGGCCTCGAACGGCCCTGGAGGTGGAACGTCGTTTGAGCCTAAGCGGTGGCTGTCTGGGCCTTCGCTCGCTCAGCCATCATCGCCTGGATCATCTTAATCCGCTCGCGTATGGCCGCCAGCTTTTCCTGGTTGTTCGGAATGCGCCTAACGAGCGTCTCGAAATGCTTGAGCATGTCCGGTTGGTTCCACTGTTGACGCAGCTCTTCGAGGATCGGTTCGATCTTGGCGAAGATGAAAAGGTGCTCGCCGTTCGCGTCATTGAACATTTGCTCGTCAAGCGCGCCGTTGTTCACCAGCGACGCCGCCATGTCCCAATACGAGATGACCATACGGAGATGTCCGCTGTGCTCGCCCATCATCGCTTCCATATATTCGCCGGCGCTGGTCGGATTGAAAGAGAAGAACCAGTTGCGCGCTTCACGCATTACTGGTTCACGGCGGAGTTTGTACAGTCTCAGAATCAGAGTTGCATCGTCTTGCTTGCTCATTTGTTGCTCTCCTTAATGGATGAAAAATAGTCCACGGAATCGAATAGGACCTATTCGACCCATCGGACCTATACGTTGGTTGCCGAATTTACTGCTCAGCAGGCGTCTGCAAACCTTGCGGCGGTGGCTCGGTGGTCCACAAAGGTGCCGACGCTTCCACGCCGACCGGAGGCGCGGGTGTTTGCTCTTCGAGAGCCAGCGCGATGACTTCGTCAATCGTTTCCACCAGATTGATGGTCATCACGTTGCGAACTTCTTCGGGCACCTCGGGCAGATCTTTCTCGTTGTCTTTCGGCAGGATAATTGTGTCAATGCCAAAGCGGTGCGCGGCCAGAAGCTTTTCTTTCACTCCGCCGATGGGCAGGACTTTTCCGCGCAGCGTTATTTCTCCGGTCATCGCTACATTCTTGCGCACCGGTATACGCATCAGCGCTGAAGCCATCGACGCCGCCATCGTGATGCCGGCCGAAGGTCCGTCTTTGGGGATCGCGCCTTCCGGAACGTGAATATGCAGGTCTCGCTTGCGAATGAAATCCAGGTTAATGCCGAGCCGCTCCGCGCGCGATTTTATGCAAGTCAATGCCGCCTGCGCGGATTCCTGCATCACGTCGCCGAGTTTGCCGGTGAGCATAACTCCGCCGCGGCCTTTGGTCAGCGTGGCTTCAATCTGCAGCACTTCGCCGCCGACTTCCGTCCATGCCAGACCGGTCGCCAGGCCAATTTCACTCTCGGCCGCAACCACCTGCTGTCGGAACTTGATCGGTCCCAGCATTTCGCGTACGCGCGCGGCGCCAATTTCGTCTTTGAAATCCGCGGCTACGTTCTGACCCACGAACTTACGCGCAACCTTGCGGCAGCACGAGCCAATTTCGCGTTCGGTGTTGCGCACGCCGGCTTCGCGCGTATAGTGGCGAATTATTTCCACAATTCCTTCGTCTGTAAACTCAAACTGCTCTGTTTTAAGACCGTTGGCTTCCGCTTGTTTGGGCACGAGATGGCGCTTGGCGATCTCGAGCTTCTCGCGCTCGGTGTAACCGGAAAGCCGCAGGACTTCCAGACGATCCTGCAGGGCCGGCGGAATCGTGTGCAACACGTTCGCCGTAGCGATAAAGAAAACTTTGCTCAGATCGTATTCGACGTCCAGATAGTGATCCTGGAACATGTGGTTCTGTTCCGGATCGAGGACTTCCAACAAAGCCGAGCTCGGATCACCGCGAAAATCTGTTCCCAGCTTGTCCACTTCGTCGAGCAGCAGCACCGGGTTTACGGTTCCCGCCTTCTTCATCATCTGAATGATCTGGCCGGGCAAGGCGCCGATGTACGTGCGCCGGTGACCTCGAATCTCGGCCTCATCGCGCACCCCGCCGAGGCTGAGCCGCACAAACTTTCGGCCGGTCGCGCGGGCAATAGATTTTCCGAGGCTGGTTTTGCCAACTCCCGGCGGGCCCACGAAGCAGAGAATCGATCCTTTCGGATTTTTCACCAACTGGCGCACGGCAAGATACTCGAGGATGCGATCCTTAATCTTTTCCAGGCCAAAGTGATCTTCGTTGAGGACCTCTTCGGCTTTCGTCAGATCCCGGAGCTCTTTCGACTTTTGCTTCCACGGCACACTAACCAGCCAATCGATGTACGTGCGCGAGACGGTTCCTTCCGCGGACATCGGTGGCATGGCTTCCAGCCGGTGCAATTCCTGCAAGGCCTTTTCCTTTGCCTCTTCGGTCATGCCGGCTTCTTCGATCTTCTTCTTTAGTTCGTCCAGCTCGGCGCGCTCGTCCTTGCGGCCCAGCTCTTTATGAATGGCCTTGATTTGCTCGTTGAGGTAGTACTCTTTCTGGGCCTTCTCCATCTGGCGCTTCACGCGCGTTTGTATGGTGCGATCAAGCTGTCGTTTTTCAAGCTCAATCTCGAGAATCTCGATCAAGCGAGCCAAACGCGCCTGGGCTGAGAAAAGTTCGAGTAGTCCCTGCTTGTCTTCGACTGAGATGCGCAGTTGCGAGGCGAGCGCATCGGCCATATGTGACGGATCGGCATTGCGCATCGCTGTCTGCAACGCATCCGGTTGCACGTCGGGCGCCAGGCGCAAATGCTGTTCGACCAGCTGGGCGATCTTTTGCACCAGCGCATCGGTGCGAACGCCCGCTTCATTCACTGCCGGCGCGCGCCGGACCAGCGCGGTGAACGCGCCGTTGTCGTTCTCGACCCGAACCGTCGTGGCGCGCTCGCGGCCTTCGACCACAACCTTGATCTGGCCGTTCTCCTGTCGTTGTGATTGCAGAATGCGCGCGATCGTGCCGACGCTGTAAATCTGTTCCGGGGCCGGTTCATCCACCGTGGCGTCGTGCTGTGTGGAAAGGAAAATAGTGCGATCAGAGGCCAGCGCCATTTCCAGAGCTCTGACCGAGCCGGGCCGGCCAATCTTGAACGCAACTTTGGTGAAGGGAAAGATCACGACATCGCGAATCGGCACCATCGGATAACGGGCGATGTCAGAAGGGCTACGGTCTGAATATTCTTCCATGGTTTTATTGCTGAGATGAAATTCTGAGAAAAAAACTCCTGAGAAACTGATTTGGGGCGCTTAAATAAACGACGAATAAGGCTGCTCTCGCAGATTAGCCCACCTCGTCGCCACGGGTTGCGAATAAGGGCGAGCCGCCTTTGTCGTCTCGCCCCTGTTTCGAAACTGCGCTGATTGTAAACCATCTTTCAGTTGCGCGCCACCAGCAAAAGCCGTAACCAGCGAAAGTAATTGGAGCGTTCTGCAAACTTGTTAACAAAAATCCAGCGCAGAACCCTGGAAAACTCTTGCACCGCTGTGACTCTCAAGACTAGAATTCGCACTGTGCTCAGTTTTTGGGCGGTCGAAGCAAGCTCCCACACGGCCTGAGCCGCGCCCGGCCGCAGACCTTTTATCATGATTCGCGCGCAATTAAGAGTTAGCTTCCGGGTTGCGTCGCTGTCGCTAGCGATTGGTCTTTTGTTGTCCACAGTCCACAGTCAATCAATACAGGCTCCCACTAAACCCGACGACTTGCTACCG
>JBGPWS010000274.1:0-6289 GCA_041492345.1 Pyrinomonadaceae bacterium | reverse complement strand
GGGAGAAGGGCTGGGGAAGAGGGTCGTAGTTGGGCGTATCCACTTCTCAATCCCTCTCCCCAACCCTCTCCCAAAGGGAGAGGGAGCTATAGTGCCTACCGATTCAGGCTTTGCCTTTGTCGTTCAGTGCTTCTTCAATTGCCTGTCGCATCAACTGGGGCGTGGAATACGGATTGAAGCCCTGGAAGTGCTTCACGATCCGGCCATCGCGCGAAATGACAAAGCTCTGCGGAATCACGGACTGTGCGTTAACCATTTGTACCAGCGGAGCCGCCAGCGTTCCGTCATCCCAGATGATTTTGTAGGGGACGTTTTGCGTGCGCACATACTCCTTCACATGCGCCTGGTCGTTGCGCTCGTTATATGAGGTTGCCAGGCCCAGCACCACCAGTCCGCGCGACCCGTACTCGTTGCTAATCTTCACCAGCTCAGGCATCTCCAGCCGGCAGGGTCCGCACCACGTGGCCCAGATATTTAAGACGACTACTTTGTCCGCGAAATCCGAGAGCTTCAACGATTCGCCGTCCAGCGTCTGCAGCTTTGTGTCGCGCAGTTCTTGCGGCAAATTCAGGGAGGCCACCGGTGGTTGAGCACTGTTCGGCGCGTTCGTAACACGATTAGCGGGAGCCTTGTTAGTCGCCGCGTCTTTGGATTTCCAACTCGATAAGCCCCACGCACTGATCAGACCGACGCCGGCGAGCGTGATCACTACGCGCCCGGGCGTCCAGAAAGATTTCTTGTCGGCCTGTTCAGAGGAAGGGTTTTTGGGTACAGCCATTTAGTTTCTGCTTTCCTGAATTAGTTTGCCATGACCCGGAAGGTAGCAATGCGCGCCAGGTCATCGCCAATAATCGCATATTCACCCGGCATGAGCGAAGCGCGCGGGCGCACTTCCATAAAAACCAGATCGCCTTCCTTCACCAGCCCACGAACCGTCGGTTTGATGATTTCTTCGGAAGAGATAGCAAACCCGTTCATGCCCCGCTGGGCGATGGCTGTGACCCGGCGCGAGCCTTTGTGCGGTGTGAGCCAAACCAGAAAAGGCGGATGCGTGCCCGGCCGCTGATAGGTGAAGAGGAAGACCCGCGGTGTCGGCGTTTTGAAGACGGTCGCGGCATGCTCGCCCTTCAACTCGATGTAACTGACCCTCGTGCTCTTGGCTACCTGTTCAGGATGAAGCGGCGTTTGTCCCTGCTCGAAAGGCACCGGCACTAATTTGTTTTGCTCGTCGAGCATGTAGATCAGACTACGATCGGGGGGCGGGGAGGGGAGGAATTCCTGGGCCGTGAAGGTTGGAGCGAAGCAGAACAAGATGAAGGCAAAGCTCGCAAAAATGACCCGCGTTCGCCAGCAGTCCTGCTGAACCATCCTCAACTTGAAATACATCTACGGATCTCCCTCATGCGGCTTGCCGCTCTCCAGTGCGGTAAGGCTTGCCTTACCGTCGAGCGGAGAATGATCAGGAGGCTCCGCCTCCGCGTCTCCATTTGATTTTGTCGATATCAACCATCAACGGCTCATCTTCCAACGGCGTCCTGTTCCAAATTCGCACGCTTGAGTACTCATACTCTTCTGCGCGCTGCACCAGACCTAACCTGACCGGGTTTTGATGAGTGTAGTGAACCCGCTGCATAAATATACTCTCGCTAGTCAATAGCCGAACGTTCGGATGATGGTCCCATAGTGAATATTCGTGACCACGACGATCCGATTCACGTCTGAGTTTTTCCAGCGACGAACTGTAGCCTTCCTGTTTTAGAAAGTCGATAATCCGGCGACTAACTAGTCCATTCATGAAACGAAGAACTACTGCGGCCTTCTTCTCGCCATCGCCGATAACGTGCAAATGATCCGGCATGATTACATAAGCCAGGATCAAAAACCCGCCTGATGTTCTGGCCTCGCCTAAGGCGGAGCATGCCACGGATTTCAAAGCGTCGAGACGAAATACCGGCAACCGATCTTTCGTTACGGAGGTAAGGTAATAGGCTGGGGAGTTGGGAGAAATGTAATTCATTTTTGGAACGTGAGGCGTAGCCTCCCGGAGAGATTAATGAGGCTTGGCCGGTAAGGCAAGCCTTACCGCACTGGTGAGCGGCAAGCCGCTTAGGACCGGACACTTGGAAAAGATGTAATGGATTTGGGAACGCGAGCGGTCGGGCCCTATTTGATCAATAAGGCGGAAGATCTCTCTCAATAATTTACGTTGCCGCCCGGCTGCTGTCCGGTTTTCGGCATCTAACGCTCGTGTACCGGTACTTGTCGACCAGCGCCGCGCACAGTAGACTTTCCCCGAGAGCGAATCAACGGTCGACCCAGTTCCCTGGTCTGTAACTATTTGAACTTCGGAGTAGAAAAATGATCACCAAGCCTTCGCTTTGTTCGCGCGTTGTCGTTTCCACCCTGATGCTGTCCCTGTCCGGTTTTATCCGCCCTGGCGCCGCCAGCGGCCAGGACATTAGCGGCGGTGCCGGGGTGTTGCTGGCGAGCGCCGACGTCGAGGCCAAGCTGGGCAAAGGCATCTTTAGTAGCCCGCAGAATCGCGCTCATGCGCCCAAGCGCCTGGAAAAGAAGACCGTCGTTCGTTCGGCTCATCCCACCCATCCACAAAGACCAACCACCGCCAGCGGCAAACCGGAAACAGATCCCGGAGAAACAAAACCTCGTGCGGGAGATTCTGCAAAGCCTTTGGGAGATCCGGCGAAGCGGGTCCCAAACGCCGAAGCCTACAACAAACAGGGTGATGACTTTTTCGACGCGGGTCAGTACCAGAAAGCCGTCGATGCATACCAGCAGGCCATCCGCCTGCAGGCAAATTATCCCGAGGCATACCTCAACCTCGGCGAAAGCTATTTCAATCTGGGCCGTTACGACGATGCCATCAACGCCGACAAGCAGGCGATAGCCCTCAAGCCTGACTGGGCAGCCCCTTACCATGCGCTCGGAAACGCGTACCTCAAACTGGATCGATCAGCGGAAGCGCTGGAAGCTTTGAAACACTCGCTCAGTCTCGATCCCAAAGTTGACGACGCGCGTAACTCTCTTAGCCTGGCGTACTACGATCAAGGCGTAGCAGCTTACAACGCCAATAAGTATGACGAAGCGGTAGCAGCCTACAAAGAGGCCGTCAGCCTCAAACCGGATTACGCCGAAGCTCATAACAACCTGGGGGATGCGTATCGCCGGCTCGATAAATTTGCCGAGGCCGCCGAGGCTTACAAGCAGGCAGTTCGCCTTAAGCCGGACTCAGTTGATGCTTACAGCGATCTGTCCTGGACTTATGACAAGCTGGGCCGTTATCCGGAAGCCGCCGAGGCTTACAAGCAGGTGATTCGCCTCAAACCCGATGACGCCGAAGCGAATAACAACATGGGTTATGCCCTGGGCAAAACCAAGCGCTGGCCCGAGGCGATTGAAGCTTTCAAGCGGGCCATCCAACTGAAGCCGGATTATGCCGAGGCGTACAGCAATCTGGGTTGGGCCTATAACAACACCGGCAACTTCGCCTCGGCAATCGATCCGCTCAAAAAGGCGATCCAGCTAAAGCCCGACTTGCCCGAAGGTCATTTCAACATTGGCATTACGTACAGGTGGTTGAAACAGGCAAACGAGGCGCTGGCTGCTTTCAAGGAGGCAGTCAAATTGAAGCCGGACTGGCCCGCCGCGCAAAATAATCTGGGCTTTGCGTACGGCAACCTCGGTAACTGGAAAGAGGCCATCGCGTTTCACAAAGAGGCGATCAGACTCAAACCCGATTATGCCGGAGCTTATTACAATTTGGGTGTCGCGCATCTGATGTCCGGTGACAAGAAGGCGGCCACCGAGCAATACAAGATTCTAAAACCGCTGAACCTTGGCCTGGCGAACCAGCTCTATATGATGATCTACAAGAAACCACCGCCGGCGAATCAGCCATAGGACTCTATAGAATGTCCTGCGCCCTGAGCGTAACGATCGTGGCAATCACCATGGAAAAGAACATCAAGATCAGCACGAATGGATCCAGAAAGATGTTGCCCCAGGGATGCAGGAAGTTGACGTAGTTGCTCAAATCCTCGGGTATCTTTTCAGCGCCGTGGACTTCAGGAGCGGGTTTGAGCTTGGGCGCTGTGGGCTGAGTGGCTTGCCCGCCGCTTTGCAGGTCCCTCACATAATCCTTCATCTTCCGCTCGTACTCCTTCGAATCAGCTTCGGCATCTTTCTTGTAGTTCGCAACATCATCGCGGGCGCCGGCAATGTGCTCGTCGTTTATGTCTTCGTAATGTTTGTAAAGACCGCGCCCTTTGTTGTCGCCGTCTGGAAACGAACCTTCTTCATCCAGAGTGTCGAGCCAGGACCAGCGCTTCAGGCCATCAAAGGCCCAGGTCGCCGGCATCAGTGTGCCGATGACGCGCGCCGTATTCACCGGCACGCCCACCAAACCTGAAAACAGAATCTGCGGAATCAGGATTAATGGCACCAGACTGGTGGCCATCTCTGAAGTCTTTACGATTGCGGAAATCAGCAGCCCCAGCGCGAGGCCGACCATTGCCGTCAGCAGAATTATGGCCAACTGCGGTATCGCCCAGCCCGGCAGGTTCATCAGACCGGCGTAATGGAGAAATTTCAACGAGCCGAACAACAGCAGGCACTGGAACGAAACGATTAGTGCCAGCACAAAGAGTTTCGAAGCCACATACGGCAGCAGGCTGAGGTTAACCATCCGCTCGCGCGTATAGACGGCGCGCTCGCGAATGATCTCGCGCGAGGCCACCGAGGTGCCGAACCAGATTGAGACCAGCGCCAGCATGAAGTAGGGAAAGTCACGCGGGCTCTTCGCGCCTACAACGAGATAAGTCAGGAACGCAATGATGGGCGCCTGGCCAAAGAGAATCAGCAGATTGAATTTGTCGCGGCTAAGGACTTCCAGGTAGCGACGCGTGAGCGTGCCCCACTGGCGCACTGCATCAATCATCGACTTACGCCGCTTTGGCGGCGCCACGGCGCGGCCATCGCGCGGCAGCAGGCTGAGCGGCTCAACCACATTGCGCCGGTAGGCTTCAGTGCTTTGAAACTTGTGCTTCCAATCGTCAGCTACCTGTTCAGAGATTTGCTCCCGTTGTTGTTTCCGGGCCTGCTTCTGTGCCTTGGTGGCGGTGGCGGGAAGCGGAGGCAGCGCCGCTATCTGCTGATCGATGGGCCCTTCAAGTTTGTCATAGAGGTCTTTAAAGCTCCCGGCCTTGACGTGGGCCAGGGCTTCCTGCGGCGCGCCGTAAAAGACCAGCTTGCCGCGCATGAGCACGACAATCTTGTCGAACAGTTTCACGTTTTCCATCGCATGCGTCGTCAGGACGACGGTGCGACCGCTCTCGGCAATCTGGCGGAACAGCTTCATGATCTTCTCTTCGGTCGCCGGATCGAGGCCCGAGGTGGGCTCGTCAAGAAAGATCACTGAAGGCTTGGTGATCAGTTCGACAGCGATCGAAACGCGCTTGCGCTGTCCGCCGGACAGTTGTCCGACCGGAACGTCGCGGCGTTCCGAAAGACCGGTGACGTCCATCACTTCGTTTACAATCTGATCGATCTCCCGGCCGGACACATCGCGCGAAAGGCGCAGCCGCGCGACATAGTAGAGCGTGCGATACACGGTCAGCTCGCGGTGAATAATGTCGTCCTGCGGTACGTAGCCGATCGATTGTTTGAGCGAGTCGAGATGCCGGTACAGATCCAGGTTGTTGATGAGCACATAACCGCTGGTCGCCGGGCGCATCCCGTTCATTGAATCCATCAGCGTCGATTTGCCCGCGCCCGACGGACCGAGCAAGCCAACGAACTCGTTCGGTTGAATCGTCAGACCGACGTCGTCGAGCAACTTGATCGTGCCGCCGCCTGATCGATTAGTGACGACCTTCGCAATGTTGATGCAGTCGATTCGCGTCTTTGATCGCGTGTCGTAAACGGCGACGCCCTGGTGCGCATCGGCCTGCAACACAAACGGGCCGATCTGGATTACGTCAGAGAGCTGTACCGCGCGCCGGCCGCCGATGCGCTCACCGTTGACGTACACACCGTTAGTCGAGCCCGCGTCCTCAACCGTCACACTGCCGTTGTCCCGCGCAAAGCGCGCGTGATGATTCGAAATCTGTAATCCATCGAGGCGGAGATCATTGTCAGGCGCACGACCCACTGAGAGCTGTGGGCGAGTGTCGAACGAAAGCCGCGCGAGCAGTTGCGGCTGCGCGGATCCCGCCGGAGTCGTCGGCTGCGGCGTACCCGAGCCGGTCGAGACAATCGTCCCGCGCTGGGCCAT
>JBGPWS010000306.1:0-5498 GCA_041492345.1 Pyrinomonadaceae bacterium | reverse complement strand
CCGAATGGCAGAAAGCCTTTGCGCTCTATAACGGCCTCGACGAGGTAAAGGCTGTTGAAGACTCGGCGGCGGCAGTGGAGTTTCTGCGCAAACATCCGGCCTGCACTGCGAGAGTAGGTGCTGTCGGGTTTTGTCTCGGTGGAAATCTCGCCTATCTGCTCTCCGTGAGGTTCAAACCTGACTGCGCGGTTGGTTATTACGGTGTCAGCATCGAGAAGACACTCGCGGAGGCAAAGAATCTGGAATGTCCCTTGATGCTGCACATCGCCGGCAGAGATCGTTTTTGCCCGCCGGCAGCTCAGGCGATGATCCACCAGGCACTTGATCCCAATCCGCTCGTCACAATTCACGACTATCCCGAACAAGAACATGCCTTTGGCCGACCGGAGGGCGAACACTACGACGCTGGGGCCGCGGAGCTTGCGAATCTCCGTACCATTGATTTCTTTGTGCGGCAGCTCAATGGCTCAGCCGCAACGATGTCACCGCAAGCGCTTTCCGATCTCTGGGACGAGCATGTGAAGTATGAGTTTGCCACGCGCAACACCGAAGATACTCTGCGGACGATGGTTGCGGACGCTTACGTCAATCATGTTCCGGTGCTCACCGGCGGTGTGGGCCATGCCGAGCTGCGCGAGTTCTATGCAAAGCGTTTCATTCCGCAGATGCCCCCTGACACCAGCATGACGCCTGTTTCGCGCACCATCGGCGTCGATCGAGTTGTCGACGAGATGGTGTTTGAGTTCACACACAGCATTAAGATGGACTGGATGCTGCCCGGAGTTTCGCCAACGGGAAAGCACGTCAAGGTTCCGCTGGTGGTGATTGTGCATTTCCGCGATGGCAAACTCGCGCATGAGCATATCTACTGGGATCAGGCTTCGGTTTTGGCCCAGATGGGTCTCATCAACGGTGAAATACTTCCGGTCGCTGGCGTTGAAAGTGCAGAGAAGGTGCTGGACCCAAGTCTACCTTCGAACGAGTTGATGAAGCGGTAGGTCAGAATTCAGGTTAGGTCCGTCTGTGGTAATCCCTTTCAATTTTTCCGAAAGCACAATGGCGGAGAGGGTGGGATTCGAACCCACGGAACGGTTTCCCGTTCACAGCATTTCCAGTGCTGCCAATTCAACCACTCTTGCACCTCTCCGGGAAAACATTGCCAATTTCCGATTGCCCCATTGCCGATTGGGTCCCGCGGCGCGCACAGACCAACTTTGCAAAAAGACCAATCGGAAATCGGCATTTGGAAATCGGCAATGCTATGGCGGAGAGGGTGGGATTCGAACCCACGGTGGGCGTTAACCCACTCCGGTTTTCGAGACCGGTGCACTAATCCACTATGCGACCTCTCCGTAATCAAGGTAAAAGGTAAAAGTAAAAAGGCAAAAATAAGAACAACCGCGATGTCTCCTCTTGCTCCTGCGCTTTGCTCTCTCCTTTTTCCTTTTGCCTTTTACCTTTTCACTTTGTCCTTACTGGCTCTGCTGACTAGCTCTACTTGGCTCCGCTTTCTTCCTTTTTTCCTTTTACCTTTTTACTTTTGCCTTTTTTTTCCAAAAAACTCCCGCATCAACTCACGGCACTCAGATTCCAGCACTCCTTTGATCACATCAACGCGATGGTTCAGTTGATTGGCGTCGCAGATATAAAAATGAGATTCGACGGCGCCCGCCTTTTCATCTGTCGCGCCATAAACCAGCAACCTCACGCGCGCCTGAATCAGCGCTCCGGCGCACATCGCGCACGGTTCGATGGTTGAGTAAACCACCGCATCCGCCAGCCGGTAGTTGCCGAACTTCCGAGCAGCTTCGCGCAACGCCACAATTTCTGCGTGCGCGGTTGGATCGCAATCGGTGCGAGTGCGATTGCCCGCGACCGCCAGCAGCTTCTCGCCGACGACCACGCAAGCACCGATCGGCACTTCGTCGCGGGCGTGCGCTTCACGCGCTGCGCGCAACGACTCGCGCATCCATCGCTCGTGCTCTTCCGATCGCGCGCTTTCCGAAACTGAAAACATTTGCTTCAAACAACGGATTCCAAACTATAGGTGCCGCTAAGATCACTGTCAAGCAACGCATTTTTTGCTTCCCCACTTGCGCATGCGGGTTCAATAGAATAGTTAATCAGCGCTGAAACCTGTGCGGGAAAGGACCAACGCCGGAAGATCCAGTCATCGATACTTTACCGCGAATGAGCGCGAATTAAGAGCGATTCCATGTTATTATTCCCGCGGTTTCGCGGGCATCCCGCACCCGCCGTTTGTGACCCCGTCATGGCAATTACCACCGACGCAACCCAGCCAGGTGCTGGCCAACTTCGAACCGATAGCAGCAGTATTGATCCTAAAGCTGCGGTTCGTGTCCCCCAACGCCCAACCGGAAGCTTAATGCGCGATTCTGCCGCGACAACATTGTCGGGCGAGCGTACCACCGGTCGCTTGCGCCCCGTGTCTTCCGCGTCGCTGCACGAAAGTGTCATCCCGGACAGACAGCCGGCTCAATCGCCCGATGTGATTCGCAAGATGGCTCCGGCGGAATTCAACACCGCGATCGCCCATTTTTATCGCGGCGAAGTGCAGCGTTCGAACACCTGGCGCACTCGACTGGACACCACGACTTACTGGGCCGTGATCACGGCCGGCGCGACTCTATCATTTACATTCAGTTCGCCGCTTAGTCCGCACTTTGTAATTCCTATCAACTCGATCCTGGTAACGGTCTTTCTGGTGATGGAAGCGCGCCGCTATCGTTACTATGAAATCTGGGCCAGCCGCGTGCGAGTAATCGAGACGGGTTACTTTGCGCAGATGCTGGCGCCCGACAGCGTGCCGCGCGATCAAGAATGGGCGTCACACCTGGCGTCTGATCTGTTAACCCCTAACTTTACGATCAGCGTGTGGGAAGCAATCGGCCGGCGTTTACGGCGAAACTATCTTTGGATCTTCGCTTTGCTGGCGCTGAGCTGGAACCTCAAGGTGTATTTGCATCCAGTGCCCGCCGATACCTTCGAACTGTTCCTGCAGCGGGCCACCGTGGGACTGGTTCCGGGCTGGATGGTCTTCATTGTGGGATTTATTTTCAACGGCGCCGTGTTCATCTTTGCGGTTAGCACGATCAGGTTGCGAGAAGCGACTGGCGAAGTTTTGCCGCGTCACGAGTTTTCGTTGCATCCACTTCAGCGCATGACGAGCTGGACGCGAGCAGCGGCATCGTCGGGCGGGCGCGCTACCGTGCGACGCGCCAAACGCGCGCGTCACCGTTTGCGCGGCGGCACCACCGGCGAGTTAAGGAAGATCGACATCAGCCAGACCCCCGACCGTCGAATTCACGTTTCCGAAACGCCTGATCGCGTTATCAAGTAAAAAGGCGAAAGTTAAAAGGCAAAAAATACCAGACACTTGTTTCGCGCTCTAACTTTTTCCTTTTTACTTTTTCTTTTGCCTTATCATCATGTTCGAACTTGACGGCCAGAGACTCTCGCTCGCGCAAGTTGTCGCCGTCGCGCGCGGCGACGAACAGGTCACGCTTTCCGATGCCTCGCGCGCCCGCGTTGAGCAGGCGCGGAAAGTCGTGGAACAGATCGTCGCCGAGGGCCGCACCGTCTACGGCGTCAACACCGGCTTTGGCAAACTCTCAGACGTCCGCATCGAAAGATCGCAACTTCGCGAGCTGCAACTAAACCTCGTTCGCAGTCACTCATGCGGACTGGGTCCGCCGCTATCAGAAGCCGAAGCCCGGGCCCTGCTTTTGCTGCGCGCAAACGTTCTGGCCGAAGGCTTCAGCGGCTGCCGTCCGGCGCTGATTGAAAGCTTGATCGTCATGCTCAATCGTGGGGTCACACCCGTGATTCCCGAGAAGGGTTCAGTGGGAGCCAGCGGAGATCTCGCGCCTCTGGCGCATCTGGCGTTAACCGTCATCGGCGAAGGCGAAGCTTTCTATCGCGGCGAAAGGATGCCGGGCGCCGAAGCTTTGCAGCGTGCGGAAATCGAACCGCTCCAGCTCGAAGCAAAGGAAGGTATAGCACTTCTCAACGGTACCCAGGCGATGGTTGCCGTCGGCGGTCTGGCATTGCATCGAGCCGAAAGAGTTGCGCGCCTTGCCGATGTCGCCGGCGCCATGACCCTGGAAGCAGTGCGCGGAACGCCGGTCGCTTTCGACGAGCGCATTCACGCCGCCCGCCCGCACCCTGGACAGATCGAAGTCGCGGCGCATTTACGCGAGCTGCTGCGCGACAGTCAAATTCGGCAATCGCACCTGGAAAACGATCCGCGCGTGCAGGATGCTTATTCGCTCCGTTGCATGCCGCAGGTGCACGGCGCAATTCGTGGCGCGCTCCGGCACGCGCGCGAGATTGTCGAGATTGAAACGGGCAGCGCGACTGACAATCCGCTGGTGTTTGCGGAAACCGGGGAGGTCCTGTCGGGCGGCAACTTTCACGGCGCGCCGCTCGCGCTCTCATTCGACTATGCGGCCATCGCTATGACCGATCTAATGAGCATTACCGAGCGCCGCATAGATCGCCTGGTGAATCCGGATTCGAATGAAGACCTGCCGCCATTTCTAACTTCGCATCCCGGCGCCGCGTCCGGTTTCATGATGATGCAGATCGTGGCCGCTGCGCTCTTGAGCGAAGCGAAGGTCCTGGCCCATCCGGCCAGCATCGACAACGTGCCGACTGATGGCGGCAAAGAAGATCACGTCTCGATGGGTATGACCGCGGCAACCAAGCTGCGCTCAATCGTCGACAACGCGGAATTGATTACCGCGATCGAATTAATTACTGCGGCTGAAGGTTTGGAATACCGCGCGCCCCTGCAACCCGGCCAAGGGGTGAAGCAGGCTTACAAACTCGTTCGTCATCACGTCCCTCGCCTCACTAACGACCGCGCAATGTCCAGAGAGATTCAAATGATCGCTGATGCGATAAGCACGGGTGAGTTTGATGATCTGACCTGATGCTCGCCGAGCCTTAACGCAAAAAGGGGTAAGGAGTACACTCTCTGACATGGAGCGAAAGTTAGGCTCCATCCTGATTGAGGAAGCCATGGCAACACTAGAACAGATCATCGACGAAGCCCGCGCTCTCTCACCTGCGGAAAAGGGCAAGTTGCGTCAGGCGTTAGACCGCGAGTTGGAGCAACCGGCGCCGGTGCAATCGTCAAAGCCTAGTTATCGCAAAGCAGAAGTTACGTCAGGCGCTGGATCGCGAATTAGGCCCGATTGGACATATGGATTTAGATTCCAGAGAGGAAACTTTTGTTAACCGTCTGAGGCAAAAAGTACTCATCGCCGAAGTGCCACTTCGTTTGCCTGATGACGAGCTTCGGCGAAATTACAAGCGGATTGAAGTCAAAGGTGAACCGCTTTCTGAAACTATCGTCAGGGAGCGTATCTAGTGGCGGGCTTTTTCTGCGACAGTAGCGCGGTCGTGAAGCGCTACGTTAATGAAACTGAGTCGTAGATAATGGATTGAACGCAAGAGAGGTCAGTGAACCATGG
>JBGPWS010000248.1:0-6979 GCA_041492345.1 Pyrinomonadaceae bacterium | reverse complement strand
TTCTCTCTCTCAGCCTGGCCGCCGGTAATCGCCAGCGCTCGTTCACGTTTTCCTTTACCGAGCCCTACATAAGAAATCGGCCGATTACCGCGGGCTTTACCGTATTTGCCTACTCGCAGAAGTTTTTCGGAGAAGGAACGTTCCTTTCAACGAACACTGCGGCGCAGCAGGGAGCGTTGAGCCAGTCGCTCGGTCTCGTCAGCACCAACGAAGCAAATCTTTTCACTCGGAAATCGCTCGGGGCTTCGATTTTTGCCAGCGCACCCCTGTCAGAGTTTTATAAAAAGCGGCCCTTCACGCAGTTTTCGCGCGTCGGTCTTTCGTATCAGTTAGCCCGGACGAGCGTTACGGATCCACCGGTCAATACGAGCGGAACGACCGACCAGTTCATTCCCGTGATCTATGCGCAGCCGAACATTTTGACCAGCCGTGCGACGGCTACGTTTGTATACGACACTCGCAACATGGGTATTGATCCTACTGCGGGACGTTCGTTATCAATTGGGGCCGGACTGGCCGGACTCGGCGGTGATGTGCGCACCTACCAACCTACGCTTGAGTTCACCCAGTTCTTCAAGGTGCGAAACAAGAAGTCCGAGAACCCGCATGTTTTTGGCTTCCGTATTTTGGCTGGAACTACCGGTAGTTTTGCTACCAGCGCCAGGGTGAAAAATGCGAACTCGCTGGCCTTCGTCGACGGAGTGCCGATCTACGAGCGCTTCTTCCTCGGTGACGAGTTCACCATCCGCGGGTACAACGTCCGATCGATCAGTCCGGTCACGCCTCTGGACACCTACATCACTTCTCAGAATGTCGTCGTGGCTACGAATTTTGCGGGTACGCCCACCCCAGTTCCCGGCTTGTCGCAGTCATTTGCCAGTATCGGCACGTTCACCGGCCCAACGGGAAGCAACGTCGTGCAATTGCCCCGCGTTTATACGGCCACCGGCGGCGATACCCAGTTGCTGGGAAACTTCGAATATCGGATCCCGATATTTGGCAGGACGGTTAGCGGCGCGTTTTTCGTCGATGTCGGCTCATCCTTTAACCTGCGCACAAAGGGGACACAGAGTTATTCGAGCCAGTTTCTTCCCGACCAGCCGTTCCTGAGCACGATTGGTGCTATCCGATGTCCTCGTCTGGATCCGCAGGCGGGCGCCGGTCTGGGAGCGGCGCGCGTGAGCCTCGATTCGCTGGCCGCGTGCGGCAACTTCTCGAACCTGGCTTACAACTTGGTCTTTGATTCCCTAATCGCGCGCGACAACCGTATCGTGACGCAGGCCGAGCTTGATGAAGCCCTGGGTCACGGGCCGGTCACCAGTCAGGGGCTACCGTTTGGATTCTTTCCAGTATTTATGCGAGGCGAAGCGCAAACAAATACCGTGGTCCGCCTTGGCGAAAGTCTGTTCGCGAGTATTACTGACATCCGCAGCAGTATGGGCGCCGAAGTTCGCTTTCAGATACCGATTCTCAACGTGCCTTTTCGTCTTATTTATGCTTATAATCCCAACGCGCGGAAAAACCAGGTCATTGATGGTTTTCCATTTTTCTTTGACGAGAAAAAGAGTGTCTTTCGATTCAGCGTAGGCCGCACTTTTTAGACAATTGACCGAACCCGGGAGCGGGTCGCCAATCAAGCAAACCAAACAGGCGGCGTGGACAACTAACACGTTGAGTCAAATCGCCTCTCAAAGTAAGGAGTATTTACAAATAAAGTTATGAAGATATTTCGTGCGATAGCCGCAGTCGCTTTCTTAGCGGCGATTAGCGCCGGATCAGTCTTTGCGCAACCGCGCACAACGGCAACCCCTGGTCCTACGCCCGCCCCTACCCAGACCGGCAACGTACCCGAAACCAAGATCGCTCTGGTCAATACAGACGAGTTCGCGGACGAAAAGACCGGCATAACCCGTTTGGTGAGTGCGATGAAACGTGTCGACGGCGAGTTTCAGCCGCGCCGGACCGAACTGCAGACGTTGCAGCAGCAGATTGAGAAGGCGACCGCCGATCTCAACAAAGCTGCTCCGCTGCAAGACCCCAAGGTTACGGCCCAGCAGAATGACAAGGTCGAGCAGTTAAAGACTGAGTTCAAGCGCAAAGGTGAGGATGCGCAAGCGGCCTATCAGAAAAAGCTGCAGGAGGTCCTGGGACCGGTCTACGACGACATAGGCAAGGCTCTGGACGCCTATGCCAAGGCGCACGGCATTACCCTGATACTGGATGTGACTAAAATCCAGGGCATCGTGAGCGCGTCAGAATCGTTGGATATCACCAGGCCTTTCATCACTGAATTCAATAGCAAGAATCCTGCGACCGCGTCATTGACGCCGCCGGAGTAACTGCTGTTTTTTTGGCGAAGCTCATAACGATGCGGAGGTGCGGCAAGAACGCGCGTCTCCGCATCTTTCGACTTGAGGGATCATGAATAGAACTACTTTGACGGCCGCGTTTGCGCTCGTGGCGTGCGTTTCCGTTGCCCAGGTTTTCGCACAGGGATCGGCAACGCAACCGCGGCCGCAAGCCCCAACTGCCCAACCTGCGGTGAACGTGCCGGTGAGTAAGATGGCAGTAATCTATTCTGAAGAGTTTCAGGATCCAAAAACCGGCGTCGCGCGCTTTACCGCGACCATGAATAAATTGAATGCTGAGTTTCAGAAGGTGCAAGACGACCTCAGTCAGACGGCGCAGAAGCTTAACCAGGCTCAGGAAGAAATCAACAAACTGCAGCAAACCGGCGGCGCGACCCCAGCCCTAATTCAGGCAAAGATCGACACGCTGGATCTGCAAAAGAGGGAATACCAACGTAAGGGTGAGGACGCGAAGGCCCAATATCAAAAGCGCCATCAGGAGCTGTTCTCACCGCTGCAGGATGATGTGGGTAAAGCTCTGGATGTCTACGCCAAGGCTCGCGGTATCACAATGATCATTGACGGTAGTCAGACGCCGATTCTCTATGCCGCCGAGAGCATCGTCATTACCAGGGCGTTCATCAGCGACTACAACAGTAAGAATCCAGCTACGGCCCCGGCGACGACGCCAAAGTGATCGTACACTCGAGTTCTTTTGGCTGAGACGCTCGTCTATCCGCGTCGATATTTTTTTTGAGAAGCTCATGGAAACGGTCCTCGACTCTGAAGGCATCAAGAAACTTCTGCCGCATCGCTATCCGTTCTTGCTGGTCGATCGGATCATAGAATTAACCCCACTTGAACGCATTGTCGGCATCAAGCAAGTCAGTATCAACGAATCTTTTTTTCAGGGCCATTTTCCCGGCGCGCCGGTAATGCCCGGCGTGTTGGTGATTGAGGCGCTGGCGCAGTGCGGCGCCATTCTGGCGCTGCGCGAAATTGCCGATCGCGATCAGAAGCTCGTCCTTTTCACTGGTATCAGAGAAGCGCGGTTTCGCCGGCCCGTCGTCCCGGGCGACACCCTGGTTTTGGAAGTTACGGCCCTGCGATTCGGCCCGCGCATTCAACGCATGCGCGGTGAAGCAAAGGTTGACGGCCAGCTCTGTGCCGACGCTGAACTCATGAGCGTAATCGCCGATCGCCCCACTTCTTAGCTATGAGTGCTCCGTCCATTCAAAGTCACGCGCGTCAGGAATCCTCAATGCAGATCCATTCCACCGCGGTCGTTAGTCCGAGCGCTCAGATCGGAGCCGGCTGTTACATAGGTCCATATGCAGTAATTGGGGACGAAGTCGTGCTGGGCGAGGGCGTGCGCATCCACGGCCATTGTGTCATTGACGGCCACACTCGGATTGGCGACGAAACGCATATCTTTCCGTTTGTCTCGATTGGTTTGCCGCCGCAGGATTTGAAGTTCGCCGGTGAAGCTTCCGAAACTGAAATTGGCCGGCGCAATCGGATCCGCGAGTTCGTGACGATTCATCGTGGCACATCGGGCGGTGGCGGGATTACGAAGACGGGTGATGACTGCTTCATTATGGCGCAGGCGCACGTCGCCCATGATTGCCTCATTGGTAACCAGGTAATCATGGCCAACGCGGCGACCCTCGCCGGCCATGTCATCGTCGAAGACGGCGCGAACATTGGCGCCTATTCGGGCGTGCATCAGTTCTGTCGCGTTGGTCGTGAGGCATACATCGGCGGCTATTCGGTAGTGGTGAAAGACGCTCTGCCGTTTGCGCTCACGGTCGGCAATCACGCGAAATGTTACGGGCTCAACAAAGTTGGCGTGCGTCGTCGCGGCTATTCGCGCGAGACCATTGCCGCGCTGCACCATGCTTTTCATTTGTTGCTTTCATCAAAACTGAACACGACGCAAGCTCTCGAGCGGATTCGGGATGAGGTCAAGAATTCCACGGAAGTCGACGAGCTGGTTCGGTTTGTTGAGAACTCAAAGCGCGGGGTTGTTAAATAAGAGCGCGGGGGCAAGCCCCCTTCCCAACCCGAGAGACTTTTTGGGTTGATCGCCTGGGTGCTGAATTGAGAGCTGTTCGAACGTGCCTGTGAGATTCGAACTCTCAAGTATGAACAGCTCGGTGTCAGGAAGGGGGCTTGCCCCCGCATGGTTTTCTATGAAGCTTGGATTAATCGCAGGCAATGGACGGTTTCCGTTCCTCGTGCTTGAGGGCGCCAGGCGCGCAGGCGCGTCTGTCGCAGTGGCCGCCATTCGGGAAGAAACTGATCCTGAAATTGAGCGTTTGGCCGACCGCATGACGTGGGTGGGCATCGGCCAGCTTGGAAAGATGCTCCGGTTTTTCAAAGACGAAGGCGTCGACAAAGCGATCATGGCCGGCCAGGTCAAGCACGTGCAGATTTTCAGTCGGGCGATTCCTGACGTGCGCATGTTGAAAATGCTCCTGCGCCTCCCGCGCCGCAATACCGATGCGCTGATCGGAGCAGTCGCCAGTGAACTCGCCAGCGAAGGAATCGAACTGATCGATTCGACATACTTCTTAAAAGATCAGCTTCCGCCACCTGGCAATCTCACCAGGCGCAAACCGGACGATCGCGAACAGGCCGACATCGCTTACGGTCTGGAGATAGCGAACGAGATCGCGCGGCTGGATCTGGGTCAGACGATCGTGGTTCGCGATCGCGCCTGCGTCGCCATCGAAGCCATGGAAGGAACCGACGCGGTGATTCGCCGGGCAGGCCAACTGGTGCGCGGCCGGCTCACCGTCGTCAAGATAGCCAAGCCTGATCAGGACATGCGGTTTGATGTTCCCGTGGTCGGCCTGCCCACCATTGAAGCCATGACCGAATCAGGCGCCACCTGTCTTTGTCTGACCGCGGGCAAGACTTTGATCTTCGACCACGAAGAAATGGTGCGCCTGGCGAACAAGCACAAGATTGCTGTCGTGGCCGTCTAGTCCGCGACTGGCCGCTTACCTTGACTTGCCTGCGGTTTAGATATAAAAGTCGCTCAGTCAGCAAACACAATTGAGCTGGTTCCGAAGTGACCTCGCGAGGTCTAACTGACTTTCCAAAGACAAAGGAGCACCAATTATGGCATTACGTTTAGGCGATGTGGCGCCGGACTTTACCGCTGAAACCACCGAAGGGCCGATTAGTTTTCATGAGTGGCTGGGCAATAGCTGGGGGTGCCTGTTTTCTCATCCCAAAGATTTCACTCCGGTCTGCACCACTGAGTTGGGCGAAGCCTCGCGGCTGAAACCGGAATTTGAAAAGCGCAGCGTCAAAGTCATCGGGCTGAGCGTGGATCAGACCGATTCGCACAAGCGCTGGGCTGAGGACATTCGTGAAACGCAGGGAACGGCGCTCAACTTCCCGGTAATTGCCGATCCGGATCACAAAGTCGCTGAGCTCTACGACATGATCCATCCGGAGGTCAGCGATGTATTTACGGTCCGCTCGGTCTTCATTATTGGACCGGACAAGAAGGTCAAGCTGATGATCACATATCCGGCCAGCACCGGCCGCAACTTTGACGAGATCCTGCGCGTAATCGATTCGTTGCAGTTGACCGCCGGCTACAGCGTAGCCACACCGGTGAACTGGAAAGACGGCGACGATGTGATCATCGTGCCATCATTGTCGGACGAAGCAGCGAAAGAGAAGTTTCCGGGCGGCTGGAAGACTCTAAAGCCGTACCTGCGGGTTGTGCCGCAGCCGAACAAGCAGAGCAAGACGGCAGAACAAAAGTAAGCTGCGCAGTCACCACGGATCATCATTGTGAAGGGCACGGCATACCGTGCCCTTAGCATTTGTCCCGATAGCCGGACATTCTTCATGCGTGCAATCGTCACTACCCGTAACGGCGACGTCGATGTGTTGAAGGTGGAAACGCGTCCCGATCCTATCCCCGGCAAAGGCGAGGTTCTGATTCGTGTGAAAGCGGCCGGCCTGAATTTTGCCGACATCCTTGCCCGGCAAGGTCTGTATCCCGACGGTCCGCCGAAGCCCTGTGTGATGGGCTATGAAGTTTCCGGCATCATCGAAGCCGTCGGCGACGAAGTCGATAGCGCGCTGGTTGGCATACCAGTAATCGCCATGACGCGTTTCGGCGGGCAAGCCGAACTCGTTGTCACTCCGGTCACACAGATATTTGAAAAGCCCGAACAGCTCAGCTTCGAACAAGGCGCCGCCATTCCGGTGAACTATCTGACGGCTTGGGCGCTGCTGGTTACGATGGGCGGACTGAAGAAAGAAGAGGCGGTGTTGATTCATAACGCCGGCGGCGGTGTGGGTCTGGCTGCTCTGGATATCGCGAAACACATCGGCGCTCGGACCTACGGGACAGCGAGCCCTGCGAAGCACGAATTTCTGAAGGCGCGCGGGCTGGATCACGCGATCGATTATCGCAAACAGGATTGGCTTAAGGTGCTGATGGAACTCACCGATCTTCGTGGCGTCGAGTTGGTTATCGATCCTCTCGGAGGCTCGAGTTGGAAGAAGAGCTATCGCGCTCTGCGAACCACCGGACGCATGGGGGTCTTTGGCATGTCCACCGCTTCGGCTTCCGGAATTCGCGGGAAGTTGCGCGCCTTGAA
>JBGPWS010000262.1:0-6521 GCA_041492345.1 Pyrinomonadaceae bacterium | reverse complement strand
CAAACCCCGTGCCTGATTGGGCGCGCGCCCGACAACCAGGTTGTGCTCGACGACCCGCGCGCGTCTCGACACCACGCGCATGTCAAGCTCGATGACGAGGGCTCGTTCATGATTATCGACGGCGTCGTCGAAAACGGTCAGATCAAACGAAGCGCGAACAAAGTCTTTGTCAACGGCGAACAAAAATTTGAGCACCTGCTAAAGGACGGTGATCGCATTACGATCGGGGCCAGCACACTGCGCTTTGAACAGCCGAAGGAAGAACGCACCGCCGATCTAAGTTACGACGACAAGCCTCTCGGCCACACTCAGCTTCTAATGTCGGCCAAGGATGTACTGACCACAGTCCTGCGTCAAAGCGAACCGGTTACCGTCGCGGGAGCCCAGCGAGGAGACAAGGTGCTCGAATCGCTGCAGCGCAAAGCCAACATCCTGAGCGAGCTTTACGAGATGAGCAAAGCCCTCGGCTCGGGGTTCGACCTTGATCGAATTTTCAAAATGGCCACCGACATAATCTTTCGTTCGACGCCGGCCGATCGGGTCATCGCGTTGCTCGCCGAAGGAATCGTGACCGAGGCAAACGCCGACGAAGCAAAGTTATTCCCGATTGCTACCCGCGCGCGTGATGAAAAGCTGGAAGCCCATGCGCGCAAGATGACCATCGGCCGGACGATCACTCGCAAAGTAATGAAGGAACGCGTGGCGCTTCTATCGCAGGATGCGGCCGCCGACGAGCAGTTTGCCGGCGTTGAATCGATCGTCTCTCAGGGTGTGCGATCGACGATCTGCGCTCCGCTATTTACCGAGGCTGGGGTGCACGGCGCGCTGTATGCTGATCGGCTCGATCCTTTCTCCGCATTCAAACCCGACGATCTGGAATTGATAAGCGCGGTGGCGGCGCAGACGGCCATCGCGGTTGAGAATGTCCGCGCTCACGAACGTCTGGCCAAGGAAGAAGTAGCGCGCGCTAACTACAGCCGGTTCTTGCCAGAGTATGTCGTGAAGCAAATGCTCGAGAATCCGGAATCTTTCAAGCTGGGCGGCGTTCTCCAGACGATCACGGTGCTGTTCGCGGACATTCGCGGCTTCACGCGGATCTCAGAACATGCGCCGCCGGAAAAGATCGTGCAATTACTCAACCGTTATTTTTCAGCGATGACCGACATTATCTTTGCGCACGGCGGAACCCTCGACAAGTATCTTGGTGATGGATTGATGGCGCTGTTTGGCGCGCCCACCGTTACGCCGAAAGACGCGGCGAATGCCATCGCGACAGCCGTGGCGATGCAGCGGCGCATGCTCAGCATCAACGACGAGTTGCGCGAAGAAGGCTTTCCCGAAATCGGTATCGGCATAGGTTTGCATACCGGCGAAGTCACGGTCGGCTACATCGGCTCTGAGCGGCGATCGGAGTACACGGCGATTGGCGACGCGGTCAATACCGCCTCGCGCCTGGAATCAAATGCCAAGGCCGGAGAGATTCTGGTCAGCGAAGTTACCGCCAAGGCCGCACATTCCCGCTATCAACTGGCGCCACGCGATCCCATCAGCGTCAAGAACCGCGAACAGCCAGTGCCGCTATTCGAGGTTGAATGGCAGCACGCTACCAGCAGCGCATAGAACAAGGAAAAAGGTAAAAGGTAAAAGTAAAAATGCGAAGCGCTGAGCGAATTTAGGTTGCGCGAATGTTTATGCAAACCTTCCTTCACCGAACAAGGAACATCTGAGCGCTATCCAGGGTCTTAGCTTTTGCCTTTTCTACTTTTTCCTTTTACCTTTTTCTTCGATGTCCGCCAACTCCACGGGATTTTTCAAACGTCAGATACTGGTCGCGCGGGTTTACGGAATCCCCGTGCGGATCGACTATCGCTGGTTTATCGTGTTTGCGCTGAGCGTCGCCCTGATTGCCTCGAACGTGCGCAAACACCCGATGCAGTTGTTTACCTACCGGCTCCCGGCTACCGGGGAAGTGACGGCCTGGGTCCTGGGAATCGCTACCACGCTGGGACTCTTCCTCTCGGTCTTTGGTCATGAACTGTCGCACGCGTTGATGGGTCGCACGGAGGGGATTGAGATCGAAGAGATCGTGCTGCATCCGTTTGGTGGTCTGGCGCGCATGCGAACGCAACCCGAGAGCCCGGGCGCGGAGTTTCGCATTGCGGTGGCCGGGCCGGCGGCGAGTTTTATCTTCGCGCTGGTCGGGTTTGCCGGGATGATGCTGACTGCACGTTTGGAATTCAATTTCGGCACTGCATTTTTCTTTTTCATCGGCGCGGGCAATCTCCTCCTGGCAGTTTTCAATTTGTTTCCAGGTTACCCGCTTGATGGTGGCCGCGTGCTGCGCGCGATTATCTGGAAACGAAGCGGCAGCATTCGTGACGCCACCCGCATCGCCGGCTTCTGCGGTCAACTGATGTCGCTGGTGCTGATCGCTTTCGGACTCTACATGGCCCTGGCGCCGACGTTTCGGGCTTATTTCATGGGGCTGTGGTCGGTCCTGGTTGGCGTGTTTCTGTTAGGAGCCGCCACCAGCGTGGTAAGAAGCGTCCGCGAGCCTACTACCGTAGCCGACGAGATGTCGGCTCCGGTTGTAATCGAACCGGACCTGCCGATCAGTCGCTTCGTGGATGAGGTTCTGCCGCTTCATCGTTACTCGAGTTTTCCGGTGGGACAGGGCAAGCGACTGCTGGGAATCCTAACGCTCGAAGATCTAAAGAAAATCCCCCGCGAGCAATGGCGCGACCGTCGGGTGCGCGACGCGATGCGGCCGGTGACGCCGTTGATGTTCGTTAAGACCTCGGCCGACATGGATGCTGCTAATGAGTTGATTCAGAGTAATGGTGTCGGTGCTTTGGCGGTGATCGAAGACTCGGGCGAACTGGTTGGTTTTCTGCGACGCGTTCGAGTCAGGCGACGGAAGTGAAGGTTGTTTTGGCCCTACCATCGCATGTGAAGAACTGGACCAGATTTCGCTCCGTAGGAGCGAAATGTTTATGGTACTCTCGGCTTTTTGATCTCTCATAGCTCCTTTAGGAGCGGAATGTGAAACCTGATGTCAAAACACAAGAGCGACATCATCGGCGGCGATCATTCAAAGACGAATATCTGGCCTGTTTGAAGAAGTTCGAGATTCCGTTCGAAGAGAAGTATGTTTTCAAGTTCATTGCGGAGCACATTTTGCTTCTAAAGGAGCTTGAACGATCTAGGTAGACCCGGCTCTATAAAGATTTCGCTCCTGATGGAGCGAAATTCTCACGTGCCTCGCCGGATATGCCGACGCGCAACTTTTCAATGGGCGTATTTTTCATCAAGTCCAGCATTGCCTCACGCCCGTTTTTCCGCGATAATCCTTGCGGAGCGTCCGTTAACTATCGGCCCGGGCGCGACTGTCTGCGCGGCCCCTTTACAGGTAATTAATTTCGTTTAGAAACGTGACTGATAGCGCGGCGCATCGTCCGGTTATTAGTAGGTAGACTACTACTACAAAGCGCATGCTACTGCTTATGCTGCCATTAAAAGAATACGTCGTCAGACTGGCCGAGTTGCGTTCGATCGCGGACATTGTGCTCGTCTTTCTGGTGGTGTATGGCGTGCTGAAACTCGTGCGCGGCACCCGGGCCGCGCCCATGGCTGCCGGGATCGGGGCCTTCGCGCTTTTGTACTGGCTCGCCGTAAATCAGGGCCTGGTGACGCTTGAATTTGTATTGCGCGGTGCTCTGCTTTACATCGGCGTCGCGATCATCGTCTTGTTTCAGGCAGAAATCCGCCAGGCGCTGATCGGCTTCGGCAATCGCTTCCGGGTGCCTTTCTCGCGTCGTCATCGCGGACAGTTCGGCGAGAGTATCTACGACGAAATTGTTCTGGCCGCGACGACACTGGCGTCGACCAAGACGGGAGCGCTGATTGTCATTGAGCGCAACGTTGGTTTGAGAGGAATCGTGGAGGCTGGTGTCCGGCTGGACGCCGAACTGAGTTACGATTTGATCGTGGCGATCTTTAATCCGGCGTCGCCTTTGCATGATGGCGCTATCATAGTACGTGGTGATCGAATCGCCTCGGCGTCCTGCTTTCTGCCGCTGTCTTTGAATCCGATGTTATCAAAGGATCTCGGCACGCGTCACCGCGCGGCTCTGGGGATCACGGAAGATTCAGACGCGGTGGCAATCGTAGTTTCAGAAGAGACCGGCTTGATATCATTCGTGCGGGCCGGGCGGATCAAGCGCGCCCTTGATGCGACGCGCCTCAGAGTCGCAATCTTCCAGGCGATCGAAGGTCGCGATGCCGGCGCTCCCATTGTGGCCGCGCCGCGCACAGCGGAATCAGAAAGAGACCGGGAAGAGATCGCGTCCGCCTGAGGTTGATTTGTTTATGCCTTTTCGCGAAAGCAATGGATTTACGAGCGCGCCGGGTTCCGCCGGGCGTTGGCTGCGACGGATCTTTGTCGAAGACTGGGGTCTGAAATTATTGGCCCTGGCGATTACCCTCGTGCTCTGGTTTGTAGTATCAGGACGTGAAGTTGAGCGCGAGCTTACCGTCGAGCCGCGAGTGGAAGGAAAACCCGCCCCGACTTACGAAGTTAAAGAAGTCTTAGTCACGCCCGGCAAAGTTCGAGTAACGGGACCCGCAAGTCACGTCAACGCTCTCGAGAAAGCCCCGACTGAAGCAATATCAGTCGAAGGCCAGCGCGAGAGCTTTGATGTACCGCATACGGCGATCCATATTTCCGATCCGAAGGTTGGAGTGCTCGACAAAGTCAACGTTCACGTGACCATCATCTCCGCCGGAAACTCCAACGCAAAGTCCCGAGACACAAATTGAAGCCGGAAAACACAAGAAAGCTTTTCGGCACCGATGGTATTCGCGGCGAGGCCGGCAAGTTCCCGCTCGACTCGCGAACCGTACGCGTCATCGGACGATCACTCACCCGACACTTGGCCGAAAGGACCGGCCGTAATCCCCGAATTGTTACCGGTCGCGACACTCGCGAATCTGGTTCGTGGATTGAACGGGACTTGATTGCCGGAGCCCGAGAAGTTGGCGCCGAAGTCCATTCAGCCGAAATAATCACTACGCCAGGCATCGCGTTTCTGGCGCGTACTTTACCTGCTGACGCGGGAGTGGTTATCAGCGCTTCGCACAATCCCTACCAGGATAATGGCATCAAGGTTTTCGATCCTTCCGGGCGCAAGCTTGATGAAGCGACCGAGCGCAGAATTGAAAAAGATATTGCTGAGGCATGCGGCGAGAACTTTGGCGAGGCGGCCAACGCGCAGGTTGCGGAGCAAGCAGCGAATGAAAGGCATGCTGCCGAGTTGCGGATGCGTTATCTGAACTATCTTGAGCACGGTGTCGCCCATGATCTCTCGCTGCGCGATCTCACTATGGTGGTTGATTGTGCCAACGGCGCCGCTTACGACCTCGCGCCAGAACTGTTCGGCCGTCTTGGCGCTCGCGTCGCTCCAATTAACAACGAGCCTGACGGCCGCAACATCAATCGCGATTGTGGCTCGCTGCACATAGAAGGTTTGCAGCGTCGTGTGGTAGAAGAACGCGCGGACCTCGGCGTTGCGTTCGATGGAGACGCGGATCGCGCGCTTTTTGTTGACGCGAGCGGCAACTTTGTTGACGGCGACGCGACCATGTGGGTAATGGCTGACGATCTGAAATCGCGGAGCGAACTGACCCACGACGTCGTAGTTGCAACTGTCATGAGCAACATCGGTTTGGAAATAGCGCTGCGTTCGCGTGGCATCAAGCTTACGCGCGCGGATGTCGGCGATAAATACGTTCTCGAGGAACTGATACGCAGTGGGGCGGTCATGGGGGGCGAGCAGTCCGGTCACATTATTTTCCCGCGCTTGAGTCTGGCGGGTGATGGAATGATCACAACCATAAGTTTGCTGCGCGCGATGCGCCATCATAATAAGACTCTCGCCGAATTGGTCGCTGGCTTTCAACGTTATCCTCAAGTGCTGGTAAACGTGCGCGTCCGCGAGAAAAGACCGTTTGCGGAAATCCCGGCAGCTCAGCGTCTGGCGCATGAGATCGAACAGCACCTTGGCAATCGCGGGCGGCTGTTATTGCGGTACTCAGGCACGGAATCGCTGGCTCGCGTGATGATCGAGGGAGAGAGTGAAAGTGAGGTCAAGGCACAGGCCAACGCTCTGGCCGACGTGATCAGGGCCGAACTCGGAACCGATCAATCCTGACTGTCGCCCACTGTTTCTTGCGATCCGTTCTTGAGTGTCAGTCTGATCGAGAAAATCTTACCTTGCTGACAGTGAAAGAGTTGCACTCTTGTTCTTTTCAGATCGCCTTGAACCCGGCCAAAAAGGCCACTTTTCGTGCATTTCCCAATGCAAGAAAATTATTATTGCGCGGCATAAGTGTTGCGAAGTATATTGTGGGGCAAGAGAGACGGTTGGTGGATCCTCCGTCTCAAGTGGTTGCTGGGGTGAGGACAGTAACCACGAAAATGAATGGGCGCTGCGACCCCCACGTTGCAGCGCCCATTCGGTTTT
>JBGPWS010000375.1:0-3940 GCA_041492345.1 Pyrinomonadaceae bacterium | reverse complement strand
GTCTGACGAAAGTCGCTCCGCCGCGTCTCGCCTTCCCCTCAAAGTTTGCGATCGCGGGCGCGCAGGTGATCGACTCGCTGTTTCGGCAATGGAAGTTTGCTTCTCCGGTTGAAGCCGACACGATCGAAATGGCGGAATATTTCTGGTACTTCAATCACGCCAAAGCCCGCCGCGAACTCGGCTTCACGCCCCGCGATCCCGGCGACACCCTCAACGACACCGTGAGTTATGTGCGGGAGAATTTTCTGGGTGGGAAGTGGTAATTTTCGTTCACGCCAGAAGCGTTTCATAACTCAGCCCTGGTTAACACCTTAGGGAAGAGAGTCAGGCCAACATTGTTACGCTGAAGGGTTGGATACTACCCGACACTATGAGACTCAGGCAGGATTCAGTTTCGAGTTTCGTCCGCGAGGATCGTAAGCAACCTCCTCGAAATCTTCATCTCGGATCTTGTTAATTTTCGCCTCCTCGCGATACTGGACGCACGTTGCCGCCGCGCTATTCGAATAACGACTTGAAATGAAAAACTCTACTTGAGGAATGAGGTGCTCGGCAAACCACCCGTTTGTGATCGGGCGATGATTCACGGAATAGTCGAAATAAGCTGACACGATCTGCGACTTTGGACCGAACATGTATCGATTAACGTTGAGATCTGCAACATAGTAGACGTCCGCTGAATATACAGGCTCAGCAAAGGAAAAGAACTTAGCGTAGAGATGCCTTTCATCCAAAGGGAACCAAATCTCCAAACCTTCGGCAATGGCCCGAAACTCCGCGGGCGAGATACCTTTTAGATATCTTGAGAGCTCTAGCTGAATTTTGAAATTGGCCAAAGCCAAGTAGTTTCGCATGGCTCTTTCAGAACTTCGGTTCGGTTCGCCGCCCCAGTATTCCTTCATACCCATCCATAGTGCCAACACGCGAATTGGAACGTTTTGTTCTATACGCTTAGCATACTGATAAGCTCGATCGCCTTCTTCCAAGCTTGAAGCCACAACCTCGGGAGGAACTTTGTGAAACCTTGACGAGAGTTGCTGATAACTCTCGAGCTCTTTCAATATATTAGAAACAGACTGAAACAGACTCTGAGTTCTTTGCGGCCATTCAACGTGTGCAGTGTTCACTCCTGCCGCCAAATGTTTCATCGCTACTTTAAGAGCCACTGGTTCGGGCCAAAGTTCATCAAGAAACCTCAAAACTATCATCGGCTGTTGGTCTGCCTGGGGCAGCATAGGGTCATTCGCCGAAGTGAGAGGGGCTTTATCTCCGTCTTCGGTGTCGCCATCACCTTCCATCGATGCAGTGGAGTCGTCCACAGAAGTGGGTCCTTGAATGGCGGAGTGAGCGGGATTGAAGAAAAACACGATCGCGAAAACGGCTAAGGCTCCACCTGCGCGAACAATGAAACCCACCGCTGGGTTCAACTCAAGGCTAATAAAACCTGGGAGCATGGCGCCCACCCCAGCGGCAGCCAGCGCCAAAACAATTCGGAACGTTCCTTCCTGAAATGGCGTGGGACGTGGAAAAGCAATCGCAAGTACTATTAGAGCGACAACAAAAACCACGCCAAAAACAAATGCGATAACGATTTGTGCGGTTAAAGACTCCATAATGGGTGCGAGAAGAAACGACACCAAAGTTGCGGCATTCTTGAGAAATCGCGAGGGAAAACGGAGTATAGCACACGATCAGTGGTGGCTCGCGTTCCGCAATAAACTCGAGGCAATTGAAGTGAGCGGTACTGCTCCGTCATTTGGCGCTAAGGCCAATAAACGATAACGGACCACTACCGAGCCATCGTGGTTTGAGGTAGATCAAAATGCGGGTGTGACTGGGAACATGTTTCGCCGATCCGTGCCTACTCAGATCGCTCCCAACTGCTTATACATCCTCATAAAATCAAAGTTGTTCCAGGCTTCGATGATCTTGCCGTCTTTGATTCGCGTGATCGAGACTCCAGTGAAATCGACCGGGGCGTGGGTCGCGGCAAATCCCAAACTATCGCCTGCATGTTTGCCGCGCACGCTGCAACGCGTCGCCACCATGTCGCCTTCGGCAATCTGATCTTCGACGACAACTTCGATATCGGGAAACGCTTCGCGAAACTGCGCGTGAAAAGGCAGGAAACCTGCGGGGCCACGCAGAGGCTTCGCGGCATCTTCGGAAAGGCCGTGAGCGATGCCGTCTGCGGCGAACATTTCAGGAATCGCGTCGGCTCGGCCTTTGTTCCAGACTTCGTCGAACCAGCGGCGAATTAGGGCTTTGTTTTCTTCGCACGATCTGTTTTCGCTCATGAGGAATCTCCTTTCATCATGCGCAAGCTGGCAGCTTGCGTTACATTTCTCGTCAGCCCGATTCATCGGGCTTTCCCGAAGGGTTATTAGCCCAGCGCTTCCAGCGCTGCGTAAGAGCAGCGAATAATCTGACAGCGCGCTTCAGCGTGCTTACCAACTACCGCGCTTAAGCGCTGGCTGAAGCCTATTCAAGTAAGCCCACTAAAGCGGGCTGTACCCGGTCCATCCGTCGCGACCCCAGCCGTAAAACGGCTGGGCTAGTAACCCTGCGGGAAAACCGCGTTAACGCGGCTGCAACCAATGCGTCGCTGTGATGTGCGCGACAGAATCACTTGTCAACATCCTTCTCGTCGACATGAAACTTGTGCAGGATGCGATGCACCACCGGCGAGAGCACGAGTCCCATCACCGCTATGAAAATCAAACCACTGAAAAGCGCATAAGTCGAAGCGAAGATCTTCGCCGCGTCAGTCGGCAGTTCCTTGACTGGGCCCATACCACCGAGGATCATCGAGGCTTCCAGCAGCGACTGCACCCAATTGAATCCGGCGAGGTAGTGATAGCCGGCGATGCCGATCATCAGGACCACGGCGATCAACGCGAGCGCGATTGACAACGATCCGATTAACCGTTGGATGAAGACTGAAACTGGCGCCAGCTTCTCATCCCTGCGCTCATACACCAGCGGGCTGCGCCACGACTTTTGATTTCGCTTTGGCACCAGGGTTTCTCCTCACGGACAACGAACACGCAAAGCCAGCGGCATGACTTGAAAGGTCGCCGGCAGACGCCCCACTACTTCACCATCGAGTTCGAGTGGGACCACTTCTTCTTTTCTCAACGGACGAGCGACTATCTGTTTGGCCAGCGCGTGGTGCACTTCATCCATGCGCAGGTGAGCGCCGAAATAAAGTCTCGGGGCGTTGGTAAGAATCCGAAACGAGCTGGCATCGCCGATGCTGACCACATCAAGAAAGCCATCGTCCAGTTTGGCGTCGGGCGCGATCTTCATCGCGCCGCCATAGTAGCGCGCGTTCGCCACACAGAACTCCGCCACGCGCATGCGTCGCTCCGCCTGTTCGTCAAGTTGAATGTGAACTTCGATTGGGGAAGCGGCGAGTGTCGTCTGTAACGTGGCGGCCGCGTAAGAAAGTTTGCTGCCGAGTTTGCGTGGCGCAAACCCGGGGATCCATTTTCTCGATTCACCGCTCGCGGTACGACTAAGCACTTCGGTGCTCATGCCGAAGCTGGCAACGTTGACGAAGAAGCGCGTCTCGCGTTCGCCATTATCGTTTACAAACGTGACTCGGGCGGCATCAATCACACGCGTGTGACCGTCGCGCAGAGCGCGCGCCGCGGCGGCCGGGTTTGTCGGCATGCGCAAAGTACGCCTGAAATCACTGCCGGTTCCGCCCGGCAAAACTCCCAACTCCGCTTCCTGGTTCGACTCGAGAATTCCGTTCGCAACTTCCGAGATCGTGCCATCGCCGCCGCAGGCAATGATCAGCTTCGTTCCCGCTTTCGCGGCTTCGGCGGCCAGTTGGCGCCCGTGACCAATCCCCTCAGTGAACGCGACGGTGAACGGACCAAAGTGCGTGCGCAAATCGCTGGCAATCTTTGGCCAGGACTCGCGGGTCGCGCCG
>JBGPWS010000391.1:0-3598 GCA_041492345.1 Pyrinomonadaceae bacterium | reverse complement strand
ATTGCCTTCCTTTCGTTTCAACCTGTTTCGTTTACGGGCCGCGACGAAGCGATCACAGCTGAAAGACGACTGCAGCAGCGATACACGCTTTCTCATCTGGCGCACGACGTAAAGAAGCAAGTCGGAATTACCGAACCGACCCGAGACTGGTTTCCTTTATCATTGATGGGCGCTTTCGCGGATTTCGCGGATCTAGTGCACGGGCCTAACGCTGAGTGGGGGCAGGTCTCATGCGGTTGCCATCCGAACTGCGGCGTCGGCACAGCGGTGATGATCGACAAGGAAACGAAAGAGATGAGTCCGGTGCCGGCATTCCTTAACATCCCGGGATTGGTTAAGGATATGCGTAAGATAACGGATTCAGCGCGTGGAAAGTGGGCTTCCAATGTCATGATGGGTCTCGCTCTGTTGAAGCATTACTCACCCAAGAATGCGCCTTCGCAGTTCAATCTTTACGAGTTGTTTAAGAAGTTCGACAAATCGTTCGGGTTGACCGGGAAGGATTATGGGAAGGTTACCGGCGATCGCGGGAAAGATGACATCGAAAAGCGGCGCTCTGATCGCTGGAACTTCCTGTTTATCGCGGGCATGTGGTTTCAGGATCTGTTCAACTACGATTTCCGTCGGACCGAAATGTGTATCATCCCTTATGGAACGCAGGAGGGCGAGATCAGTTTCTGCGCTTACAATACGGGCATAGGTTGGCGCAACATCATTGAGCACATGCACCAGAACGCGACCGTGGGTAAGTGGTACGAAGAGCATGGTCGGCACGAAATCTTTGCGGGGGGCAAAGAGGTTCAGCTGACTGATCCGACCCACAATCTCAAACTCAACGAGGTCGACTTGGCTCGGCCAAATAAGCCGCACATGGAGGGTCCCAAAACTGCGCACGAAGAAATGGTCGCGATGCGCAAGCTCTATCATGAAATGGTGCTCAAGCAACAGGAGATCAAGTCGGACAACGGTGACAAGCCGGTGCAGATCCAGGGCTTGAGTAGCAAGAAGGACCTGGCACTTGTCACAGCTTAAAGGCTGAAGCTTTTTCATGGACGCCCCGCGAATGGTGCGAGCTATTCGCGGGGTTTTTCGCGCCCGCTTGACCGCGACGCGGACCGGCGTGTTAAATAGCATTCGAATGCCGGACATCAACCACTGGAGAACTAGATGGCAGTAGTGACGATTAATCAAGGCGAATCGATAGAAAGCGCGCTGCGACGCTTCAAGCGCAAGGTGATGACTGAAGAGATAATCAAGGACGCGAAGAAGCATGCCTTCTTTATGCCACCAGGCCAGAGGGCTAAGCTCAAGAGTGCTTTGGCTCGAAAGCGCAATAAGAAGAAAGGCCGCCCGCGTCCGCGCCCCACTAGCGCAAGATCCTAACCGTGGAGCTTCAGACTACGACTCACCCAACTTATTGACGGCTAGAGTGGGGTTCAGTCAAGGCGTTTCAAAGCGCACGTCTGTAAAGCGACCATGGCGGAGCCTCACAGATCAGCAACTGACTTAACCGATGACGCGCATATTGCTAACGAACGACGACGGAATTCACTCTGACGGCCTGATAACTCTCGAAAGGGCTTTACATGACGTTGGCGATGTGTTTGTAGTGGCGCCGGCCGCGGAGATGAGTGGCGCTTCGCATAGCCTGACGCTCTCCCGACCATTGCGGATTCGGCAGATTGATAATCGGCACTGGACGGTCGATGGCACGCCCACTGATTGCGTAACGTTGGCGCTTCACAAAATCCTCGAAGAGAATGAGTTGCCGCACGTCTGCGTCTCGGGCATCAACCATGGAGGAAATCTTGGCGACGACGCGACTTACTCTGGCACGGTTGCCGGCGCTTTGGAAGCGACCATACTGGGAGTACCCGGAATCGCCGTGAGCCTGGTCGCGCGCGAGCACTTTGATTTTAAGGAAGCCGCCAGGTTTGCTCTGCTAGCCGTCAAGAAAATCCTGAGTGAAGGATTGCCCGAGGGGACGCTCCTGAACATCAACGTCCCACTCGGAGAGATCAAGGGCGTCAAGATTACGCGGCAGGGAATCAAGAACGCCAGACCGGTCATTACCGAGCACATCGATCCGCGCGGCAAGCCGTATTTTTGGATTGGCGAGCAGTACTTCCGATCAAATGCCGAAGACGGAACCGACTACCGCGCGATCGAGGATGGCTTTGTTTCGATTACTCCACTGAGAAGCGACATGACCGATCATGCTGCGTTATCGGAAATCGAATCCTGGAATTATCTCGCGTCGGCCGAAGTGCTGCAAACGTAACCCGAGATTGTCGCAATTCTTGAGTCTCAATCGAATTGAGTTCCACATTTTCACCGCGCGGAGCACTCCAGGCTGAATACCGCATCCCCCGCGAGCGCATGATTGAACGCCTGCGCGACCAATACCACATCGGCGACGGAGCCGTCATGGAAGCGATGCGCCAGGTCCCCCGTCATTTCTTTGTTCCTGAGGCTCTCCGCGGGCGAGCCTATGGCGACCACGCGTTACCGATCGATGCCAATCAGACAATTTCTCAGCCGTTCATCGTCGCCCGAATGACGGAGCTGCTGGAGCTGGACAAGAAAAGTCGCGTGCTGGAAATCGGCGCGGGCTCGGGTTACCAGACCGCGGTTCTGGCTCACCTCTCGGCGCAAGTGTACGCGATTGAGCGCATCGGCGAGCTGGCGCGCGAAGCGCAAGCCCGCATTCGCGAACTCGGAATCTACAATGCAACGGTCAAAGCATTCGACGGCACGCTCGGTTGGAGCGCTCACGGCCCGTATGATGCGATTCTGGTCGCGGCCGGTGGACCCAAAGTGCCTGAACCTTTGATCGCGCAATTGAAGATGGGTGGTCGTCTGGTGATTCCGGTTGGTGAAACGCGCGAGTCGCAGCGTTTGGTGCGCGTGATCAAGACGGAATCCGGCAGTAAGGTCGAAGAACATGGCCCGTGCCAGTTTGTGCCACTGATTGGCCAGCACGGTTGGGAGAGTCAGTAATCGGCAAAGGGCAAAGGGCAGAGAGCAAAGGGCACGGAGGTTGATGCTTAGCACTTAGCTCTTTGCTCTTAGCAAGTCTATGGTCGGCAGAATAATCGAAATCCTATCCGCTTTCATCGTGGCCACGATCTCTACACTTGGCTACGCGGGCATCGTTTTGCTGATGGCGATCGAGTCGGCGTGCATACCGCTGCCATCGGAAATCATCATGCCGTTCTCTGGTTATCTGGTTTACACGGGTCAATTCAATCTCTGGCTGGTCGGCATCGCCGGCGCCTTCGGCTGTGTCGTCGGCTCGCTCGTAGCCTATTGGGTTGGCATGTATGGTGGTCGCCCATTGATCGAGAAGTACGGCCGTTACGTTCTCATCTCTCATCACGACTTGGACCTGGCCGATCGTTGGTTCGATCGCTTTGGCGAAATCATTGTCTTCGCGAGCCGCCTGCTGCCAGTCATTCGCACGTTCATCGCGTTCCCCGCTGGCGTTGCGCGCATGAATCTGAAGAAGTTCGTCATCTACACGTTTGCCGGATCGCTGCCGTGGTGTCTCGGGCTCGCTTACGTCGGTCAAAAGCTGGGCGAGAAGTGGGACAAGGAT
>JBGPWS010000338.1:0-4765 GCA_041492345.1 Pyrinomonadaceae bacterium | reverse complement strand
ACCGGCGTCGACTGATCCGGCGCCGGGACTGGAGCGGTCACCGGCTCGGGAACATTCTGAATGAAAAAGTTAAGCGGGAACGGCATCTTTGTCGTCGGTAACTGGTTCCGTACCGCGGGAACCGTCCGCACATAAGCGATCACCGAGGCCAGATCTTCGTCCGACATCTGGCGATAACTTGGATAAGGCATGATGGGAAAGAGCGCCCGTCCGTCATGGCCGATGCCTTCGCGAATGGCGCGCGCCAGCGTGTCATCGCTCCAGTTGCCGGCACCGGTCTCTTTGTCCGGCGTGATGTTCGGAGCGATCAACCAGGGCATGTTCTGATCAGCCCGCACGTGGCCCGAGCCCTCCTTTCCGGCCACAGGTGGAGCGCCTGGTTTGGACCAATCCTGGTCCGTATGACATCCAAAGCATCCCATGACGCCATCGACCAGATACTTGCCGCGGGCCAGTCGTTGCTGCGTCGCTGCAAACTTTCGATCGGTCGTCGCGCGCTTCTTGGCGCCAATGATGGGACGCCAGCCAATGGTGAACGTGATTCCTAAGACTACCAGCGTGATGATTACGAGTAAGGTAAGACCAAACTTCATCCAGCGGCTGCGGGGCATTTGCCTAAGATTCTCCCTATGACTTCGCAGAGTGTTCAGAACGGACATATCAGCAGTGACGGAACGAAACGGGATTGATTTTTATGATGGTCTGGGAAAGATGTCAACCTCCCGTCAGAAAGAAGAATTGCGAAGACTGCAATCTCCAGAAACGCAGCGACGCCCAATCCCGTCTCATGAGCCTCCCGGTGCACGAGCTCAATGATTTGGCAGCGCATGAATAGCTTCCGAATCCGCAGTCGAATAGAATCGTTTGCCTTCCGCGCTGAAGAAAAACCACAATCCGTAAGCGCCCAACATCGTTCCCAGCGGAATAATCATCGCAACCAGAATCGCGGCTGCAATTCCCCAAAGACGCGCGTTCCGCCTGCGTTTCAACATTTTCCAGCTCGCTGAGGCCATAGGTAGGACAAAGATTGCCCCCAATAACCCGTAGAAAATGATCGTAACAACTCCTCCGATGATTCCGATTCCCGCGCCAGGACCATTTCCTGGCTCATTGGCAGAGCTGAGCCCTAACGCAGCGAAAACACCAACACTCACCACCATCAGCAGCAAGATGGTGAAAGCGAATATTGCCGCGAATACCCCAAAACCTATTGCCAGAATCTTGTTATGTTCGTTTCCTGTCATCGTCTGGTCGCCTGTCGTCGATCAAAGTCGGATCATCTTTCATTAACGAGGCTTCAGTGTGCTTGGTCAGCAGGAAGGTTCAAGAAATAAAGTCCAGGATCGCTCGCGCCGCGCGATCTGAGGCTCCGGGCTCGCCGATCTTTTCGGCCACGCTTTTCAGCTCAGTTCGCATCGCGGCATTGCGATCCGCGTCGAGCAGGCCGAGCAGCTCGCGAGCCAGCGACTCGCCCGTCAAATCATCCTGGATCAGCTCAGTTACTATCCGGCGACCGGCGATCAAATTCGCCAGCCCGTAGTGCTCGGCGGTGATCAAGCTGCCCAACGTGTGCCAGTTGAGCGCAGACTCTTTATAGACGATTACCAGCGGTGTGCCCAACAGTGCCGCTTCAAGGGTTGCAGTGCCGCTGGCGACGGCGGCAGCGTCGGCGGCGGCCAGGGCCTCGCGAGTTTCATGATGAACCAGACGCAAAGAATCCTTGTGTGGCGAATCATGTCCAACGATTATGTCTCGCGCTTCGTCGGGGTTGCGATTCGGCGCTACTACCACCACAAACTGAACGTCCGGGCGCTGCTTTGAAATCAATACGGCCGCCTCGAGCATGGGCGGCAGAATGCGAACCAGTTCCTTATGCCGGCTTCCGGGAAGCAGAGTGACAATCGGTCGCGACGTATCGAGATTGTTTCGACGACAGAACTCTTCGCGATCATAATGCGGATAAACTTCGCCGGCGAGGGGATGACCTACATACTCAACCTGCGTCATGCCACGCGCGGCGTACCAATCTTTCTCGAACGGCAGGATCGAAAGCAGAAGATCTACGTCGCGCTGGACACTGCGGGCGCGATAAGAACGCCAGGCCCACAATTGCGGACTGATGTAGTAAATGACAGGCACGCCCCGACGATGCAGCCAGGTCGCGAGCCGCAAATTAAAGTCGGGCCAATCGACCAGAACCACGGCGGCCGGTTTTCTTTCGCTGGCGGCGCGTTTCAGCTCGCCATAAGCGCGCCAGAATTTTGGTAAGGCCTGACCGACCTCCCATAATCCGAGTATTGCCAGCTCGTCCGCACGCACTACTGAATCAACGCCGGCGGCGCGCATCTGTGCGCCGGTCGAGCCAAAGAAATCGATTTGAGTTGCGGGCGCAGCTTCCCGCAGCGCGCGGACCAGCGCCGCGGCATGGGCGTCGCCCGACGCTTCGCCGGCTACGATCATCAAACGAAGAGAATTAGTTGACACAAAGTTCATTCGTTCGGAAACGGCGTTTAGAGTACCAACTTCAGTTGGGTTTTTCCCGAGCAAGAGCCCAACCAAAGTCGGTACTCTGAACACCTGTCGCTTGGTCACTCCTACAAATGCACCGGCGCATTAACGGTAGTGTCTTAATTTGCGGCTTGTAACAAACGACGCACGGCTAAAGACCAAATCAACGACGATTATGTAGTCGGTTACCGGGAGCGGTAGCGACCGGGTCTCAATCCACACCACGGTCGAGCCCGGACAATAACCCAGTCGCTACCGCTCCCGGTACTGACCTCATCACACAACTCCACCCGCGACGGCGTTGAGAGACTATGCACCCAAGACAAATTAAGACACTACCGCATTAACGGTTTCCTTGTAGCTCGTCGCGAGCGCATGTTAGCATTCGGCGCATTCCGTTAGTGAAAACGGCGCGCCTGCTGCGGGTCTCTCTCCTTCGCAGAAGGCGCGATTGATTATAGCCCTGCGGAGGTCGGCAGCTTTCAAGCGTGCGCTGCACTGCTTCGACAATCAGGTTGCGAGTGACGCGCGTTCTGCCACTGCTGGCGTGCGTTGCGCTCGCATGCTTGTTCGCCCCACCCGCCCGCGGCCAGGGGACCAATCCCGTCGATCGCAAGGTCGAGAACCCGATCACCGACACGCCGAACGTTAACCCACTGCAACAGGATCAGCCGGTCCGGCCGCCCACGACAAAGCCGCCTCCAATACAGCCAGGCGACGAGCTGGCCGTCGAAGCCGCCCATAAAACTGTGACCGGCACAAAGGGCGCACTGGTCATAGTTGACGAAGGCAACGTCGACGCGCGCATTGGCACGTACCGTTTGCAGGCCGACAAGATCACCGTCTATGAAGCGACCAACAAAGTGGTTGCCGAAGGCAACGTCGTCTTTGATCAGGGCGAACAGCAACGCATCACCGGCAGCCGCGCGGAATGGAATTACAAGACCAAGACCGGCTTTTTTATCAACTCGACCGGATACACAAACCAGACTCAGGACGGCACTCGCATGTACTTCATTGCTGATCGAGTTGAGAAGATCAGCCTGGATACGATCATCGTCATCAATGGCGAGATCACTGCCTGCGATGAAGAAGTACCGAAGTGGAGCTTTCACACCAAGAGAGCCAGGATCAAAACCGGCGATCGCGTGAAACTCTCCTCGCCCACATTTCGCGTCAAGCGCGTGCCGATCATCTACTTGCCTTTTGCTTCGTTGTCGCTGAAGCACGACGATCGCCAATCGGGTTTTCTGACGCCGACCTTCAGCGCCTCGGGCGAAAAGGGCTTTCGTATTTCCGACGCTTACTACTTAACGCTGGGCCGCTCGGCGGACTTCACGCTGCGCGGCGATTTGTTTTCGAAGCGCGGCCTGGGCATTGGCGGCGATTTAAGGACGAGGGCAAACTCGCGTTCGTTCTTCAACATGGGTTTTTATGCGATCAAAGATCGCATCTTCGGGCCAAAGGCCGATGCGCAACATCCCGACCAGGGTGGCTCGAGTTTTTACATCGACGCGGTCCACTATTTTCCGAATGGATTTTTGGCCGCGGCCGACGTGAACGTTACCTCCAATCTCGCGTTTCGGCAGATTTTTTCCGACTCGATCCAGCAGGCGATTTCGCCGGAAGAACGATCGCAGGTTTTTATCAACAAGAACTATCACGCATATAGTTTCAACTTCCGTCTGAATACGCAGGCGACGTCTCTACAGAACTCGCAGATTCGCATTCGTGAGTTGCCGAGCGTATCGCTGGACCGGCGGCCCTCGCCTCTGCCCTGGTTCAAAAAAGTCCCGATCTATTACTCGTTTGAAAGCGCGGTAGAGGGAGTCAGCCGCAAAGAGACGCCCGGCGACCCGGTGGCTTTTCGCATTGCCGTCGGCGGTGAACCCATCATCACACCTTCGATCGTACAGCGCTTCGACTTTCATCCGAGCGTGTCGCTGCCGCTGAACTTCTCCGGGTGGACGTTGACAGCCACGGCAGGCGCTCGCGCAACTTATTACTCGAACTCGCTCGACCCGGCGACCCGTCTGGTGCTGCCGCGTGACGTGGTGCGGGGCTATGGCGAGTTTGAGCTGGATTTGCGTCCGCCGGCACTGGCGCGAAACTTCCGGCGTAGTGACGGCTCAGTTTGGTTCCGGCACGTGATCGAGCCTTATGTGATCTACCGGCGCATCGCCGGCATCGACAACTTTGATCGCATCATCCGTTTTGATTATGTCGACGCCATTGCCGACACGAACGAAATCGAATT
>JBGPWS010000261.1:0-6536 GCA_041492345.1 Pyrinomonadaceae bacterium | reverse complement strand
GATTGGACGATTCGACGCGCGAGAACGGCTGCGTTCATTATGTGCCGGGCAGTCATCGCTGGCCGCTCCTGCCGATCACGGGACTAGCCGACGACATGCACGCAATTGAAAGCGTGCTCAGCGAAGAGCACCGGGCTCAGTTCAAACCAGTGCCGATTGAATTGAAGAAGGGCGAGTGCTCGTTTCATCACCCTCTGATGGTCCACGGTTCCTACGAGAATCTGAGCGACTCTCGGCGACGCGGTGCGGTCATTAACGTTTTTCGCGACGGCGTTCGTTCGGCTTCAAACGATCCATTGCTGGCAGGCGTGCCGCCCATTCCTTCGGGAGAAAAAATGGACGGACAATTCTTTCCCTTGTTGTTCGATCCGAATTCATAGCCCGGATCATTACCTCATAACGATTCCGAAATACTCGCGCAGTATGTTCGTATATTCTTCCAGACTTGCCACGAGGCGCTCAAATCGCTCACCGCTTTCGGTCGTGATGAAACGCATATCGCTGAGCGTAATTCGTCCCCCCGGTGTAAGTCGCGAGCAGATGCGTGCTCTAGTGAAGTGTGACAGGGGTGACGTCTGGTGGTATTCGCACCTCTCGGCATAGTCGGAGTACTGAAATGGTTTTAGGGTGAAGCGATACTGTGGCTGCCACTCGTTGCGCGCGTCAACATTGTTACGGTGCATTACTACCAGGCGTTCTTCATCAACGACGATGCGATAGGCGCGTTCGCGCTGTACCAGGGGATCGCGCTTATTAAGCAACAAGGGCTCGACAAACGAGTCGCCAAAGCCAACGTCGACCAGCCGCTGCTCGTCGAGCAGAACCATTAGCGCCATGTGATCAAAGTCCGGACTAAAGTTGCTTTCCGCATTGGCAACTTGGGCCGACAGCATCGCAACCTCGAATCCCAAAGCGCGCAGCAAGGCGGCAAACAAACCGTTAAGCTCGTAGCAAAAGCCTCCCCGACGCCGGCTTACAATCTTCCGGAATAACGCTTCGTCATCGAGCACGATCGGCTCACGCGCGTGGATACTCAAATTCTCGAATGGCACTGTCAGCAGGTGCGCGATGTGAAGCCCGCGCAGGGTTTCAGCGGTTGGTGCAAGAGGTCCGTCGTAGTTGATTCGTTCCAGGTAAGACTGAATGTTCATCTTGGGCCTTTGCGTGCAAAGGTCAATTAGTACCGTCGCGCATTATACCTCGCGCGCGCCTGGAACAATTTGCGGCCTGACGAAGTCTAACTTGTCATCCAGGAGGACAGCCGCCATGAACGCCGCCGGAGCGAAACTGGAAGTACCCGTAACTAATGCAAAGCCGCACATCAACGTCACGCCGCTAATCGATGTGCTGCTCGTCTTGCTGATCATCTTCATGGTCGTGTCGCCTTTGAAGCCGGCACGATTTTTGACGAAGGTTCCGTCTCAACCTGATCGGAACACGAAAGATATCAATCCCGATCCGAACACGTTGGTCGTTACCATCAAGATGGATCGAACGCTGATGCTAAACGGCATAGACAACATGGGAACGGTTAGCGATACAAGCAAACTGAGCATGATGCTCATTGAGCTCTTCCAGAAGCGCAAACAAAGTCACGACTATCGATACGAACTCCGCGATCGGGCCGATTTGCCGGAAGATGTACGCGTGCAGAAAACCGTCTTCATCAAAGCTCCGCGCTCTATCCCTTACGCTGATGTGGTGCGCGTGCTCGACGGCATCAAAGGCGCGGGCGCAAATCCGGTGGGATTGCAGATCGACGATCTGAATTAGACCCTTCCGAAACCCGAGCCTTGATTGGACTCCCTCTCCCCCTGGGAGGGGGTTGGGGAGAGGGCTTGAGATCGAGCCCACCTGGCTACGCCCCTCTTCCCTAACCCGTCTCCCAGCGGGAGAAGGGAACAGTGACGCGGACCCAAAACCACTCGCCAATAATTCGCATCTCTGCTATCCTGTGTTTCATCAATAGCACAGGATTGCAAGCATGCGCTACGTAGAAAATCCCCCAAATCCCTGGTTAACGCACTCGGTTGAGTGGCTCGGCGAGCCACCTGCCGCCAGGATTGAAGTCTTTGAAGAGACTGAAACTCGCTCGATCATCGGCAGCAACGACAGTCCGGACGTGGCTTTCGATCATTCGATCAATTGTTATCGCGGCTGCCCGCACGGCTGCACGTATTGCTTTAGCCGGCCCACGCATGAGTACCTCGGCTATGGCGCCGGCACGGACTTCGAAAGAAAAATCATCGCGAAAGTACGCGCTCCTGAGCTGCTGCGCAAGGAATTAATGAAGCCATCATGGAAAGGTGACGAGATTGTTTTTTCGTTTACCTCAGACCCATACATTCCGCTCGAAGCGAATTACAAGTTGACCCGTCGCTGTCTGGAAGTCTGCGCTGAGTTTCGCAATCCCGTCGGCATCGTCACCAAGTCGGCCCTGGTCCGTCGCGACGTTGATGTGCTGCAAAGACTTTCGCAAGAGGCCAGTGTCGGAGTCTACTTCTCGATTCCTTTTGCAGACTACGCTACTGCCCGCGCTGTCGAGCCTTTCGCGCCCTCGCCGAACGCTCGCTTCGAAGCGATGAAGACTTTGGCCGAGGCGGGCATCCAGGTAGGCATCGGGATCGCTCCGACGATTCCCGGATTGTCGACCGACATACCGGGACTCTTGCAACGCGCGAAAGACTGCGGCGCGACGAAGGCTTTTCTTAACATGCTGCGTCTGCCCGGCAGCGTCGCTCCGTATTTCGAACAGCGCCTGCGCGAAAAACTTCCGACGAAAGCCGAACGCGTACTGAATCGCATACGCGACGCGCGCGGTGGCAAGCTTAACTCCAGCGTTTTCGGCGAGCGCATGCGGGGCAAAGGGCAGTACTGGGAAGCGCAGCACAAGCTGTTCGAAGTTTATTCAAAGCGACTCGGCTTTAACGAGCATCGCGTCGGCAGCGAGCGGCATACCAGGGCAAATACTTTTCGCCGGCCTACCGCGCAAGGCTCTCTGTTTGGCTAAGTCAGAACCGCCTGCGGCAGCGGGCGGTTGTACTCTCCTGGTTCAATCCCGCACTCAACCGCCCGCTACCGCAGGCGGTTCTGACCTGGAAATCACACCGCATTGGCTGTTATCTAACCTGTCGGGTTGACTGAGACGACCCCACAGAGGTAAAAGGACAGTCGCCTCAAATGTTCATTCCGGTTCGCGATCTCTGGTGGTTGGCCGCAGGCGGCGGTGCGGGTTACGGTGCGCGTTTTATGAAAATGCGCATCGAGGCCGCGGTGGCGGCGCGCCGGCGCCGGCGCATGCCCGATCCCACCGGCGAGTTGCTGCGCCTGCAAACTCTCTACGGTTACAGCCCGCACTCTCTGGTGAGCATCGCGCCCGGAGCTTCCCTCTGGTCAACACCCGACATCGACGGCGCAATCATCTATGGCGAGTTCGGGCGGGTCTGGTTGGCGGCAGCGAATCCTTTAGCGTCTTTTGAGGACATGGCCGAGTTGGCGCGCCAGTTCGCGGCCTTTGCAAAGAGAGAGAACCGCGTCGTTGCCTTCGTGCCTGCCAGTGCTGAATTCGCGCGGATGGTAGCGCCGAATGATTTCACGGCCGTGAAGGTGGGCGCTTCTCCTTACTTCGATCTTCAGACCTGGAATCCGCGTGGCGACTCTGCCAAGAAAATTCGCGCCGGAGTGAATCAGGCGCGCCGGGCCGAAGTCGAAGTCGAGATGATCGCCGACGTCGTCGATGAATCTTTAAAGAATGAGACGGCGCAGCTTTGCCTGCGCTGGCTTGGTATCCATCGATCTGCGACGACATTTGGCTGGCTGGTGGCTCTCGATCCTTTCCTGCATTCTGACTACAAGAAGTATTTCGCCGCGCGAGTGAACGGGAAGCTTGTCGGCTTTCTGGCTGCCAGTCCCATCCCCGCGCGCAAAGGCTGGTACCTGGAAGATGTCCTGCGCGGGCCCGATGCACCGCAGGGCACTGCGACACTTTTGGTTGTCGAGGCCCTGGCAAAGTTGAAGGCAGGAGGAGCCGCACTGGCGACACTGGGCACCTCTCCACTTTCAGTCGACGGTCCCGATGACGTGCCAACCGAGCATCGCGTGGTGGCGCGCGCTCTGGAGATCGCTTCGAGAAGGCTTGGTGGTTTCTATAACTTCGAAGGGCTGCGTCGCTTCAAAGGAAAGTTTGTGCCGAGCTGGTGGGAAAGCGAATATGCGCTTTACCAGCGTGGCGTCACGATTCCTCCGCGAGTGGGTCACGCGATCATGCGCGCACTCGTGCCGGGCGGTCTCACACATATACTCACGCGCCAGGCCCTGCGCATCGCCCGTCTGGAAAATGTAACCAACTCTCACTCTCCATCGTCTAAACGAGCGGGGCAGTAGCCCGACCGTGAGTGAGGGCTTAGTGGTCCCGTCGACCCCCAGTTGAAGCAGAGCAAGCGTGGCTCCGTTAGGAGCCAGATGTTTATAGCTACGCGACGAGATCTATTTCAATCCCGCTCCTTTAGGAGCGTAATACATTTCGCTCCTAAGGGAGCTTACGAGATTATGATTCGGTCGTGAGCTATAAACATCTCGCGCCTAACGGCGCTGAAAATCCCACGCCTGATTTATTAACCTCTGCATTCTTTGTAGCCTGAAAGATTCTTCTTGTGAACGTTACTGGACGACTAAAGCAGCGATACATCGCTTCCCGCGTTGCTCACCAGTATCCTCAAGCCCACTCGAAATTCGTTACCGTTGACCAAGCGCGTCTGCACTTTGTGATCAAAGGCGCCGGCCGGCCCGTCGTTTTGATTCACGGCAATCCCGGTTCTTGTCAGGATTGGGCGAGGTTGTATGGGCCGCTCTCATCGCGTTATTGCGGGTTCGCCTTCGATCGCCCGGGCCACGGTCACAGCGACCGTCCCAATCACCGCCCCATTACGGTCGATGTCCAGGCGCAGATGCTGCACGCCGCGCTGAAAGAACTCAACGTCGAACAGCCGATTCTGGTTGGTCATTCATGGGGTGGAGCTTTGGCGCTCGCATACGCGCTGGAATTTCAGGACAATCTGGCCGGCCTGGTGCTGCTCGCGCCCGCGGCTTATGAAAGTGATGACGGAGTTTCGTTCTTGACCAAGCTGCCCGCGCTGCCGATCGTCGGCGATCTGATCAACTTTCTGTTCACGCCGCTGCTTGGTGCGTCGGTTGTCAGAGAAGACTTGCAGAAGGCCTTCTCGCCCGATCCGGTGCCGAAGCATTACCTGCGCCACGTGCTCGCTGAATGGACCCGGCCAAAGAAGGTCAAGTGGTATTCAGTCGACGACGCTTTGCTGAATAGCTCTTTACCTAAGTTCACTTCGCGCTATTCCGACATTCGCGTACCTGTCGCGATCGTGACCGGCGACTCTGATCAGATTGTGCCGGCCAAGGAGAACGCTCATCGTTTGTACCAGGCGTTACCCCACGCTGAGCTGATTGTCCTGGAAAAGACCGGCCATCAGATCCCTTTTACGCGTCCCGAGGCAGTTGTCGATGCGATCGATCGGGTCGCGGTTAAGACGGCGGCGCTGGAGCCAGGCGGAGTGGGCCAATCTCTGGGTCCCCAACCTTCGGTGTCGGGGCAGTAGCCCAACCGTGAGGGAGGGCGCAGTTGTCAGTACCACTTCTCCCCTCTCCCATTGCGAGAGGGGCTGGGGGAGAGGGCGCGAAGCGTAGCGGGCACTGGGAACGCGGGCGCCCTCGCCCGCTCATCACGCTGAAAGCGTGAGATGTAATAGCCAGGGGCAAGCGAAGCGACGCCCCTGGATCCTGTCTCTCGCATAGAGGCCTCTTGTTACTAAACCACGTTGAAAGTTCTGAAGGGGGACACATGAAACTGAAGAGAGTCATAGTTCTTAGTCTGCTGCTGATTTTCAGTGTCGGGAGTTTGGCCTTGGGCGGCACTCCTGGACAAAACAATAATCGCAACCGGACGGAGCGCCGCGATAATCGCAACCGGACGGCGCGCCGCGGTAGTCGCAACCGGATGGAACGCCGCGGTAATTCGAATCGCGGCAACTGGCGCCGGCGCGGGCAGTACGGTCGTCGTCATCGACGTCTCTGGCGCCGACATAACATGTAACAAACCAGACCCGGAGCAACACGGAATAGGGTGAGCGTGCCGTTGTCGTCATGCTCACCCTTTTCTATCTCTCTTTCCCCTCTCCCAATGGGAGAGGGGCCAGGGGAGAGGGCGCGAAGCGTGGCGTGCGCGAAGCGTATTTCCCCTCTCCCAATGGGAGAGGGGCTAGGGGAGAGAATGCGAAGCTTGAGGGCGCGAAGCGTGGCTCCGCAGGCTGTCGGGAAAAAGTCCCGGAGGGACGCAATGTTTATAGATGAGATTCCGCCCTTCCAACCCAAGCCCATTTATGGGCGACAGAACAGCCGTTTCGCTCCTAACGGAGCTTGGAATCTGATATTGGTATCTCGTTACTATAAACATTTCGGCGCTACGCGGCTTTTCCCGACAGACTCCGTAGCGGGCGACAGAGGCGTTGTTACTAACTGAGTTC
>JBGPWS010000148.1:0-10341 GCA_041492345.1 Pyrinomonadaceae bacterium | reverse complement strand
GCTCGATGATCTCGTCACTGAGCACTACTTGCGCGACATCCCGAAAGATCCGATTACCGACAACAAGGAGTGGACGGTAGTGACCGGCGAAGATCCTTATTCGACTGAGGGATCGAGCGGAGTTACCGACGTGCACAGTTCCTCGGGCGACACTTCGACGGAAGGCACGCCGTACGGTGAATGGTAAGAGCATTTTGGATTTTTGATTTGCGATTTTTGATTTTGGTTCGAGACAAAGCCAATCGCAAATCCACAATCCAAAATCGAAAATGATTATTAATGCCTGCGAATCCCCTCGACAAACTTCTGAAGCCTCGTTTCCCCTCCTGCGCTGTCGGTATCGATAGTGCCGCCTCGGTGGTGCAACTCGAACGGGCTCGGGAGGGATTTGTGGTCAAACGCGCAGCTTCAGTCAACCTGCCGCCGGATTTGGTGCGCGCTAGCTTCGATGAAAGTAATATCGGGGACCCGGCAGAGTTAGCCAGGGCCCTCTCTGATCTGCTGGCCAGCGCCGGCCTGCTCCGCCAGCGCAAATGGTCAGTGACCTTACCCGAAGCCTCTACTCGCGCCGCGGTGCTGGCACTGGAAGGCGCAGCCAGTTCCCGCCGCGAATTGGATCAGGTGCTCGAGTGGAAAATAGAGCGCAGCTTTGGCGCGCCGTTGTCTGAACTGCGCGTGTCCCGTCAGCAGTTGGCGCCTGACGCTCAAAGGCAGTCGCGCTATCTGATCACGGCGATTCGGCTCTCGGTGTTGGCGGAATATGAAGCAGTTTTCGCTGCTCTGGGATGGCAAGCCGGCTTGATCTTGCCGCGTCACGCGGGTGAAGAGCAGTGGTTGCACAATGGCCGTCACGGCGATGGCTTGTTGTTGACCGCGCACGAGGAGGGCTTCACGGCGGTGCTTATGCGCAACAACCAACCCATCACTTTGCGGGCAGTGTTTTGTGAGGCTGACGAGTGTGACGACGAACTTCATCGCGTGCTATTGTTCTACCGCGAACGCTCGGGAGTTCATGGACAAAGCGATGGCGCTTCAGTCGATCGATTGTTGGTAGTTGGCGATTGGTTGGATAGACAGCGGATCGTCGCTATTGCCCTGGAGACACTGGGAGTTAACCTGAAACCGCTGAACGCCGCGGATGTCGGACTGGTTATTCCCCCGGGCGACCTGGCCTTTGATACGATTGCCGCGCCCGCCGGGCTGGCTCGCCTCGCGTGGTAGAAAAAAGTATAGGACCTAGACGACCTATATGGCCTTTTCTCTGATTGAAACTTTCCCTGCTCGGGTAACGTAAAACCGGAGCAATTGCAACGATGAGCGCAGCAATTTCTATAGCAAAACTCGGCGCCCTGGCTGATGGCGAGCTCGTTCAGAGTGCACTCGCTGGTCGCGAAACGTCGTTTGAAGAACTGGTGCGCCGGTATCAGCGGCCCATCGCCGCGTACGTGTATCGCATGGTCGGCGACTATGATGCAGCGCTCGATTTGACGCAGGAAGTTTTTATCAAAGTTTATAACTCGCTGACGCGCTATCGTTCCGAGTTCAAGTTCTCTACCTGGATCTACAAGATTGCGCATAACGCCGCAATCGATCACCTGCGCCGCCACGCCGTGCGCGAGCACTCGTTGAGCACCGGAATTGACGGCGAGCGCCGGGAAATTTCAATCCAGAGCCGCCGGCTTACGCCTGAGCAGGAAAGCGAACGAAAGGAACGACGTTCCGAAATCGAATCCGTGGTGCAATTGCTGCCGGCTACGTATCGTGAGTTGATCGTCCTGAGACATTCGCAGGATTTAAGCTATGACGAAATTGCCGAAGTCACAGGTCTCCCGCTCGGCACTGTCAAGAACCGTCTGTTCCGCGCGCGGGAAGCCATGCGCGATCATCTACTTCAGCGGGGTATTACCAGTCCTTAGAATGCTAGACATTTATCGCTGATTCGGGATTGGCGCTGATCGGCAGAAACGACAAACTGAGGTTTGTCGGACAGAGCGAGAGCGAAGACAACTTCTATGAAGGTTCCAACCATTGAGACGCAAGGATGCCAGCTCGAAGACGTGGCCGCTTATCTCGACGGCGAGTTGAGTGGAGCCGCGCTGGAGACTTTCGAGGCGCACTTGAAGCAGTGCTCTGATTGCGCCATCGAACTCCGAGCGCAGCGGCAACTCCTTTGCACACTGGACTTCGCCTTTAATAAGTCGCGTTCTTTCGAGTTGCCTCATAACTTTTCGCGAGTGGTTGCGGCGCATGCCGAAAATGATCTGGGTGGCATGCGCAAGAAAGGCGAGCGCCGTCGCGCTCTGCAATTGTGCGCAATTCTGGCGCTGGTTTCTTTTGCCTTGCTGGGCGCCGCTTCGCGAACCTTGGTCTTTGATCCGGTTCGATCTTTTCTCCGTGTCGCGGGAAGCCTGCTCAATCTCTTGTGGCAGATGCTCTACGATGCCGGCACCGGCGTAGCCGTAATCGTTCGCGTCGTCGGGCGCGCGGCCGTTCCTGGTCCGCGTGGCTGGTGGTTGTTCGTGGCCCTGGCTTTCATAATCTCGCTTTCTCTGCTGCCTTTCCTGATTGCCAAATATCATCGCGCACAAATCATTGAATAGGAGACCGAAAGTTCTATTCAAATGATTGCGAAACGGCTCTCTCAAGAGAATCAAATCAGCGCCTGCGCGGCGCAGGCCTTCTGCAAAACAATCGCCCTACTTGGGGCACTGCTGGTCTGGATGGTTGTGGCCCAGGCGCAGGCGGCTTCCGACGACCACCCGGGTGACCCTCAGGCAAAAGTAATTGATGGGGTCAGTAATACCACCGTTTTCGGCCTCGGACAGTCAATCAGGATTACGGGTTCAGTGAAGGAAGGCGCTATAGCTTTCGGTGGCGACGTGATTGTGGAAGGCTCAGTTGACGGAGACGTGGCGGCCATTGGCGGTTCGGTGATCCAGCGCGAGGGCTCGCGAATCGGAGGCGATGTCATCGTGGTTGGCGGCATTTACCATCCCGGCAAGGCCGGACGCGATCCGCAAAGCGTCACCATCATGTATGCCGGCTATGAAGATCAGTTGCGTCAGGTCATGCGCGACCCCTTCAGTGTCTTGCGCCCGCAGTTGTCGGCGGTGTTCTTCGGCACGCGCCTGCTTGCGGTTTTAGTATGGTTCATCATTTCCCTGGCGATTACTGCGGTAATGCCTAACACGGTCAGCCGAGCAGTGGCGCGTCTGCAGTTTTCGAGTTTGCGGGTTGCGCTGATCGGCGTGCTGGGATCGGTGGCCGTTATTCTGGGCGGGTTCGTTAGTTTGTTGATCTTGCCGCCGGTCATCGGGGCGGTAATTTCAATCATGGCGTTGCTGCTTATAGTTGTCGCCACGCTTTTTGGTCGAGTGGTCATCTTTGCGGCGACCGGGCGATGGCTGCAGCGCCGCTTTCTGCCGCGCCTGCAATCTGAGTCGGTCGCGCTGCTGCTCGGTGTGACGTTCTGGGTCATCATGGCCTCGTTGCCTTATGTTTGGCCTATAGTAATCACGGGCTTATTCGTGGTTAGTATGGGCCTGGCGCTAACGGCCCGATACCGCATTAGTTGGAAGAAGCCGCGGCCTCCCGAAGCTTAATGTCCGCGGACTGTATTTCATTTGCTCGTCGTATGAAAGATTCGGTAGACGCTTGTGGTTCCATCCGCGGAGTGGACAGATGACGCGCTGGTCGCCGCTGCCGGCGCGGGCGACGAAGCAGCTTTCGAGCAGTTGTTCGAACGTCATCGCCGTCAGGTAGCCCGTATCGCGGGTCGCTTTTTCCCTCAACGCGAACAGATAGAAGAGATCATCCAGGACAGCTTTACCAAGGCCTATTTCGCCCTCAGCACTTATCACGGCACCCACGAGGCGTCTTTCAAAGCTTGGCTGACGCAGATTACGGTCAACACCTGTTACGACCAACTGCGTCGCGCGCGGCGCCGGCCGGAACATGCCGTTGAGGATTTTGATGACAATGAAGCCCATAAATTTGCCGAGCAGCTTCGCGGTGCCGCGAGCGATGTCGAAAGCGCCCTCGTCTCGCGCGATCTGGCGGTGAAACTTCTGGCGCGACTGAGTCCCGACGATCGATTGGTACTGATCCTGCTCGACGTAGAAGGTTTCTCAGTCGCTGAGATCGCCGAATTGACCAAATGGTCGGTCTCGAAAGTTAAGGTGCGCGCGCATCGGGCGCGCGCTCATCTGCGCCGGGTAGTGAAGCGGTTTTTATAGCTTCCCGGGTCGGTTACCATGTGAACCCGGCGAAGAATTCTTGTAACTTCTAAGGTTCCCATGTCGTCTTTCTTGATGAAGGCGCAGAAATAGCAGGCGCCGGTGGATCGCAAAATGTTTAGAACAAATCGGCAAATTGAAGAAGAATCCGACCGCGCGGGACGTTTAGTATTGCTCGCCGCGGCTCGAAACCACGACGAGACCGAGGCCGCCGCGTCGTCACCGTTTCTTTACACGCGACTGCGGGCCCGGATAGCAGAAGAGGAGCGCCGGCGAGAGGAAGCGGGCAACTGGCTGTCTTTGCTTTTCGTGGCGCGCCGCGCGATCCCCGCAATGACTTTGATTGCCGTACTAGCCGCGATGCTGACGGTGTGGTCGATGCCGCCCAGCGATCCAGCAGCATGGTACAGACTGGACGACGTAGCGTTCTCTGACAACAGGGACCCGGGAGTTGAACAGACGATACTAACCAGGAATGGTCTGTCGCGTGATGAAGTATTCAGCCTCGTCGTTGATCGTAATGATCGGGAGAAGCGCTAGATGACTACAGGTCGTACAAGGTTGAAAATCTGGCTGGTGTTGTTAGTCGTATTCGTGCTGGGTTGCGTGACCGGCGCGGCGCTGACCGGATTGTATCGATCGCGGGCGGGCGCCGATCGCCCTGAGGCGCGTGAGCGCGCCATGCATGAGCGCTTCGAAAAGATGCGCAGTGAATTGAACTTGACTGATCAGCAGACCACAGCCGTCCGGACCATCCTCGATGAAACGCGCAACGAGTATAAAACGCTGCGCACCGAGCTAAGACCACGCTTTGATGAACCGCGATTGAAGGCGCGGGCACGAATTCGCGCGCTGCTGACTCCAGAACAGCAGCAGAAGTTCGACGCGATGGTGGCGCAGCAGGATGCGCAACACGACGAAGATCAGAAATCGCGGCGTTGAGTGAATTTGTTTCCCGGCTTCCTGGTTTCGGCATCCAATCTATTGCTCCCGAATACACGAATTTGGAGCCGGAGTCGTAAAACTTTTGCAACTATCGGGCTTAGTGAGGCGTAAATAATGGATAACTTCCGAGCGGGCGAGAGCAACTTTGTGAAGAAACTATCGATATTCATGTTGGCGGTTATTGGCTTACTGAGCTTGAGCTTTAGTGCGTTCGGACAAACTCCGAACGCATCTCCGACGGCTCCCGCGATTGTTGGGGTTATTGGCGAGGTCAAGGCGCTGGACACTGCCGCCAACCAGATAATTGTCAGGGCCGACAACGGCGTACTCCTTACCGTCAATCTCAGCGATAAAACGCAATACAAGCGCATGGCCCCAGGCGCAAAGACGCTGGACACTGCGACCATCATAACTTTGGCAGATGTGGGCCAGGGAGATCGCGTATGGGCGCGCTGGAGAGCTGGCTCGGATCAAAAGACGGTGCCAACGCCGCAACTCATTGTGATGAGCAAAGCGGACCTGGCAAAGAAGCAGGAGCAGGAACGCGCCGAATGGCGCCGCCGCGGTGTCAGTGGCATCGTTGCTTCGCTCAACCCTTCGACACGTGAGATAACGGTTTCCAGTCGGACGCTGGCAGGAGCTCCACAGTCAGTAATCGTTCCCGTAACCGACAAAGTAATGATGCGACGTTATCCTCCGGATACGATTCCAAAGTATAGCGACGCCAGGCCCAGCAAGTTTGAAGAGGTCAAGGTTGGCGATCAGTTGCGGGCCCTTGGTGACAAGTCTCCGGACGGTGCGCGCCTGACCGCGGAAGAAGTTGTGTTCGGAACATTTAAGATCGCTGGCGGAACTGTAACTGCAATCGACGTGGCGACCAACCAAATCAAGATTAATGATCTGCAGACTAAGAAACCCCTGACGATTATCCTGAAACCGGAATCAGTGCTGCGCCGGTATCCCGGGGGCGGCGGCATGTTCGGCGGTGGCATGGGCGGACCGGGTGGCCCAGGGGCGGCTCCGGGTGCGCAGGGACAAACTCAAGGACAGGGTCAGGCACAACAGCGACCGCAAGGCGCTGGGCCCGGTGGGCCACAGAGTGGCGGCCCGCGCACGGGCGGCGCTGGCATGAACATGGCGGACCTGCTTGAAAGATTACCGATTATCTCGATCAACGAATTGAAAGTCGGCGACACGGTCATCATGTCGAGCCTGCAGGGTTCAGACCCAACCCAGTTGACTGCAATATCGCTGGTGACCGGCATCGAGCCACTTTTGACAATGATGGCCGCGCGGCAACAAACCGGTGGTCAGGCTGGGCGACCCCAGGGTGTCGATCTCAACGGCAGTTTTGGCGGCATGTTCGGTGGCGTCGGCGCGCCGTAACCTAACCCTCTGATCTCGCATTTTTGACGTCAGAGACAACCGCGAATAGCGAAGGATTCGATCCAAATCGCCCGCGGTTGATTTTTTTAAAGAGAAGAGTTCAATGATGAATATTCGAAGACTACTAACCTGTCTGGCGTCTGTTGTTCTGGTCGCCGCTTTTTCGACCGCTGCCTTTGCGCAAGGAAGAGCAAATTTGCGCGGTCTAATCACCGACGAGTTCGGCGCGGCCATTGTCGGTGCGACCGTAACCTTGACCGATGCGTCTAGCGCTCAGAAGACGGCCACCACAAATGCGGACGGCACGTATAGCTTTACCGGACTGGCGCCGGGTAAGTACAAGGTTCATGCGATTGCGACCGGGTTCGCGACTTCTGAAGATGCTGAGGTGGAGGTGAACGCCGCGCGCCGCGACCCTTTCAACATCAGTTTGAAAATCGCGGCCATTGAGTCGCAGGTCAAGGTCAATGCCGACACGCCGCTAAGCACTGAATCTTCAAACAACGCCAATCAGACCGTTATTTCCGGTAAAGACCTCGACGCCCTGCCCGACGATCCTGATGAACTGGCGGCGGCGTTGCAAGCTCTCGCCGGTCCTTCCATCGGGCCGAACGGCGGACAGATTTTCATTGACGGATTCTCAGGCGGAAACATGCCGCCGAAGGAATCCATCCGCGAGATTCGAATTAACCAGAACCCGTTTGCCGCTGAAAACGAGATGCCTTCTGGCAGTATTAACATTTTCACCAGACCGGGAACTGACAAGTTCCGCGGTGGCCTCAACCTGAACTTCCAGGACGAGAGTCTGAACTCTCGCAATCCCTTCGCGATAAGTTCGAGCAAGCGAACTCCTTATCAAGTGCGGCAGTTTGGCGGTAATTTCAGCGGCCCGTTGATCGCGCACAAGGCGTCATTCTTTCTCGAAGCCAATCGCAACGAGACTGATGACAACGAAATCGTTCGAGCGACGATCCTGGATTCGTCGTTGAACTTCGTCCAGCTCGGTCAGGGGTTTGTGGTGCCACGGCGCTTCATGAATTTCAGCCCGCGCGTTGACTATGCGATCAATCCGAGTAACACGCTCGTTGCGCGGTATAGCTTCAACCACAACGTAACGCGAAACAATGGGGTCGGCGGTTTCTCGTTAACCGAGCGCGCGTACAATAACTCTTCCACCAACCAGGTTTTCCAGGTTACCGAAACCGCTGTGCTCAATGCAATGACGATCAATGAAACGCGTTTCCAGTTTTCTCATAATCGATCTGAGAGCCTGGGGGATAGCACAAAGCCGGTCCTGAATGTAAGCGGCTCGTTTGTCGGCGGTGGCCAGCAGGTTGGGCATTCAAGCACCACTTCGAACCGGTGGGAGTTGCAGAACTTTACTCAGATTCAGCACGGCAACCACACGATCAAGTTTGGCGGCCGGATACGTGACGTCAGTATAAACGACATCAACGCATTTAATTTTGGCGGCCAATGGGTTTTCACCGGCGGCACGACGGGACTGACCAGCCTTCAGCGATATCAAAGAACACTTCAATTGATGGGGCAGGGTTTAACGCCTGCTCAGATTCGCACGCTAGGTGGCGGCGCGGCGCAGTTCAGTATTAACACTGGCAGTCCGTTGGCCAGCGTCAGCCAGTTCGATATCGAACCTTACGTGCAAGACGATTGGCGCTATCGTCCTAACCTCACTTTCAGTTTTGGCGTTCGCTATGAAATACAAAGCAACGCAGGCAGTAAGCTTGACTTCGCGCCCCGCTTTGCACTGGCCTGGTCGCCGGGCGCGGCTGCCGCGACCAAGCCGCCGAAAACTGTAATTCGGGCAGGCGGGGGAATCTTTTACAATCGCTTTAGCGAAAGCCAGACGCTCAATGCCAACCGTTACAACGGAGTCACTGAAAAACTGTATAGCATAACCGAACCTTTCAGAGCCATCGCGCCGACCCTGGCAGAACAAGCTGATCCTGCGGTAGCAGCCGTGTACAATCTGCTTAATTCGTTTGGCTGCGCAGATGGAACCGCGACGCCTGATTGCGCAACCACCGTCCCTTCGGTGCTTAACGTGCCGGCGACCCAACAAACCATCTATCGTATCCTGCCGCAAATCCAAATTCCTACGATCTATGTCGTCGGCGGTCAGATCGAACGTCAACTGCCGCATAACTTCACGGTGTCCGTTGGCACTTATGCGGTGCGCATACTGCACATGATTCGCACCCGCGATATCAACGCGCCGATCCCCGGTTCAATCACGACGATAAACCCGAGCGGTGTTCGTCCGACTCCGGGTCAGGGTGAAATCTATCAAATCGAAGCCACTGGAAAATATCATCAGGAACAGATGTTCATCGGCTTTAACAGCCGGCTAAACCCGCAATTCTCGGTCCAGGGTAGTTACAGCTTGAGCAAGAGTACGGGTGATGCGGATGGCGGCTTTCCGAGAGACTCTTATGATCTTACGGGCGAGTTTGGCCGCACCTTGGGCGACGTTCGCCATCAATTGTCTGTGTTTGGCACTTACAACTCAAAGCTATGGAAGCTCGTATTCAATCCTTTTATCGTTGCGAGTTCCGGACGGCCCTTCAACATTACCACCGGAGTTGATTCGAACCTCGATCGAGCGTTCTCGGATCGTCCGAGCTTCGCAGCTGCCGGCGTGAATTGCTCCAGCCCTTTCATCAAGTGTACGCGCTTCGGCAATTTCAACCTGCTGCCAACGGCGGGCGAGCAAATTATTCCGCGCAACTTCGGGCAGGGCCCCGGCTCGTTCAGCCTCAACCTGCGCGTCAGCCGGACGTTCGGCTTTGGTGACGTTCACAAAGCGGCGGCAGCATCCGGCCAGAGCGGGCAGAAGACGGCGAGCGCGGGCGGAGACAAACGAGGTCCCGGTGGCCCAGGCTCACGCGGTCCAACGATTGTCGGAGGCGGCGGCGGCGGTGAAGGCCATGGGCCTGGCGGTGGTGGTGGCGGCATGATGGGAATGGGTGGCCCTGGCGGGGGAGGCGGATCCTCTGAGAAGAAATACACTCTGAACGTGGGCCTCTTCTTTCAGAACCTTTTGAACAATGTGAACCTGGCAGCGCCGATTGGCAATCTGTCTTCCTCGCTTTTTGGTCAATCGCAGAGCGTGGCCGGGAGCTTCGGCGGATTTGGCGGCGGCGGCAACTCGGGCAATCGCAAGATCTCTCTTAGCCTGCGATTTAATTTCTGAACCTTGGCAGCGTCGGGGCGTATAAGAGAGGGACCCCAGTCTCAATCTTACTTCTCGGAAGGAAGCCCGCCATGAAGAGATCTGCACCGACGCTCGTTTTGCTTCTGATCATTTCTGCCGCTGCGGCCCAGGGGCCTGATGCGGCCAAGTCCAACGGCGCTGCGGCTACGGTGACCAGTACAATTCCGGCGCCCCCGGCCATCACTGCTAACACCACCCCGCTTGAACTGGCGCGCGCGGCGCTGGCAGCCCAGGGCGGCGACAAATTCAAAAATCTGAAAAGCATGATGCTTCTGGGCACGGCTGATCTCTACCCTCCCAGCAGCACTCAATCGATTCCCGGCAAGTTTGCAATGGTCACGGTCGGTGACAAGGTGCGTATCGATATTGACGCGCGACCGGTCTTCAACTTTAAGCAGATCTACGACGGTCAACAATCCTACAGTTCGATCCCCGGTGTGCAAATGCCACCGGCGAGCAAGTTTGGCCTGGCCGTGCTGGCGAAATACGACCAGCCCGGTTACACGGTTTCTGCATTGCCGGACAAGAAGAAACTCCGCG
>JBGPWS010000411.1:0-2782 GCA_041492345.1 Pyrinomonadaceae bacterium | reverse complement strand
TAAAGGCGGTGGCGTGAAGTTGGCAAAGAACGCTGACGAAGCGCGCGAGATCGCAAAGCAGATGCTGGGCATGAAACTGATTACGCATCAGACCGGGCCCGAGGGCAGGGAAGTGCGCGTGCTGCTGATCGAGGAAGGATTGCCGATCGACAAGGAGTTCTACCTCGGCATCGTGCTGGATCGAGCGAGCGGCCGCCCGGTATTCATGGCTTCGGCCGCCGGCGGGATGGACATCGAGGAAGTCGCCGCCAAGACTCCGGAACAGATTTTCAAAGAGACAATCGATCCGGCCGTAGGATTCCGTCCTTTCCAGGCGCGCAAGCTGGCGTTCGCCCTCGGGCTGCCGAGCGATCTGATTTCTCAGGCCACAAAGTTCATGCAGTCGCTCTACACTGCTTATGAATCGATGGACGCTTCTTTGATGGAGATCAATCCTTTTCTGTTGACCAAAGACAATCGCCTGATCGCTTTGGACGCCAAGGTGAACTTTGATGACAACGCGCTGTTTCGTCATCCGGACTTTAAAGATCTGCGCGACCTGAACGAAGAGGACCCGCTGGAGATTGAAGCGTCGAAGTTCGATCTCAACTACATCAAGCTCGACGGCAACATTGCCTGTATGGTCAACGGCGCGGGACTGGCCATGGCCACGATGGATATCATCAAACTCGCGGGTGGCGAGCCGGCAAACTTTCTCGACGTGGGCGGCGGTGCGTCTCAGGAGCGGGTTGAAGCTGGGTTCCGCATCCTGCTCGCGGATCCAAACGTGCGCGCGGTGCTGGTCAATATTTTCGGCGGCATCGTTCGCTGCGACATGGTTGCTCGGGGCGTGGTGGGCGCGGCCAGGAACCTAGGTGTGAAAGTCCCGGTCGTGGTTCGTCTGGAAGGAACTAACGTCGAAGAAGGCCAACGCGTGATTCGTGAATCAGGATTGGGGTTTACGGTTGCGAACGGTATGAAAGACGCGGCCGAGAAGGTTGTGGCGTTGGCGGCGTGATCTTATGCAGATGGACGCGGAGACGGGGAGACACAGAGACGCGGCGAGATTATTCTCTACCGGCAGCGATGAGCCTAAGGCGGTTAGTCTCTCCGTGTCTCCGCGTCCCCGCGTCTCCGCGTCGATTCTCAAGTGGCTGGTTCATCTCTGTCGTTTCGGACTAGCGGCTCTCTTCCTCTTCACCGCGGGCGCGAAGCTCTGGATCTTGAAGACGTTTGCTGGGAACGTCGCGGAGCTGCTCAGCTCGGCCGCGATTAATTACGAACGCTGGAAATGGCCTGCGACGATCGCGGTCATCGCTGCTGAGGCAATCGCGGCGGTCTTGTTGATTGTTCCCCGCACGGTCCGGGTGGGCGCAGTTCTGGGGGCGCTAATGCTACTCGGCTTCAGTGCCTTTGCTCTCTACTATGTCTACGTCCTGCACGGAGAACCATTGGAATGCGGCTGCTTTGGCGGAATTATCGGGAGCCAGTTGGGTTTGAAGACAGCGCTCAGAAATCTTGGCTTACTCGTTCCGGCGCTAATTGTTTTCTTCGGTGCTCGGCGGACAAAGCAGCCACAAAAAGGCACAAAAAGCACAGAAGAGATTTCAACATAGTCCGACGTTCGGTACTGATGCAGTTTCAATGTTGAGCTTTGGTTCTGGACTTATTGCGTCCTGGCCGAAGCGGTGATATAAGCCCGCTTCGTTCTTCCCAAATCCCTCTGGTAATTCTCACCGGGATCTTGGAAGACGCAGGAGGGTTTATGTTTTGTCCAAAGTGTCGCTCTGAGTATAGAGAAGGGTTTTCCGAATGTGCAGATTGTGATGTTGAATTGATCCCTGAGCTTGCCCCATTGCCAGCGGAACCTAAGTCTATCGATTACGTCGAATACAAGGAACTGCTCTCCACTTACAATCTGGCCGATATTGCCTTCATAGAATCCATTCTGGACAGTGAGAAGATCATATATTTCATGCAGAATGAAGAGTTCAACACCCTTACTTTCTCACCACAGCCTGTCAGGGTTATGGTTAATACAGATCAGTTCGACAAGGCAAAGAAATTGTTAAAGGACTTCCAGCCTCAATATTCTCGCCTTTCGTAGGACTAAAAACGCAGACTAAATCAGTACCCGACGTTCTAATAACTATTACTCGTTTGTGCCTCTTGCGCTTTTTTGTGGCCTGGTTCTTCTGCTTACCGCCTCTTCATCCGCGCAATTTCATATCTCGTATTATCGATTCGTTCCTCAGCATCCGGATGATCGGAAAAGAGCGAGCCCAGCAGGTCCGAATGTTGTTCCTCAATGCGTTGCAGCTTCTGAAACATGGTGACCATGCCCTGCGGGTCGAATCCAGCCTTCGGCATCGTTCGCACTCCGAGAAAATCCGCTTCGCGTTCTTCGTCGCGAGTGTGAACAGTGAGGAAGCCCGCGCCAACTATCTGTACGAGTGCGACTCCCAAATCTCGCCCGACGTCGCCGGCGACTCCCGTGAGTTCGCCCAGTGACTTCGCAATTTCGTCGTATTCCTGCGACTGTTTGAGCGTTTTCAAGCTGTGGCGCGCAACCACGTGGCCGACTTCATGAGCAAGCACCGAGGCGAGTTCGTTGTCGTTTGCCAGCTTAAGCAGCGCCGTGGTGATGTAGACATGTCCGCCGGGAAGTGAGAAGCCGTTAATCTCGCGGCTCTGAATTACGTGGAACTTGTAGAGCAGGCCCGGGCGCAGGCTGGCTTTCGCGCAGCGTTGGCCAATTCGTTCGACCCGGTCGAGTCCCAGGTCTGTCAGGTTGTACTTCTTG
>JBGPWS010000385.1:0-3748 GCA_041492345.1 Pyrinomonadaceae bacterium | reverse complement strand
GGGTTACCCGTAGCGATCCGCGGTGCTATGTAGCCGCCAAGACTATGACCGAGAACGCAGATACGCTTTGGATCTATCCCCTGAGTTGCGGCCAACAGAGCCGCGGCTGAACGAGCGTCGTCGATGGTTTCATCACCTATGGTGAAGGCGGCAGGATCGGCGCTGCTCTTCGCGCCGTACTTGTGGGTGCGCTTTTCATAGCGGAGAACCACAACACCCCGGCTGGCCAGACCCCAAGCCAGATCCTTGAATGTTTTGTTTGGGCCGATGCTCTCGTCCTGATCGTTGGGGCCTGAGCCGTGCACCAGCACAACGCCCGGAAATGGACCGGCGCCCGAAGGAATCGTGAGCGTGCCTGGAAGTTGCCACAACCCGGTCGCTATGGTGACCGCACGCTCGGTGAACGAATCGGGCTTTGCGTATTCCGGAGGCTTCCAACGCTCGCGGGCTTCCGGTGGCGTCGCAGTAAACGAAACCACGCGCGCGTTTGAGTCAAACGCCATCGTCAGCATGAGCTTCCCGCGCGCAAAAACGGTTGTCAGGTAGACCACCTGCAGGCTGTCTTTCTCTTCTTGTTCCGTGCGCTCGATTGAACCGAAAGCGCCGTACTGCAGGATGACTCCGTCCCAGGCTGCGGCCAGGGCCGGCGCATCGAGCACCTTCGCTATGTCCGGGCTGAAATGCGCGACGACTTGTTCAAAACGGCGCGCAACCAGGTCGTTAACGATTGAGCGTGCCTGTACTCCGTAATCAGTCGCCGTCTTTTGGCCAAAGGTTGGCGCGCTGCACAAGATGAAAATGAGCAGGAAAGTTAATCGCCTCATCGGTTCACTCCTTATAACTGAGACTCGAAGCTCAGACACACGTTTCGGATCAGTCCAGCGTGTAGCCGAGACCGAAACCCTGATTCACAATTCACCTAATCGTTCAAGGCGTTTGTAGTACACCAGCGAAAAGATGATGGAGGCCAGCGCAGCGGCAATTAGAATCGAGAATCCGACTACCGGGGGCGCGCCGACAATTATGGTGAGCAGACCAAGAAATCCGGCGGCCACGAAGGCCTTCGCGGCAAACCGGTGTGTTGCGTACCACACCTTTTCACTGGCCAGAGTCCACGGAGTGCGCACTCCGATGTAGAAATTTCGCTTCACTTTGCCAAGAACATTTCCGACCAGAATCAGGAAGAGAAATAACACACCCATAAAAGAGCGAGTCATGTTGAGCGGTCTGGAGAGAGCGGCCCAGAGAATCAACCCATGTAAGTACGCAATCAGCGCAACGACCAGGACCATGACGTAAAGATAGGTTGAGCGAAACGTGTCCACCTCGAATCGCTTCGGTGAAAGCCAGGGCAGCACCGCGAACAACAACAACACCCCGGCCATGAAGCCAGGCAGCATGAAGACGCTTCGCCTGCTGCCGTAATGATCAATTTCTCCCTTGAAATTCCAGTGCTCCGGAATCTGATCCGGCAAATGAGGGTAGAGCAACGCGGTCACGACCAACGTTGCCACGATCATCGCCGCCACGATTAGAAAATAGTAGTTTCGTTTCATTTACGTTTGCTCCGTTTCCCGGACGAGCGCTCTACCAGATCCATCACCCACCCGATTGCGTCCTGGGCCACCGTGGTGTTGAGGCTATACCAGATTTGCTGCCCGTCCCGGCGGCTGCTGATCAACTCGGCATCCTTAAGTACGGCAAAGTGATGGGACATCGAAGGCTTCGTCATGTCGAACTTGCTCGCAAGCTCGCCCGCGGTTTTCTCGCCCCGACTTAGGAGCCGCAAGATTTCCCGCCGAGTCGGATCAGAGAGCGCCTTGAATACGATATCCATGTGATCTTTGTTCAGTGGATGGCTAATTAGACATCCGTCTAACTATTATACAGATCGGAACCTGTTGTCAAGGCTTTTTTGATTCGTTACTGCACGCGGCCCTTCTTTGATGTTGCAGTTTGCAACATCAAACCCTTGAACTCTTTCACCGTGAGTTGGAACATGAAACCGTTCGAGATTTCGATTCACTTGTTGATTGAGGCGGGCCGTGGTTACTCCATAGAGATGCGCCAGGTCCGCATCAAGCATCACCTTCTCTCCTCGAATCAGGTAAATTGCCTTTTCGATTCTCTCGACAGGGATTAGGTTTGTGCGTTTTATCAGGAGTCCTCCGCGCGCGTAGTCGTAGCGGCGCATGTAGATGAAAGACTCAAAACAGGAAAGTAATGATACTTGCAAGGGGCCGGCGGTGAGAAAGCAGAGGTCAGAGATCAGATCTCTCAGACGCCGGCCGGAAGGGTGAATTTGAAGGTGGTGCCCGGCCCGATATTTGACTCGGCCCAGAGACGTCCGCCGTGGGCTTCGATGATTGAGCGGCAGATAGCCAGTCCCATTCCCAGACTCGCGATCTTGGTTGTGTGGAAGGCTTCGAAGACTCGATCGAGTTCCTGTGATTTGATTCCTGTGCCCCGGTCGGTCACGACCACGACGACTTCACCTTTATCCCCGCGATCGATTCTCACGGTCAGCTCCAGGCTGCGCTGTTCGATTCCGTTCATCGCTTCCATGCCGTTCATAACGAGGTTGAGCAAAACCTGCTGTAACTGCACGCGGTCGCCCAGGACTGTCGGCAGATCATCGGCCAGCTCGGTTTGTAGAGTGATGCGCTCTCGTTGTGCCTCTTGGGCGACCAGTGACAAGACCTCCCCTACAAGGTCGCTGAAATTGAGCGCTACTTTCTGCGGTAGTGCATTGTCCTTTGCCAGAGCGCGAATGCGAGCGATGATCTCAATAGTGCGGTTCCCATCGCGAGAGATGTTTGTGAGTGCTTCGCGTAGCTGTGCAGGATCAGGCTGATTTTGATCGAGCGCTCTCAGACCGTGGTCGGCATTATCAACGATCGCTGCCAGCGTTTGATCGACTTCCTGACCGATCGACCGCGCCAGCTCGCGCATGCTGGTAACTTGCGCGGCTTGCGCTAATTCCGCTTGCATTCGAGCTAAGGCTTCCTGGGTCTTTTGATGTTCAATCGCCAGGGCGGCCATGTGTGTGGCCACGTCCGTGAGACGCGACTCGGCGCCGGTGGGGGTTTGCGGTTTGGGGTAATACATAGCAAACGAACCCATCACTTTGCCGCGTCCGGACATGATCGGCGTCGACCAGCAAGCGCGCAGGCCGGCGGCCGTCGCCAGATCGCGATAATCCTCCCAGAGCGGATCAGCAAGAATATCGGTGACGATGACCGGCTTGCCCCGGTGCATGGCTGTCCCGCACGAGCCGTTCTTCGGCCCAATCGGTTCGCCGTCGATGGCCTTGACGTATTCTGCGGGAAGACTCGGCGCGGGTCCGTGTCGAATGTGGTTGCCATCGTCGCTGAGGAGCAGAACAGAGCAGAGCATCTCTGGCGATTGCGCTTCGATCAGTAACACCAATCGCTTGAGGATTTCGTCGAGAGGCGCATTGGCGGCAATCATCTCGAGGATCCGGCTCTGTCCTTCGCGGAAGTTTTCTTCATCGGTGTGAGCGCCGGGGAGAACGCGGGGCAGCGCTTTTGTCGCGCATCAGAGATGTCCATTTGCTCAGTTGGTAATTCGGATTGATTCAGATCGTCCATCTAACTATTTCCATTTCGGTGCCCGGTATTCTACGCCTGGTTGCGTGACGGAAGCGAAGTCAGAGTGGCAGCAAAAGAAAATGCCGCGATGTGCCGTCGCGGCATTTTGAGGTTAGACCTGACTATCTCTGTAGCTG
>JBGPWS010000177.1:0-9347 GCA_041492345.1 Pyrinomonadaceae bacterium | reverse complement strand
TTTTCCTGAATCGGCACCAGCGGCAAACGGAAGTTTTCTTCCAGCAGTCCCATCATCGCCATCGCGGCCTTCACCGGTCCAGGGCTCGATTCGATGAAATTAATTTCCATCAACGGCAGGATGCGGTAATGCAGCGCGCGCGCTTCCGTCCAGTTCCCGGCGAGCGCCAGATCGGTCATGCGCGACATCAGATCAGGAATTTCGTTTGACGCGACTGATACGATTCCTTCTCCGCCCAGCGCGATCAGCGGCAGAGTTACGGCGTCATCGCCCGACAACACACAAAAGTTTGCCGGACGCCCGCGCAGAATCTCCATTATCTGCGACAGGTTTCCTGACGCTTCTTTCACGGCGACGATGTTCTCGCAATCGCGCGCCAGCCGCAGGACCGTTTGGGCAGCGATGTTCGACGACGTGCGGCCCGGAACGTTGTAAAGCATGATCGGCGTTTCGAGTATCGACTCAGCAACGGCGCGAAAGTGCGCGTACAGCCCTTCCTGCGTGGGCTTGTTGTACCAGGGAGCGACCTGCAGCACAGCGTCGGCGCCCAAATCGCGCGCGCGTTGCGAATACTCAATCGCCGCCGCGGTTGAGTTGCTGCCGGTGCCGGCGATCACCCGCGCCCGGCCACGCGCGACTTCGACCGTGATCGCGATGACCCTCTGGTCTTCGGCTTCAGTCATCGTGGCGCTCTCGCCGGTAGTGCCACACGGAACCAGCAGACGCACACCACCGTTGATCTGTCGATCCACGAGTGCGCGCAGGCGCTCTTCGTCAATCGCTCCGTCGGCCTTGAATGGCGTCACCAGCGCCGTCGCGCAACCTCGCATCCACTCAACCTTCATCGTCATGATTCTGAGTTCCTTTCCATAAACTGCAGGTGGTTCTCGCTCCGTTAGGAGCGAAATGTTTATAGTCACCGCCGCCTTTCTCAGCCGAAGCTCCTTTAGGAGCGAAATAACGTGTCGCTCCTAAAGGAGCTGAAAGAAAGTTGTCTGGCGAGAACTATAAACATGCCGCTCCTACGGAGCCTAACTCCGAAGAATCTCGTCAAACACTTCCGAGAATTCATATACACCTTTGCGACCGACTATCCAGCCTGCCGCAACCAGCGCACCGGCGGCAAAACCTTCGCGCGAGCGGGCCGTGTGCGTCAACGTGATCTGATCCGCCGTGGAATCGAATCCCAAGCGATGCGTCCCGGGAATGTAACCCGCTCGCGTTGAAGTCACCGGAACGTCGCGACCCAGAGCTTCGGCAACAAGGTTCCGCAACTGCGCCGCGGTGCCCGACGGCGCGTCACGTTTTCGTTTATGATGCGCCTCTTCAATGAATCCGTCGTACGATTCAAGGTCGCGAAACAGCTCGGCAGCGCGCGCGGCGATCCGATAAAAGACCTGGACGCCAACCGAAAAATTAGCGCCATAGATCAGCGCGCAGTTATGCTCAGTCACGACGCGTTGAACGTCGTCGACCTGCGACTGCCAACCCGTCGTGCCCACGACGATCGGGACTCCGGCGCGAGCGCAAGCCTCGGCGTTTTTCAGAACCGAGTCAGCGACGGAAAAGTCGATGGCGACATCACAACCGCGCAACCCATTCGCGAGGTCTTCGACGCCGCGATTTGCATCGTCAATATCGAGTGTCAGCGCGACTTGATGGCCTTGCTCGCGCGCGAGTCTCGCGACGAGCTGACCCATCGCACCGTATCCGATGATTGCCAGTTTCAAAATCGAAATCCTTCGTTTAGGTTCCGACCAGTTGCAAGCCACTCAATGAATCCGCGAAGCGGACGCCTGAATCGGTGGGCTACTATCATTGGTCCGCTGCGCGGACTCGTTGAGACATTCCTTCCACGCTGACCCCCGGATCGCCCTACTTCACCCTAATTCACTGCTCAGGAGCCTTCGCGCAAGATGCGAATAGATATCCACCGCCTTCAACAATTCAGCTTTCGCCACTCGCTCGTGTTCGGTATGCGCATCCAGAATCGAACCCGGTCCGATCAGCAATGGCGTGCCCCAGTTCGTCAAATACGGTATGTCAGTCGTGAAACGCACAATCGTTTTCTCAAAGCCGTCGAACGCCAGCAATCGCACCGGATCATGAACGGACTTGTAGTCCAGCAGAGCCCGACCACCTACCGCGCGCTCCAGCAAGTCTTTCGCCGCCTCTGCGTTGGTCGCCAGACGGATCTGCAAAACTGTCTGCGCTTCGTCGGCAATCACATTCGCGCGCGTGCCGCCTGCGATAACTCCGATATTGCATGTCGTTTCACCAAAGCTTTCATCTGAAAGCCATTCGACCTTACGCACGTCATCCAGCACGTCGAGCAATTTCTCGATCGCCGAATCGCCCTGCTCCGGATAAGCCGAGTGCGCCGCCCGCCCTTCAGTTTTGATCGTTACCTGCAAAGAGCCCTTCGTTCCTATGGCCAGTCGATTGTCAGTCGGCTCTCCGTTGATCAAGTAGCGACACGCAGATGCGAGCGGATGCGCGTTCAATGCTTTTGCGCCCGCGCTGGTTACTTCTTCATCCACTGTGAAGAGCAGGCCGATCTCAGTCACGCCACTGGCGCGCAGTTTTTCGGCGGCGAAAATCTGCGCCGCAATTATGCCTTTCGCATCGCACGCGCCACGGCCGTAAATGAATTCGTCGTCCTCGCTCGAAGCAATGTGCGGCGGCACGGTATCCATGTGCGTCGAGAGCACGACGCGGGGCTTATCGCCCGTAGTCGCAATGACGTTTGCTCGATCGCCCTCCACCTCCTGCACCTCAATCTGGTAACCGAGTCGACTAAGCAATTCCGCGAGAGACGTACTGACGTGGAACTCCTCACCGGTGACTGATGGAATATCGATCAGCTCGCGCGTGAGCTTGAAGACATCAATTTGCTCACTCAAGCAATGACCTCCTCGGCAAGCATTTCAACTCCCGCACCGGCCATGTCTTGTGGTTCAAAGCAGACGAAGTGCAATCGCCTGATGGCGTCCAGAGCCGCGGTTTCATCAACCATGAAGGTCAGGTTCACACTCGACGCGCCTACGGAAATCATCGAAACATTGATGTGGCTAATCACTGAAAACACGCGCGCTGCGATGCCCGGTGTAGTGCGTAGTCCTTCGCCAATGATCGAAATTATCGTGCGATGCTCTTCGACTTCAACTGCCCCCAGCCGTTCCAGGTCGGGAACGAGTTCCGGCAGCGCGCTCGCATCGTCAATCGAAAGTGAGACGCTTACTTCTGAAGTCGTCACCACATCCACCGCCGTGCGATGCCGATCGAAGACCTCAAACAGAGCACGCAGGAAACCATAAGCACCGAGCATCCGTGCTGAGGTGACCTGCACGGTTGTAATGCCGTTTTTATGCGCGATGGCTTTGATGGTTTGGGCCGTCGCCTCAGATTCGGCGACGATCAGCGTGCCTTCTTCTGAAGGAGCGCTCGAGTTACAGACGCGCACTGGTATTTTGCAATCGATTGCCGGCTGAATAGTCTTGGGGTGAAGGACCTTCGCGCCGAAATAAGCCAGCTCCGCGGCTTCCTGATATGAGAGCACCGGGATTGTCCTGGCATTAACTACGATGCGAGGATCCGCCGTTAGTACGCCCGTGACATCGGTCCAGATTTGGATCTCGCGCGCGTCAAGCGCGGCACCCACGATCGCCGCCGAATAATCCGAACCGCCGCGACCCAGCGTAGCAGTTACTCCTTTTTCAGTGCTGCCAATGAACCCGCCGAGGACCGGAATCCTGGTTGACTCAAGCAGGGGCATCAGTTCCGCTCGCGTTGCCGGCGCGGTCTCAGGAAGAGGTGCGGCGCTCCCGTAGTTGTCGTCGGTCTTGAGGCAACGGCGGGCGTCAACGTAACGCGCCGCGAGGCCGTGCTCACGCAACACCGCCGCGAGCAGCTGCGCAGAAAGTTGCTCGCCATAGGCGACTATTTCATCCTGCAGCGGCCGCTGCGTTACGGGATGTACGGCGATGATCTTATGCAGTTGGCGAATCTCGCGCCGGGTAACCGCGAGTGTCATTTCAAACGCCACGCGGGATTCCAGGTTGAGCAATTCACGGGCGATGTCGACGTGCCGCCCTAAGAGGTGGTCCAGAGATTTGGTAGCCGCGCGCCCGTCGCCTCCAATCGCTTTCTGGACGCTCGCCAGCAACGCGTTAGTGAACCCGCCGATCGCTGATACGACGACCACCGGTCGCAAACGAACGTGCGATTTCACAATCGCCGCTACGTTGCGAAAAGCACTCGCGTCTTCGACGGACGTGCCGCCGAATTTCATGATGGTCGGTTTCATTGAAACAATTTGGAGTGCGCCAACTTTACCGGCGCTTTATGTCCGACAAACTGAAAAGTTTGTCGGACAACAATATCCAAAGCGGCGTCGCGCTGCGCTTGCCGCCGCACTCCACAAAAAAAGGGCCAATCGCAAAGCATACGACTGACCCCTCAATATCGAGAAACTTTTGCGCCGTAAAACATCCGGCGCGGCGCGCTTGTCGTAGCTCTCCACCAGGTAGGTGACAGTCCTGCGGATTTAGCCGCAGCAACCAACTCGCCCCGGCCTGAAGACGCACCGGCGAGTTTCGGCGACCTCTCCCTTTCGACTGAGTCCTATTTCGAACCCTTCACGTTCTTTGACTCGGCTACTCTTGAAGGTCGCGCCTCTACTTTCCTTGCAAAGATCGACAATCGTGGAAGTGTCGAACTTAGCGGCACCTCAGGGCTTTGTCAAGCAAGAGCACGCGGCTTGATTGACAACTCCACGCTCTCGTACAATCTTACATTACATCGTGCAGTAAATTTTGAACAAAGGCGTCTATCAACGAACGATTAAGTAAGAACCATTATGAGTTTCGATAAAGTACTAACCAAAGTTTTTGGCAGCAGCAACGAGCGCTTTCTCAAATCCATCCGCCCGACTATTGCCCGCATGAACGAATGGGAGCCTGAAATCCAGGCTCTATCTGACGACGACCTGCGGGCGCGCACGGCTGCGTTCAAAGAGCGGATTGCCGACGCGACCAGGGACGCGAGCGACAAAGACGACCGCAAGCGTCGCGAGCAGGAAGCTTTGGAGGAGATTCTGCCGGAGGCCTTTGCCGTAGTTCGCGAAGCCAGTAAGCGCACCACCGGCATGCGGCACTTTGATGTGCAGATGATCGGCGGCATCGTTCTGCACCAGGGCAAGATTGCCGAGATGCGCACCGGCGAAGGCAAGACCCTGGTCGCAACTTTGCCGGCTTATCTCAACGCGCTCACGGGTCGTGGCGTGCACGTAGTGACGGTTAACGATTATCTCGCCTCACGCGACGCGGAATGGATGGGCCAGATTTATCGCTTCCTGGGACTCACGGTCGGCTGCATCCAGAATGACATGGATGACTTCGAGCGGCAGACTGCGTACAACGCCGACATCACGTACGGCACGAACAACGAGTTCGGCTTTGACTATCTGCGCGACAACATGAAGTTCGACCTGGGGACCTGCGTGCAGCACGGACACTATCACGCGATTGTCGACGAAGTTGATTCGATCCTCATCGACGAAGCGCGCACGCCTTTGATCATCTCCGGGCCATCGGAGGAGTCTACCGATAAATACTATCAAGCGAACGCGATCATTCCTCAGCTTCAACGCGGTGAAGAACTGGAGGAAGGCCAGAAGACCGGCGAGTACATCGTCGACGAGAAGAATCATTCGGCGGTATTGACCGAAGAAGGCGTGGACAAAGCTGAGCGCCTGCTGGGCGTCGGCAATCTTTACGATCCCGGGAACATGGAACTGCTGCACTGCGTCGAGCAGGCCCTGAAGGCGCACACGCTTTACCGGCTTGACCATCAGTATGTAGTCCAGAACGGCGAAGTGATCATCGTGGATGACTTCACCGGACGTCTGATGAAGGGCCGCCGCTGGTCCGATGGTTTGCACCAGGCCGTCGAAGCGAAGGAAGAGGTAAAGATCGAACGTGAGAACCAGACGCTGGCGACTATCACGTTGCAGAATTATTTTCGGCTTTACGAAAAACTGTCCGGTATGACCGGAACCGCGGAGACCGAAGCCGGCGAGTTCCACTCGACTTACAAGCTCGAAGTGCTCGTCATCCCAACGCATATGCCGATGGTGCGCAAGGACAATCCGGACATGATCTATCGCACGCTGCCGGAGAAGTGGGACGCCGTCGTCGAAGAGATCCAGGAGCGATACGAACATGGCCAACCGGTACTGGTCGGCACGGTGTCAGTGGAAAACTCGGAACTGATCGCGCGCCGCCTGGTGCGTGTGGGCGTCCCGCACAACGTGCTGAACGCGAAGTATCACGAGCGCGAAGCCGAAATCGTCGCCCAAGCCGGACGCAAAGGCGCCATCACGATTGCCACCAATATGGCCGGCCGCGGCACGGATATTTTGCTGGGCGGCAATCCCGATTTCATGGCCCGCGAGTTTCTGAAAGAGGAAGAGATCGATCCGGACGAGGCGACGGAAGAACAATGGAAGGAAGCGTTCGCCAAGGCAAAGCGGATCGTCGAATCAGAGCACAAGGAAGTAGTAGCGCGCGGCGGCCTGCACATCCTCGGCACTGAACGCCACGAATCGCGTCGCATCGACAATCAGCTTCGTGGGCGCTCCGGCCGTCAGGGCGATCCGGGATCGTCACGTTTCTTCCTTTCGCTCGAAGACGATCTAATGCGCATCTTCGCCGGCGACAAGGTCAAAGCGCTGATGCAGCGACTCGGGATGGAAAAAGGCGTCGCGATCGAATCCAAGATGGTTTCCAAGCGCATCGCCGCCGCGCAGAAGTCGGTCGAAGGACGCAACTTTGAAACGCGCAAGCACCTGCTGGAATACGACGACGTCATGAACAAGCAGCGCGAGACCATCTATGGTCTGCGCCGCCAGTTGATGGAAGAACCTGACCAGCGCGAATACCTGGTGGGCGACACGGGCGTCGCTCGCGACCTGCTCGCCGACACCAGTAAGCAATATCTGAACCCAGCGGTATCCGAGGACGCCTGGGACATCGAGAACTACAAAGTACAGATTCACTCGGTCTATGGCCTTGACGTCGATGCCGAGGGCATCGATTTCAGGCAGTCGAACCCGGAAGAGATCGAAGAACAAATTTGGGAGAAACTGAAGGCGAAGTATGCCGACAAAGAAAAACAGATCGGCGACGAAGCGATGCGCACTTACGAGCGCATCATCATGCTCAACATCATCGACGCGCAGTGGAAGGACCACCTTCTAGCGCTCGATCACTTGAAACAAGGCATCGGCCTGGTCGGATACGGTCAGAAGGATCCGCTGGTTGAGTATAAAAAAGAGAGCTTTGATATGTTCCAGGCCATGCTCGACCGCATCGACACGACTACGATTCGATCGCTCTTCAACTTGCAGGTAGTCGCCGAACGGGCGCCTGACGAACTGCAACGCCGTCGCGCCGCCCGCCGTGCCTCGATGAATTTCACCGGACCGAATCAGGGCGCAGCCCCCGCCGGAGAAGAGGCCGGCAGAGTAAAGACCGTGGTTCGCAGCGAGCCCAAGGTCGGCCGCAACGATCCGTGCCCGTGCGGTTCCGGCAAGAAATATAAGAAGTGCCACGGCGCGGTCTGAGTGAACGGCGTGAAATCTTTAGAACAGCCAAGATGAAAACGGTTTCCACAACTCGCTCATCATTTTTCATCGCTCTATGGTTCGCCTGTGTCGGCCTTCTCAGTTGTGCAACAACCGTCAGTGTTCATGGTCAGAAGGGTTTGGGCCTCAGCGATGCCCGGACACTGCAAAAAGCAATATGGACGGCTGAGAGAGATGCGCCGGACAAAGGCGTAGCGGCCATGCGTGATGCCGTCGATCAGTTCAAAACGAACCCTACGGCCTGGTATTACTATGGTTTTGCGCTCACCCGAAGCGGGGATTTAGCCGGCGCCCGCGATGCGTTCAGGAAGACCCTCAAGCTCGATCCTAACTTCATTCAAGCGCGCCTTAGACTGGCGCGAACACTCTTACTCGCCAATCAACCCGGTGAGGCTGAAACAGAAGCGCGACGGGCGCTCGGGTCAGACGCGAAGCGTGCCGATGCACACTATGTCTTTGGTCAAGTACAATTTCTTTGCGGCGACGCGTCCGGGGCGCTGGACGAGGCCGGGGCCTCGCTCCAGGCCAACAGCTCGTTTGCCCCCGCGTTTCTGCTGAAGCACCAGGCGACGCTGCTAACGCTGGCGACCAGCAGCTATTGGAAGCCTGAAAAGCGAGACCGGCTGCGTCAACTACTGAAGGATGCAATTGAAAGTCTGGAAAAGTATCTCGCGCTCGCTCAACCGAAGAGTAATGACGGTTTTCTGCGCGAACAGTTGGAAACTCTGCGCTTCTATGCGAAAGCTGCTGATGAAGACGCGCACAGTCCCGATCGTCAACTCTTCTATGCTGACGAAGTCACGACGAAGGCGCATATCCTTAGCAAGTTCCCGTCGGAATACAGTGAGGCTGCGCGCTCAGTCCACATGATAGGAACGGTTGTGTTAGGAGCCGTGCTTTCAGCCAATGGGAATCTTGAGCACATATTGGTCCTTCGATTGCTTCCTTTTGGTTTGAGCGCGAAGAGTATCGAGGCAGTGAAACAGATAAAGTTCACGCCCGCCACGAAGGATGGCCGTGCAGTTTCGACCTGGACGCAGCTCGAATACAACTTCAATTTGTACTGATTTTCTGTGATGAACCTGAACCTCACATCAATCAAGTCTGTCGCTACGCTCTTGTTGCTTGTCATTTTCAGTCTCGCGGCGTTTAGTATTGGCGCACAGCAGCCGACGAATGCCGGTTCAGAAGAACGCGATCGAGGAATCAGACTCTACGAGCAAGGTGATGCGATCGGTGCTATCGACGCACTTCGAGTTGCTGTAAAACAAAACACTGAAGATGGAAAAGCGTGGCATTATCTAGGTCTCGCTTTTCAACTCCATCAGGATAAAGATGAGGCGCGCAAAGCTTTCGAGAAGGCTGCGAGAATTCGCGTGAGAGAACTAGCGACTATTTCATCGATGCCGTCCGGCGGAGAGAATCGCATGGATACGGCGGCGCGCTACGAGGCCGCTTTCGAAAGCGTGCAAAAGTACGTTGACCTTACTCCGAACACGCCTCGCGATTGGATCACCGAATTGGAGACTCTTCGTTTCTATCAGGGCTACTACAGCGGAGCGCGTAATGACGAAGAGATTGTCTCGGGTAAGGAAGCCACTACGAAGGTTCGCATCCTAAAGAAACCTGCGCCGGAATTTGGAGGTGGCCGAGCGTCTGGTACCGCGGTCTTGCGCGCAGTATTCGGCGCAGACGGCAGCGT
>JBGPWS010000018.1:0-23542 GCA_041492345.1 Pyrinomonadaceae bacterium | reverse complement strand
TCCCGCTGGTGCGATTAAGGAACTCATCTCAAACGCATTTGACGCAGATGCCCCAACCGTCAAGATCCACACTGGCTTTCCTCGATTTGACTTTTTTAGTTGTGAGGATGACGGCTCAGGAATATCGAGAGCGGAATTCGACCGACTAATGGATATGGGAATAGGAACGAGTCTCAAGCGCACCGATCTATCGGGGGTGACCTCTCAAGGTCGAAGAATGATCGGGCGCCTAGGCATTGGATTACTCTCTATTGCTCAAATATGCACTGAATTCGATCTCGTCTCTCATCATTCTCAATCGCAACAGGCATTCAAAGTAACAATCCGTTTTCCGCCCTACACGAAAGAAGAAATCGATAAGCTTACCAAGCGCCGCAAGAACGAAGTGATTAAGGGTGGTCAGTACCGCGTAAAGAAAATACGGTTTGATCCAAACGCACCGGGCGTGAAGATCTACACAAAGCACTTAAGGCAAAGTTTTCGCAAGAGAATGCGTAACCTCGAAAGATATGGCAACTACAGAAAGTTTAAATCTCGTGGCCCGTACACTTCATTCGAGTATTTCATGAGAGCAATGTATGAAGATCCAACGAAACTCCATTCACTTAGCTTCGCCTCTGACTACGACCAATTATTGTTCGGGTTAGCTTTGGCCCCCCCGTTGCCCTACTTCAACGGAGATAGCAACGCGATGTTACAAATCCCTACGTTTGCGGACTATCAACAGAGACTTTTGGCTAATCAATTTGAAGTAGTGGTGGACAATCTACGCTTAAGGCATCCGGTAAAGATGCCAACAACCCGCGAAAAGACAAAAGCGCGTAACTGCGAGGTCATTGGTTCAGAAACCAGGGAGTTTCGACTGCTTGATGGTCCTCATGAAGAAAACATAAACATCGACAGATACGAATTTGCAGTCAAAGACTCAGATGTAAAGTTTAGTGGTTATCCAATCTCCTACCACCACTCTAACGTGGCAGGTCGGCCACTGAAATTCAGTGGCTATCTGTTTCAACAAACATCAAGACTTTATCCGCGCGAGATTCAGGGAGTGCTCGTCAGGATACGCGATGTTGCTATCGGTTCGTACGATCCCGGCTTCATGAATTATCCGTTTCAAGAGGGGCCAAGATTTAGCATGGTTTCCTGTGAATTAATCGCTGAGGAGGGGTTCGAGGACGCTCTTAATATTGATCGCGACAGCTTCAATGGGCTGGATTCGCATTATCTGCGAATGCAAGCATATGTTTACTCGCTACTTCACAGCGTTATATTTCCAGAAACCTGGAAAGAAGAGAAAAAGAGAAATAAGGCAAGAAGGTCTTCTCAAAAGGGGACGCGGCGCCAAGCGTTTTTGCGTAGCCTAAGGCCCTTCAACGGTGGGTATTCCAAGATCGAGCGAGTTGCGGAAAGCGAGGATGACTTGCCGATCGAGTTTGAGCCTCGCAACAAGCGAATTCTTATCAACATCAATAGTCCGTTGATTCAGAGAATAATGAAGCGCCGAAAGTACGAAGATCTAGCGGAAGAAATAGCGGTCGTGTTTGAGAAAGTTACTTCAGAAAGATCTTTAAAGAAGCAGCGCGAGATCTTTTACACGTTGCTCGGAAACATCCTTGACAATCAGCCCTAATCGAGGCCTCACGTATGCCAGACGATTTTGATAAGTGGTGGAAGTGTTTGAAGAAGCACACGAAGCGCTCCTTACATTGGCTTCCTCGCGCGGTAGAGCTTTCGCGAAGCTTGGGTGGTTCACGGCGCTTCCGCTATTTTACTCTTTGTGCTCGTCCGATGATCGATGTGTTCATGCTCGCAAGAGAGAATGTATTGGCCCACGACGAATCATTTGGCCACATTTCTGACGTGGTGTTCTGCGAAAACAATGAAGAGCACTACCCGGAGATTACGGAAATGCTGGGAATAGAAGGCGCAGGCTTTCCTAACGATCTGGTAGATCTCGTTCTATTCCAGGATGATGACTTCTCGTCTCAGTTTCCAACTGTAAATAGTATTGATCTTGAGCTTGAATCTGAAGGCCTTGAGACAGACCGAAGGGACTTACTCTTCTTAAAACGCCAGCACTTGGAGTTTTGCGGCAAGTTCCCATTGGATTTTCTGAACCTTGATTTCTGCGAATACTACTACCCGAAGCCTCCGGGAGTTATGAGAATCAACGAAACGATTGATAAGTTGGTCGAACTTCAACAACTGCAAGGCCACGACCTGGAAGGGAACGCGGTGTCCATCAATGAATTTGTTTTAGCTGTAACGTGTAGGTTTGATGAGGATGTCCCTGGCCAAGCCTTTACTCGGTTACAAAATGTGGTTAGACAGAACCAAGACAATTATGGCGACTACTTGAATGCCGTTAGGGAGAGTAGAGGAACCATACGCCCTGAAGAATGGCGAAGGACGGACAATCTCGACTTCTTTATGTCAGCATGGCCCAAAGAAATCCTCGCAATCGGTCGCAATCACGGCTGGCAAGTTCAGATTCAGGACTACGTATATTACGCGCGAGTCGGCGATAGGGGTAATCCTTATCGAATCCTATCGTTGGTCGCTCAATTCCGTCGTAGTGCTTCAGACGCAGTCTACTTGGCGGAATCGTTACGGGTTCTTAACAAAGACTCGCGAATATTCATCGACGAAGTCGATCTGAACAGCGAGAACGGTCGAAGCCTTCTTAGTGACCTTCGAGAAATAGTTGAGGTTCGGAATCAAAGAGCAAGCGCAGTGGGGCGTCCTCCATTGCAACAACCGTGAACATTGCCGCTACACGCGTTAAGAGTTCCTCTCAATAATCTCAAAAGGAATCTTCGTGTCGGCAAATACTTGCCACAGAGTCACGCGGCCATCCTTCACCGAAGCTTTCCAGGCCGCGGGCAGACGCCAGCTTTCTGCTTGCTTACCCTGAAATGATCCGCCGGCGAAACCAAACAGCGCGAACTTGTCACCTTCTTCAAACAGGTCGGTTATCTCGATAAAGTAATCGGGAAACCAATCGAAGTAGCCGCGCCAGCCTGGGATCATTTTGTTTTTCCCGCTGACTTGATTGCCGTGGGCATCGATGAAGGTGTGATCATCGCTCATCAGCGCGCCGAGCCCTTCAGGGTCATGGGCGTTGATGCGGTCGATGAATGCGAGAATGGTTTGTTTGTTGGTCATTGGTGTGATGAGCCCTCCCTTACGGTCGGGCTACTGCCCCACATCCTGCTTCACCATTTCACGCTGTAGTGCTTTAAAAACTTTTCCATCTGCGGACGATTTTCCATGACCGTTGAATAGAGCGCTTTGTAGTGATCCTGCCGCTTGAATTCCATAACGGCAAGCGCGCGGTCCCCTCCGATTAAATCTTCGAGAGCTTGCCACTCCAACATCAGCACAACCAGGTGAATGTATGAGGTGCCTTCGTTACCATCACCTTGTGGCGCCGCGATCGGAAGATCGGGAAACATACGCTTCAACTCCGGGAGCATTTCGCGGGCTTCGCCTCGATGTCGTTCCATCAACAGCCAGTGCGCCTGCTCGTGAACATAGGCGGAGAGCGCGCGGTCGTCGTTATCGAGAAAGCGAAGGTTCTGGGTTAGCACTGGAGCGGAGTGGTTAATCGCCTGCTGATCGACGACGATGTCGCGCGTGATTGTATACTTCTCCAGATCGTACCTGGCGGCGAGCCGCTCGATCTGCTCCTTTCGTTTCTGTTCCGCTGGAGAGTCATGCTGGAGAGTGATGTTGAGCTTCGGTGTCTTCGCATGGGCGAATACCGGAAGTAGAACGATCGCAATAAGAACATATTTCATTGTCTTGTTCCTGTGCATCATGACTTAACGCGCACGATCGGGCAAACTCCGCGTGCTTGTTCTGTCGCCCGCTTCGCGGGCTAATAATAAAATGGGCGTCGCGATCCCAGGGTGGCGCGCTTCGCGCTTACGCTAACACCCCACGCGGGCTGCCCGCGCGGGGACCCCGTTCCCTGGGCTATTTTATTTCACGCTCTCAGCGTGAGGAAGCGCACTCAACAGTTCCTTTACTCTCATTTCGATCATGTCGCGCACGCGGCGGAATTCATCCGGTGGCATCTCTTTTGGATCGGGAATGTTCCAGTCCTTGCGTTGCTTTGCGCGCACGAACGGGCATTCATCGCCACAGCCCATGGTCGCGACAAAATCAAATTCAATGTCTGGAATCTCCGCCAACGATTTCGATTGGTGAAGAGAGAGATCGTACCCGACCTCTTTCATTGACTCGACAGCCTTGGGGTTGATCTTACCCGACGGGCGCGACCCTGCGCTGTAAGCTTCAATGGTTTCTCCGCCATGGATGCGCGCGAACGCCTCAGCCATCTGGCTGCGATTCGAATTCTCGATGCAGACAAACAGGAGGCGCCTCACTGCTCGATTGTGTTCGCTCATGAGTGGTTGGCCTGACTTGATACTTTAGAGTTAGGACCCCAGGGTTTGCGCGCAAGCTAGCAGCTTGCGCTACACCGCGGCAAAATAACGTCGCTGGAACCAGAGCGCGACGCTGACCAGACCAATCAGGACGGGAACTTCCACCAGCGGGCCAATCACGGCAGCGAAAGCCGCACCTGAATTGAGGCCGAAAACAGCTACCGCGACGGCAATTGCCAGCTCAAAGTTATTGCTCGCCGCGGTGAAAGAGAGCGTAGCTGTTCTTGAGTAATCTGCCCCAATTTTGCGTCCCATATAAAAACTCACCAGGAACATGACTACAAAGTAGATAAGAAGTGGAATCGCAATTCGAACGACATCCAAAGGCAGCCGAACGATCAGATTGCCCTTGAGACTAAACATCACCAGGATGGTAAAAAGCAGGGCAATGAGAGTGATGGGGCTAATCTTCGGAATGAACTCGCGGTGATACCACTCCTTGCCTTTGGCCCTTACCAGCACCAGTCGAGTGAGCATCCCGGCAGCGAACGGAATGCCGAGATAGATCAAAACGCTCTGCGCAATCTGACCAATGCTGACTTGAACAATACTTCCTTTCAGGCCGAAGAACGGCGGCAGGACCGTAATGAAAACCCAGGCGTAGACACTGTAGAAAAGGACCTGGAAAATGCTGTTGAAGGCTACGAGCCCGGCGGCGTACTCAGTATCGCCGTGGGCCAGTTCATTCCACACGATTACCATGGCAATGCATCGGGCCAGGCCGATCATTATTAAACCGACCATGTACTCCGGGTAACTACGGAGGAAAATAATTGCCAGAGCGAACATCAATATTGGGCCAATCACCCAGTTTTGTATCAGCGACAGGCTGAGCACTTTCCAATTCCGAAAGACTCTTCCTAATTCTTCGTAGCGCACCTTTGCCAGTGGCGGATACATCATCAGGATTAGCCCGATGGCGATCGGAATATTGGTGGTCCCGACTTGAAAGCGATTAATAAATCCTTCGACGCTGAGATTGACGTATCCCAGTAGCACACCCGCAGCCATCGCCAGAAAGATCCAGGCTGTCAGGAAACGATCAAGGAAGGAAAGCCTTCGGGTTGGATTGCAACGCTCACCGGTCATGTAATTGGTGACCCCTCGAGCGCGGAATCATATCTGCCCATGCGAATACGATAGCACGAAAGTCAAGACCCGTTCGAAGCCTTCAACGTAACCCGCAACGGCAACAAGAATTTTGCTAACGACGCCATCAGCACGGCGTCCCGCTGGCCAACGGTTTGCCCTCCGTGGCCACGGAGGGCACGCCCTTGTTTGCGCCATCCACAGCGCGCTTTGGCGGACCGCGGCAAATGCAACTAGGTCTACGGTTCGTCTTCTAATGGCGCACCAGTCGGGCGGGCCTGCGCAACCCTTCCGGCCTTGGGAAGCTCAGCCTTTAGTGTGAAGTCAGCGTCCAGCATCGCCCTGAGCCGCTCCAGAAATCCTTCCGTCTCCCACTTATGCCAGCGCGCCAGTGCGTGGCAGTAATGCTTTGTGCGTTCGCTGACAAAGTGATGCAAAAGCCAAACGGCTGCCTCATTATTCTGCGAGCGATTGAGACCGGCGCCTTTCTCTTTCTTGAGACGAGCGTCAAGGTTGGCGATCCAAATGTCGCAGTCGTGCAGTTCGCCCAAAGAGGTTTGAAAACGCGCGATCTCTTCCGCGGACTTCTTAAACTCACCACCCCAGCAAGGTGCGAAAAGTTCGACAGCGTAACGCAGTCTCTTTGCGAGGATGCGTAATTTGTGCAGCCCCTTTGTTCGCAGGGGACGATAGACAGCGTCACTTGCTTCGCTAAGCTGTTTCTCGCGAGCGCCGATGATTCTTGCTCCCAACTGGCTAAATGTCAGGACTTGATCAGCGTCCTTTTCTGCGGCTGAGCTTGAGAGGTTCGTCGCGGTGCGGAGTCTCTTTCGAAAGTCGTCCCGGAATTCAGCGATTGCGGACGACCCGATTGTGCGTTCGAGTACGGAGCGCGCCTGCACCCGCCGGCGCTGGTGCTCTTTGACGATCGCCTCGATTCCTTTGGCAACTTCCTGGTCGGCTTTTGAACGGAGTGTTTCCAGCGCCGCGAGGATGACGTCTTCGTCACGCACCGCGCCGAGGCTTTCCGCGATCGCCTTCAGCCGAGTGAGCGGCATGCTCCCTTTGCGAAGAAGAGGTTTGAAGTCGCTGAGTGCGCTACGTAAGCGTCGCGAGGCCACGCGCATGTCGTGGACGCCCTCCGGATCGTCCCAGTTAAGGGCGTGGTCACGGAGGGAACACATCTTTTCCATACGCGCGCCGAGCACGACCTGAAGCGCCTCGCCGGCGGCATCATGGCAATTCAACTTTGCGATCCGCTTTTCTTTGGCCACGATCCGATGATGAGGTTACGTCAACGTTTTGCCGTTAGCCGTCGCGAACGGTGTAATAACCCGAAATCAAGCGCGTTTCAAGGCTGCACGCCGGCTAAAAGAGAGTTTGGAGGCGAAGACCTGCTCGAACATCTCGCTTTTCTGTTCGGCCGCGAAGATCTCATGGTCGCAGTTGGCAGAACTGCCTAGTTGAATATGCACCAGTTGGCCATCACGAACGCAACGCACGTCGTTGACACGATTGTCATGGCTCCGGTCCAGCGCGTCGGCGATCCGCAAAATTGCCGCCAGCGCGAAAACCGTTTCCTGATCGGCTTCGTTGAGCGCGGCATAGTCAAGATGTCGCTCTCTGGGCGCGGGCCCGCGATGATAGCGCGCGACATTGGCGATCACGTCGCGCTCGGCTTCGGAAAATCCAGTCAACTCTGAGTTCTTGATCAGATAAAGCGCGTGCTTGTGATGGGACTCGTGCGCGATGTGATAACCGACGTCGTGCAACAATGCGGCCGCCGAGAGCAACGTTCGATGATGACGAGTGAGATTGGCGGGCGCCTCACTTTGAACTATCTGATCGAAGATCCGTTCGGCCAGTTGGGCGACCTGCCGCGCGTGTGCTTCTTCATAGCCAAAACGGCGGCCGACAGCATGAACCCCACGCAACCGATGATCGGCAATGTCGGGAACGGGTGGGCGTGACTCAGCTTCGATCTCGCGTAGGCGATCAATCAGTACGCCTTCGCGTAAAGCCCAGCCGCAGGTGCGCAGGACATTGATGCCCAGCGCGCGCATCGCGCCTTCCAGTATCTGTCCGCCAGCAACGATAATCTCCGAACGCTGAGCGCTGATCCCTGGCATTGCCCGTCGCTCTACGACAGTCAACTCGGCCATCCGAGAGTTGAACCGCGCCAGTTTGCTGAGCACGATTTCTTCGCCGGCCGGCTGCGCGCCTTGTGCTCTCCGTTCTTCTTCGCTTGCTCGCAGTCTTAAGGCCTCGCCGATCGATATGATTGTGCCCGAGGTGCCAGTCGCTTGTTGCCAACGCGCGCCACGTAGTTCGCGGCTTGGGCGTTCCAACGCGGCCCTTACTTCCTGTATTAAGGGCCGCAACTCTTTCGGCTTGATCGGATCGCTACTGAGGTACCGCTCAGTCAATCCCACCGCGCCCAGCTTCACGGAAAACAGTGCGGCGGGTACGCCGTCGCGCATGAGCGATATCTCAGTCGACCCGCCCCCGATATCAATATTAATGATCGAGGCGCCGCGCGCGGCGCAACCGTGTGAGGCTGCGATTCCGATGAGGCGCGCCTCTTCGATTGCGGAGAGAATCGAAACGCGGACGCCGATGCGCCGGTCAATCTCTTTGATGAATTGGGCTGAGTTCTGAGCTTCACGCACCGACGCAGTTGCCACTGCAAAAATACGTTCGGCGCCACGCGCTTCCGCAATTGACCGGAAGCGCTTGATGCAGTCGGCGGCACGTTCAATTGTTGCGACTGAGAGATGTCCGCGGCGCAGTGTGTTGTGACCCAGGCGAACCGTCTCTTTTTCTCGGGCAAGCACTGCGAACGAGTCGCTTGCGGCCGCGTCAACCGCGACCAGCTTGATCGAATTTGAACCAATGTCAATCGCTGCAACTTTCATACAATCTTTGTTTTTTCCTGGGGGTCGCCCTTAGCGACCTGCTTGATAGGCTGGTCATCGTCGGTCTTCGCCTTCTCAGGTTATTCAGTTTTAGGGTTCGGTTTGCCGGCCAAAGTAGTGGCGGGCTCATCTTCGATCACGCGCGCCACCAACCGGCGAAGTTCAGCCGCAACTCTTCGGACGGGACGAGACGCGTCGATCTCCTGGAAGCCGTACTCGCCCTTCATGTGGTCGAACTCGCGAAGCAGTTGCTTTTGATAAGCGATGAAGCTGTCGTAATAATCATTTCCGTGCCCGAGATCCATGCCCGATTCCCAGTAATCAAAGCCGCTCCCTGAACCCAGCACGCGTCCGGCCAACTCCTCCGTCGAACGCACGCGCAGGTAGAAAATTGCATCAGGAACCAGCGCCATGCAGTAGATTGCCCGGACCCATTCCGGATCGGCGCCGCGAACCACGGCCCGAGCGATGGCGGAATAGATGTAACGATCCGTGAGTACGACAAAACCCGCTCGCAAGGCCGGTAGCATCTGGTTCTCCAGACGGTCGGCGAAATCCGTTGCGTAGTAAAGCTGCATGGTCAGCCGGCCGAGAGTGTGCCCTTCGCGCGCGTTCTTGATTCCGCGGCCGGCAAGCACGGAACGGGTCATTCCGGTATCAAGCACTGGGTGTCCGCTGGACTCCAGCCAGGTGCGCAAGAGGGCTACGTGTGTCGAGCGACCCACGCCGTCGGTTCCTTCGATTACGATCAGTTTGCCGCTGTAAGGTTCGATCTCGAGACCAGGTAGCGCGGTGCCGTAAGACTTCATCTCCTTCATTTCGTCAGCACCACCTTCTCTTTGAGTTTCTCCTTCAAATAGCGGCTGACGATCTCGCGCATTTGACGTTGCTGAGTGCGAATTGATTGTGTTGCGTCGATGGCCGTCAAGCCAAACTCACTGACCATGTGCTCATATTCGTCGAGAATCTTTCCCTGAAACATCTTGAAGCTCTCTTCTTCATTATCGGACCAGTCCATGTCCATGCCGGCTTCGTAGTATTTCAGAGTCGGTCTGGATGAAGCGATCCGATCAATCGCCACATCGAGGGGCGCGCGAAAGAAGAAGGCAACGGTGGGTTTGACAGCGAACTTGTAGACCTCGCGCACCCAGGCGCGATCGCAGCCCCGCGCCACGTCGCGCGCGAACGCGGTGTAGATGTAACGGTCCGCGAGCACGATCGCTCCGGCCTTCAGCGGTGGAATGATGTTGCGCTCAGTGCGATCCGCAAAATCCGTCGCGTGCAGCAGAGAGAAAGTTGTCGGGGTAAACAGGCGGCGTTTTTTCGCCCGCCTGGTTGTATCCTTCACCAGCGGTGAAGAGTTCCACTCAGAGAAGAAAACGGGATAGCCTTCGGCCTTGAGCCACTGATACAGCAGCGCCAGCTGAGTTGATTTGCCGCTGCCGTCAGTGCCTTCAACGACAAAAAGCCTGCCGGGGTAACGGTGATGACCGTAAGAAATCATTGGGTGATTGTGCCACGTGTCATGTTACAGCTATGTGAAATCTCAAGCCAGTGCCGGGATTGAGAGCGCCGGTACGGCCCTGATCATTGGATCAAACCGAGTCAATGAATTAAAGTGTGCGCTCGCCATTAGGCCGTCGGACGAACGTTGAGGATCGAATGAGAACTCTGCTGCTGCTGCGCCACGCCAAATCGAGCCGGAAGGACACAAGTGTCAAAGACTTTGATCGGCCATTGAATCAGCGCGGGCTGAAGGCGGCACCTTCAGTTGGACGATTGATCAGGAAGCGAAAGCTTCAGCCGGATCTCGTGCTCAGTTCTCCGGCCGAAAGAGCGCGCCAGACTACGGAGCTGGTGCTTGAAGGAGCGGGACTAAAGATCGAGGTGCGGCACGATGAACGGATTTATGAAGCAACTGTGGCGCGCCTGTTCGAAGTTGTAGCGCAGATCGAAGATGACGCTAACGTTGCGATGCTCGTGGGACATAACCCGGGCCTCGAAGAGTTGGTTGTGTCTTTGACCGGTGAATCACTCAGCATGCCGACCGCCGCGCTCGCCTGCATCGAACTTGATATCGAGAAATGGAATAAAGTGCGAGCCGGAGCAGGACGTTTAGAATGGCTGGTAAAGCCAAAGGAACTCAAATCGAGTTAGGCCCTCAGGCCGCCCGCGTTCCTCTCTTTCCAGAAAGATCAGATGCATTAGCCACGCCGGCATCGACGCGCGGGAGTCAGCGCGCCGAGCCTTCAAGCTCACGACTGCCAACGCTGATGGCCGGCGATCTGAAGCTTTCTGAGCAAAGCGAAGACCCTGGTTTCGATTGTGTCGCGCACGGTGCGAAGTTCTTCAAGCGGCATTTCTCCTGGATCGGGAATGTTCCAGTCCTCTCGCAGCTTAGCGCGTATGAATGGGCATTCATCTCCACATCCCATCGTCGCGACGAAATCAAATTCGATGTCTGGGAGCTCGGCCAGAGACTTCGATCGATGGCGGGAAAGGTCATAACCAACAGCACGCATTGCCTCAATCGCCTTCGGGTTGATCTGGCCTGAGGGACGCGAGACGGCGCTGAAAGCTTCCACGTGCTCTCTTCCATATATGCGCGCGAACGCCTCAGCCATCTGGCTGCGATTCGAATTCTCGACACAGACAAAGAGAACTCTCCTGGGAGTCGCTTCGGCGATGCCTTGACGCGCGAGACTCATATTGTGGCGCGGATTCTAGCACGCACTCGCGGTCGCGGAGTTCTTCGACGGCAAAGTTAACTTCAATTTAACGTCAAATTCACCTCACTGTAACTCCCCCAAGGTAGTCTCTTCACTCACATTGATCTAACCGAGGTTCATAGCGCTGGCAGGTTCCCAATACCAGTCTATTTTCAAGCGGCGCTCGGTATCACGAGACCTGTGCTTTTCCTGAACCAAAGTGAGTCGCAGACTCAAAACTTCGTAAACCGTAACTGAAGGAGATCTCCATGCTGCACCAAACCCTGCGGACTAGCTTCCTAAGGTACACTCCCCTGGCCTTTGTGGCCGTACTCTTATTCCAAATCGTGGCACTTTCACAGGCCGACACCGGCAGCATCGCCGGAACGGTAAAGGATCAAAACGGCGCAATCGTGCCCGGCGCCACTGTTACGGTAAAGAATCTGAAAACGGGAGACGAGCGCACAACGACAAGCAACAGCGATGGAGCGTTTTCAATTCCAGCGCTAAAAGCATCGACTTACGAAGTAACGGCGACCACGACAGGGCTGGGAGCGAAAGTACCGAACGTTGACGTGAACGTAGGAAGAGAATCGACCCTCAACCTTACGCTGAAGGTAATGGAGCTGACCGCTTCTATTAACATTATTGCCAGCGAAGAGGTCGTTACTAATACCGGCTCGGCAAGCATGGGGGCGAACGTCAATCCACGCGAGGTTGGAGGGTTGCCGTTGAACGGGAGACAGCTTTCCCAGCTTTACCTGCAGGCGCCCGGATCAATCAATTCGGGTTCAGGCACGTACGGAGATATTCGCTTCAACGGTCGCGCCGTTGAACAGAACATCATTCGCTACGACGGCATTGAGGGCACGGCCATTGTAGATGCTTCGCCCGGCAATCTTAACGGCGAAGTTCCGTCGCCGTTCAGGTTGCAATCGAGCTTGGAGAACGTGCAGGAGTTTCGTGTCGAGTCGAGCAACTATCCGGCAGAGTTTGGCACCGGAACCGGCGGACAAATCAGCGTGGTGACCAAGTCCGGCGGCAGTAAATTTCACGGTTCGGCTTTCGAATACCTGAGAAACGACGCGCTCGACGCCGCGAACTTCTTCGACAACATCATCGGCAAAAAGAGTCCGTTGCGACTAAATCAGTTCGGTGGCTCGATCGGAGGGCCGGTAGTCGGAAAGAAGACGTTTTTCTTCTTCAGCTATGAAGGCTATCGTTTGCGGGCCGGGCTTAACACTATCGAAGCCGTGCCGGGGGCCGCTTCTCGAATCTGCTCGCCGGCGCCGAACGGCGTGCCTTGTGTCGAAGCAAACGGTACAGCGTCACGTACTCTTTCCTTACTTCCCGCGTTCGCCGATCCGAAAGCGGCGATCATCTCGGTCGGTACTGGTACAAACCTTTTCGATGTAGCGCAGCTTCAGGCGAGTGCGCGGGTCGACGAAACGGCTTACGCCTTTCGTCTTGATCACAGTTTCAATCAAAAGCACTCGATGTACTTTCGCTACTTCCGTGACCAGGGAACCAACATTCAGCCGGAGGGCGTTTCCGGACGTCAGGTCAACTTTGTTGCGGTGCCACAGAACGGAGTGGTCGCGTTTCAGTCGGCGCTGAGGCAGAACCTTGTTAATGAAATTAAGTTCGGCTACAACTCCGCATTCACTCGGACAAACGGTATCGCACGCTCGGTTCCCGGTGTCGATCTTTCGGCGGCGGCTATCAATATTTCAGGCAATACAGCCAACTTTGCGATTGCTGGTCAGGGAACCTCCGCGGGTACGTCCAATCCCGGCGGTTTGATTCGCGCAAACAGTGCGACGAACGGACGTGGCCAGCCCTACACCGTCTACTCTCTTTCGTTCATCGACAATCTGAATTGGACGAGGGGGAATCATAATTACAAATTCGGCGTCGAGTTTCGACCCAATCGAATTTATACAGATCGACTGGGCGGCACGACTTATGTATTCAACAGCTTGGGTGATTTTCTCGCGAATCGCGCTGCGTCAATCCAGTATCTCGGTGACGAGAGCGATCCGAGCGTATTCAATAACGGGCTTACGGGTCAGCGCTTGGCGAAGAGCGAATACTACATTGGCTATGGACAAGACGAATGGAAGATTCGCCCGAATGTGACACTTAACCTGGGTCTGCGTTACGAGTACTATACGCCGCTCTACGAAGCCAACAACGGGCAGGTCTATTTCGATATCACCAGTGGCGTTATCAAGCCGTCGACAAAAGATCAGAATCCCTTGAAGGGCAACAAGAACGCTTTTGGTCCCCGCCTTGCGCTGACCTGGTCACCTAGCCCGAACAGTTCCGGTCTCTTTGGCGGCGGCAAGACGGTCTTGCGCGGCGGTTTTGGAATCTTCTACGGCGTTGGTCAGGTTGAAGATCAGATTCAGCCAATCGAGAGCGATCGGATCTCGTCCACTGTCTCGAACTCCGCTTTCGATCCTAATATCGCTGCTTTCGTGGCAGCCACCCAGGCGAGCTTTATCGCTAATCCCGCGAATCGCGTATATCAGCCGCGCGCCTACGCTCCTGAGTACCGAATTCCAGAGAAAGTCTACAGCTACACGTTCTCGCTCCAACAGGAACTGCCCTACAAGGTTGTCGCTACGGTAGCGTTTGTGGGGAGCGAAGGACGAAACCTTTTCCTACGCGGCCTGTCGAATACGCTGCGCGGAGGCAATGCGACGATTGTTAATGGAGCGGCGCTGCCGAGTAACGCAGGAGTTGTGAACCGGACCGATCCGGTAACCGGCCGCGTCATCGGCACCACCTCGGTGCGAGTCTTTGACATCATCAATAATGCAGCGCTGTGCGGCGCGTCAGCGTCCAGTGCGATCTGCAAACCCTACGCAGAGATTGACACAAAAACCAGCGGTGGCACCGATAGCTACCGAGCGCTCCAGGTGGCCTTGGCTCGCCGGATCAGCTCCGGAGTCACGCTGAATTCGCAGTACACATTCTCGCGCAGCTATGGCATGACTTCGGGATCGAATGAATCCAGAACTGCCGCGCAACCCTTCGGTGGAGCTGTCCGACCTAGTGGCGATACAAACAACTACGCAGCCGACCTCGGCTACAACAGCTTCGACGTGCGGCACACTTTCAATTTCAGCGCCGTTTATGATCTGCCATTCGGCAAAGGCAAGAAGCATGATTTCGGAAGTGTCGGCAATGCGATACTCGGCAACTGGGAAGTGGGCGCGATCTTGAATGCGCGATCGGGCTTGCCTGTTGACGTGACGATTACTCGACCTGAAGTCGTAGCGGCCTGTGCGACAGCCGGTGGCTGTACGATTAACAACAGCGCCACGACGACGACGGTTGTGCCGCAGGGCTTTACAGTCCAGCTTCCGTCCATCAGCGCAACGCAACCGTTGCCTGCTGGATTGACGGCGGTTGTTAACGCCCCCGGCGGCGGAGCTTCGCGCCAGACACGACGGCCTGATCTGATTGCCGGCGTTAGCCCGTATCTGAATAATGATCGCAACTTTCTTAATCCGGCTGCCTTCGCTGTTCCCGCGGCGGGCTCGTTTGGAAACTTGCCGCGAAACGCTCTGAAGGGCCCGGGCTTTCAGCAGTTTGATTTGATTTTCAACAAGCGATTTTGGTTCTCGGAATCGGTAAACCTTGAGTTTCGGACGGAGATCTTCAACATTCTGAATCATGCGAACTTTGCGAATCCGGCTTCGACGATGAACGTTGCGCTGCCGAACCTGACGTTCAATACAGCGGCTAATGCTTTTGTTCTGGGCTCGGGCCTGCAACCAGGTCAGGCGTTCACGCAGTCGGCGGCCGGTTCCACTTTTGGTTTGCTAAGACAGACTGTTGAGCGCACAGTTGGCTTGGGAACAAACCGTCAGATTCAGTTTGCGTTAAGGCTCAACTTTTAATGAACATGGCCGGCAACGCCACGGCCGCGACTGTAGAGTCAACTGGCTCTCCAGTCGCGGCTTATTTTTCCAACGTGGTCACCGTTACTGTAGTTCGCTTAGTCTCATTCTGATCGGCCAAAACCCGCGTTGCTTCGAAGGATCTGAGGGGGAGTGTAGGCGTGCGACTCTTTGGTTTCGGAATAATGCCCGTCGAAGAAGATTACCTTTCTTCGCTGGGGCGGATGACCACACTGCTTGGCGAGGCAGCCCACGCGCTGGCAGAGATGTTCGGTGACGACGTTGCCGAAGGAGAGCGGTACGCGACACACATCAAAACCATCGAGCATGCGTGCGACGAAATCACTCACAATATCTCCACGCGCCTCAGCCGGTCCTTCATTACGGCCATCGACAGGGAAGACATCCATGCCCTCACGACTGCTTTGGATGACGTGGTTGATTTTATTGAAGGGCTGGCCAGCGCCGTGGTAATGTACGGCGTCCAGGAATACACGCCATTTACGCGACTGTTTGCGGGCGTAATCCAACAAATGGCGCAGGAGCTCGATCTCCTTGTGCCGTCCCTCGATCGACCGAAGGACATCAGGACGCGGTTGCTGAAACTGCATGAGCTGGAAAGAGAAGGCGACGAGATCTACCGGGAGGCCATGGGCAATCTTTTTCGCGGGAAGTTCGAGGTGCACGACGTGATTGTCTGGAAGGAACTTTACGAAAATCTCGAAGCCACGGTCGATCGTTGCCAGCACGTGGGCGATCTGGTTGAGCGCATCGTAATCAAAAACACCTGAAGAACGCTTCGCTCGCTCAATTAACTCAAACTATGCCTGAGATCAATGCGACGGTCATTATTGCCCTCCTGATTGTGGTGGTCGCTCTTGTCTTTGACTTCACCAATGGCTTTCACGACGCTGCCAATTCCATCGCCACCGTAGTCTCCACGCGCGTCCTTTCGCCAAGGTACGCGGTTATATGGGCGGCGACTTTTAACTTTATCGCTTTCGCTATCTTTGGGACCCGCGTGGCAAAAACCATCGGGGGAGATTTGGTGCGCATCGATCTGATTCAGCAGGATCAGCGCCTTTACGTTCTGTGCGCTGCGCTCCTGGGAGCGATTACGTGGAATCTGATCACGTGGTATTTAGGACTGCCGACCTCCAGCTCTCACGCATTGGTGGGCGGCTATGCAGGCGCAGCGATCTCTGCTTATCAGGGATTCAGCGGTTTGCTGAAACCGGAAGGATGGATAAAGACGCTCGTATTCATTGTCGCTTCACCGGTGATCGGATTCATTATGGGCTTCGCCCTGATGTTGGCGGTCTATTGGATTTTTCACCGCTGGACGCCGGCACATGTGGATAAGACATTCCGCCGGGGGCAACTTCTTTCGGCGGCGGCCTACTCGCTGGGACATGGCGGCAATGACGCGCAAAAGACTATGGGGATTATTACCGTGGTGCTGGCCACCGCGGGCATGTTTAATTTGCACATGGGCGACAAAGGTTCCCTGCCGGCTATTCCTCTGTACGTAGTGCTTACTGCTCATGCGGCCATTGCCCTTGGCACTTTGTCGGGCGGCTGGCGCATCGTGCATACGATGGGCTCAAAGATCACTAAGCTCAGGCCGGTGGGTGGATTCTGCGCAGAGACCGCGGGCGCGCTTACCTTGTTCGGCGCGACTTTTTACGGAATCCCCGTCTCCACAACCCATACCATTACCGGAGCGATTGCGGGAGTTGGATCGACGACCCGGCTCTCGGCGGTTAAATGGCGCGTGGCCGGAAGAATCGTTTGGGCATGGGTTCTGACTATCCCGGCGGCCGCCGCATTTGCAGCGTTATCTTTCTTCATTATTCGATTGATCTCTGTGATTGTTGGCAAAGTAAGTTGAGATCCATTTGCATCGCACTGTAAATTTTTCACTCGCACCCCGCAACGATTGCTTCAGAGTCATGCCGAAACCCGCCCTAATCATCGAAGACGATCCTGATATAGCCGAGAGCGTAAAATACAATCTCGAGTCTGCAGGCTTCTCAGTGATCGTCGCTTCCACTGGCGAGCAGGGACTGAAACTCGCCCTGGATACACAGAACCCGCCCGTTGTCATAGTCCTGGACCTGATGCTTCCCGGCATGAACGGCATGGACTTGTGTCGCCGGCTGCGACGCGAAAGCCAAACTCGCCGGACGCCGATCATCATGCTGACGGCAAAAACCTCCGAGGCCGATCGCATCGCCGGCCTGGATCTGGGCGCCGATGACTACATTGCCAAACCGTTTTCAGTGCGTGAACTCCTGGCGCGGGTGCGCGCAGTGCTGCGACGAGTGGATGACGAGTCGGGAGAACGCTATGAAGATGGCCGTTTGACAATAGACTTCGCCGACGTGCGCGCGTCGTGCGACGGCACAAACGTGAAACTGACGAACAAAGAGTTCCAGTTGCTCTCGGCCTTGGCGAAAAAGCGCGGCCGGGTTGTGACCCGCCAGCAACTTCTTGATCAGGTCTGGGGATACAGTTATTACGGTGATGCGCGAACGCTGGACGTCCACATCCGTCGCCTGCGCCAGAAATTGGGCGCATGCGGCGACTGCATTGAAACTGTAGTCGGCGTCGGCTACCGTTTCTTAGGTTGCGCAGCGGGGAAAACAACCGCTGCGGCTCATGCGGATGATTAGGTCTCGTTTTCTTTCCGGCTTTTTCGTTGCTGCGCTCGCAGCGTTAGTCGTTCTCGTCGCCTATTTTTCAGGTTCCCCGCGGTCGTTCATAGTCCCGGCACTGACTCTATTTTTGGGGCTTGGCGCTGGCTTGCTCTTGAGAGGGAGGCCGCGGGTGGTGCGCGAACTCCGCAGAGCCAATCAGGAGAACCGTTCGCGAGATATGACCGTTATCGACTTCTCTTCCGAACTGCTTGATGCCACCGTCAACGAGATGCGCGAAGGTTTGCTGGTAATTGATGCCGAGATGCGCGTAGTGGCGTCGAACCGGGCCGCGCGGAATTTGTTTGCGCATGTAGACGACACGATCCACTTGCGTCGTCTGACTGAACTGACGCGGAACCCAGCTATTTATGACGCATTCCTTGACGCGGTGCGCGGAACAGAGCGGGCCGGAGTAAAAGTCGAAACATATGGCCAGGCAAAGCGAATTTTTGACCTACGAGTCGTACCTTTACGCGCCGGAAACGGACGAGGCACGACCGGCGCGGTCGGAGTCTTCTTTGATGTCACCAGGCTGGAGCGTTTGGAACTCGTCCGGCAGGAATTTCTCTCGAACGTTTCGCATGAGCTGCGAACGCCCTTAACCTCGATCATGGCTTTGGCCGAAACGCTAGAAGCCGGCGCGATCGACGATGAGGAAAACAATCGACGATTTCTTTCCATCATCCAAAAAAATGCGGCGCGAATGCACCGGCTGATCGATGATATCCTGGAATTGAGCGCGATCGAAGCGGGCAACGTAAAAGTAAAAGCTGAAACCGTGCATCTGCAAGCGCTGGTGGAAGACGTTGCCGGGAGTTTGTCAGCCGTGGCGACAGCGCGGAGGATCGCTGTTCATAATCTCGTCGAGCCCGAAATAAGAGTCTTTGCTGATCCACATCGACTGGTGCAGATGCTTACGAACTTGGTCGACAACGCAATTAAGTTCAACCGGGAAGGCGGCACGGTCTCGATCAAGTACGAGAGCAATGCAGGTGATCGGATTAGTGTCGAAGACACGGGGGAGGGGATCCCCGCGCACCATCTCGATCGCTTGTTCGAACGATTCTATCGAGTGGACCGGGCCCGCTCGCGCGAACTTGGCGGCACGGGTCTGGGGCTGGCCATAGTCAAGCACCTGGCGAAAGCCCATGGCGGAGAAGTTACTGTCGAGTCACGCTTTGGTGAGGGAACTCAGTTTACGATCGACCTTCCCAGGCAGACCGATCGTGCGGAGGAGCGTCAAGTCGCGGCTATTGTCGGCGGCTGACGATGAAGCGATTGCTCAGTGCGAAAGTTGGCGGTTCTCTCCGAGTTCTGCAAATCCTCTGAAAGGCTCGGTGCTTCTCTTCAACAGGTCTTCAGCCACCCGGCGAAGTTGTCCCGGCATCTCCGCAAACGAATACTCCTCGGCCTCACTGCGATAGCATGTGAGCAGTTGCAGCTCGGCGCTACAGAAGTCACAAGATGCGAGATGACTCTCAATGCAATCATAGTCTTGAGGGATCAGAAGTGAGCGACGGTAGGCAAGCAAGGCCTGCGACGTAGGGCAACCTGCGGTCTTGCAGAATAGACTTGCGAACGATGAAGGCATGGGATGAATTCCTGAGGGCTCACCTCTGAGCCACTATCACAAAAGCTTCAATAGGTTCCCTTTTCCAGAGTTCGGCCCCCAGCCAGCCGGTGCTTTCTCTAGGCAAGTCAATAACTTGCACGTTGTGTAAAAAAATGTTGCCCATTTTTCAATTTGTTGCTAAGATGGCCGTAGGTTGATCGAGGGGTGCTTCACTCCTTGATATCCTTCTCGATGACGCAGAAAGGGTAAGGCGTTTCATCGAACCTGCAGTTTCCCGCTTTTGCCCGGCTGAGAAGAGCCGGGGAACAAGCATCATCTTTCCGGGATTGAAAAGGTACAAAGAATAGCTGTACGCGTCTCGATGAAGCCGCTTCGCTCTGTCTTCAGCCGGGTTAGCTTTGCCAACAGCGAGCCTCCCAAAATCCCTCCAGCGGATCATCGAACAACTTGAAAGCAAGGTGCACAGCCAACCGCGGATGCCAGTGATCCTCTGATCACGTTACTAGCTGCCAACTAGTTCATCCACGATCATCTTATCGGGACAACTCTACCACCGTGAAATCAATTACTCATAAGACGACTCCAGATTCCACCGTCAGTGTGCCTCGTGAAGTGCCGCGCACGAGTCGCTCTGCCGAACGCAGCGCCAGAGCAGGCCACTGGGTTGAAAGCCTGCGCAACTCTGACGTCAATCGTCTGTGGGCGGAACTACACCGCATCGTCAGCAATCACCCGCTGGTTCGCGCTTCTCGCAGCGCCGGCCTGTTGATTGAAGAGGGAGCGACGAGCGCCTACACCGATCTCACCCAGGAACTATTTGTTCAGTTGCTCACCAAGTCACGCTTCCAGCATTACCTGGATACGGCGATGACTAATGCTGAGATCGAATGTGAGATTGGCCAGATAGAATTAACGAATCTGTTGACGGCGGAACTTCGCAAGCGCCACCCGGAGAGTTACCGGCTCGCGCGCCGCATCTCCACCTTAATTCAATCCAGCGCCAACTTTCGCCGCTTTGACAGTAGCGGGATGGCTGAAGAGCAACATCGCCGACTGGCAGATCGAGTCTACGGACTGAGCGAGTGGCCCGACAGCAAACCGGGCCGTGGCTCGCACGAAATGGAACAGCGCGCACACATGATTCCGGTTCGCCAGCGTGACACTCGCATGGTTGGGTGTACCGGTGATGCGCAGATTGTAATCAGCAATTCGGATCTGGAAGATTTGATTGTTTCGGTCCTCGAAGCCATTGATGCGCCGGCCGACGTGCGCACCTTGCGCAGCTTGGTCATGTCGCGCCTGCCGGTCATGGACATTTACCTGGTGCCGCTGGGCGGCGACGATCCAGATTCGGATGGTCCGCATTACGACCCGGCCGACTTGCGTGAAAATCCGGAAGAGAGCTTGTTGCGACATGAATCCGAGCTCGAAGCGGCGGGTTGTGTGGACGAGTTTCTTAAGAACCTGCGTGGCAATGTCCGGGGCAAGATCAAACAGTACAACCGCATGCTGGGCGTGTTGTGGCACTGCTATTTGAGCCCTGACCATGCGACGCAATTGGAAGTTGCCGCTACATTAGGCGTTTCTGATTCTTTGGTGTCCGACTATCGGCGCCGCATTGAGCAAGAGTTGCGCGCGCTTTCGTTTACCGAAGTGGAACAAGCGCGCATGTTCGAGTTAGCCCTGCGTGAACGCATCCGCACTTTGGTGGCGATTGATGACGAACAAAGCGCTGTTATTTAGGTCCGCGCGATTCGTCTGACTTTGCGGATAGCGATACAAATACCGAAGAAGCGCAGGGAACCTGCGCTTTTTCTTTATTTTTGACGGGTGCGGTCGAGTGTCAGGAAATGCTGAGGCGACAACCACAGAATGATTACCAGCCGGTGACCCGTTCAGGATCACCACGGTTGAGCGAAACCGGGCACTCTCTGGTAGACGTGTGGCCGGTCAAACCGGAAGGTGGCGCCGCGAAATGTCCGCGACCGCTCGGACCACAGCAGCCGACGGCGAAGCCGAGCTCGACTTCTGATCAAAACAATTTCAGCTCTACGTTTTTGAAGCACGGCCATGCTTTCTCGTACGCCGCTTTGTTTCTCTTCACGCTGATTCTTTACGCGCGCCCGGCCGAGTTCTATCCGTCTCGGTTGACGGCATCGATAGCTTTGCTGGTGGGCATCGCGACGCTCGGTTTTTTTGTCCCCACCCAGCTTTCACTGGAAGGCACGCTGACCACGCGTCCCCGTGAAGTAAATCTGGCCCTGCTTTTTTGTCTGACCGGATTGTTTTCGATCCCACTAGCGATCAACCAGCAGGAAGCGTGGGCTGAGTTCAGCGGCACCTTCATACGCTGTATCGTAATTTTCATCGTGATTGTTAACGTGGTGCGGACGGAAGCGCGGCTGAAAGGTCTCCTCTTTTTGGCAATGGCGGCCGGCATCTGGTTAAGCGTCGACGCCATCAATGACTATCGACTGGGCCTGATGACAGTTGAGGGCTATCGCGCCGCCGGTAGAGGTACGGGCATCTTTGGTAACACGAACGACATGGCGCTGCACCTGGTCACCGTACTCCCGATTTCTGTGGCGCTCTTGTTCGGCTCGAAGGGGGTGGTTCGAAAACTTCTTTATGGTGCATGTGCCGCGGTGATGATCGCGGCCATTGTTCTCTCGTATTCGCGCGGGGCTTTCATCGGCACGCTCATAGCTCTTCTTTTCATCGCCTGGAAGCTTGGGCACCGCCGCCGTCTGGAGATCGTATTCGCGGTACTGAGCTTCGCCGGTGTCATAGTTCTCCTGGCACCCGACAAGTACGGCAGCCGTTTGCTCTCGATCTTTATTCCGAGTCTCGACACGGAAGGATCCGCCGACTCGCGGCGGGGAGAACTCTTCCGATCCATTTACGTCGCGCTCCGCCATCCGTTGCTGGGGATTGGGATGGGAAACTATCAGCCGGAAATGTCATACAGAGGGCTGGTTACTCACAATTCTTATACCCAGGTGGCCGCAGAGATGGGGATGACGGCGCTCGCGTGCTACACGATGTTCATCGTCACGCCGCTCAGGAAATTGGGCCAGATAGCCCGCGAAACCTTCAAGAAGCGTCGCGATTCGCGTTTCTACTATTTGACGTTGGGGCTGCAGGCATCGCTGATCGCGTACCTTGTTTCCAGCATTTTCCTGTCGGTCGCCTATGTCTGGTATGTCTATTACCTGGTGGGTTATGCGGTTTGTCTGACGCGGATGTACGAATCGGAAACCGGGGAAGCTGTGGTTCCGGAGACGCGCAAAGATCGCAAGAAAGCTGAAGCGCCTCTGATCGATGAGGGCGGGGCAGTAATGACATGATCCTGAGATTGGCGGTAGAGGTAATCTTTTGGTTGAGCGCTGTGGCGCTCTTCTACACCTATGCCGGTTATCCGTTGCTGCTCGCTTTAGTCAGCGCCTTGAGACCGCTGAAAGTGCGACGCGGAGAATTTGAACCAACGGTCAGTATCATTATCACGGCGTACAACGAAGAGCGCGATCTGGCGGCGAAACTCGAAAACACTTTGGCCCTCGATTATCCGCGCGAGTTACTGGAAATAATTGTCGCTTCTGACTGCTCGACTGATCGCACGGATCAGATTGCGCGGAAGTTCGCCGGCCGCGGGGTGCGACTTCATCGCCAGTCTGAACGACTCGGAAAAACCGCCGCACAGAATGCCGCAGTTGAGCAGGCGCGCGGCGAGATCATTCTTTTTTCCGATGCTACCAGTCTTTATCAACCGAACGCGGTGCGCGCGATGATGCCGAGTTTTGCCGATTCAACAGTCGGGTGTGTCGCCGGGCGTCTCGAATACGTTGACGGCTCGGATTCGCGCGTGGGGCGTGGCGCGCGTTCGTATTGGAGCTATGAAACATTTCTTAAGCGACACGAAAGCCGCGTGGGTTCATTGATTGGCGCGTCGGGTTGTCTCTACTCGGTTCGCCGTTCTGCTTATGTTCCGCTTTACCACGAAGCCTGCAGCGATTTCATCATTGCCACCAAAATGGTTGAGCAGAACCTGCGCGCCGTTTACGAACCGAACGCGGTTTGCACTGAGCAGACTAACCGGCAGAGCGACAAAGAATTGAAGATGCGGGTGCGGATCATCGCGCAGACTTTCACCGACCTGTGGCGACACCGTGCGATGCTCAATCCAGTTCGTAGCG
>JBGPWS010000312.1:0-5363 GCA_041492345.1 Pyrinomonadaceae bacterium | reverse complement strand
GGTAATATGCGTATAGATTTCGGTGGTCGAAATGTCCGCGTGGCCCAGCAGCGCCTGCACCGAACGCGAATCCGCGCCGTGTTGCATGAGATGAGTTCCAAAGCTGTGGCGCAAAGTATGTGGCGAGATATCCGGCACGCCCGCATGAGCAGCGTAGGTCTTGATGATCGCCCAGGCGGTTTGACGCGTCATCTGCCGCCCTCGATGCAGGAACAACTCAGGCTTTGCTTCATTGCCCAGTCGCTTTCGAATACCCAGATATCTTTGCAACCAGTGCACCGCACTTTTACCGATCGGAATTCGACGCTGCTTGCTGCCTTTCCCGTGACACGTGACGAGGGCCGTGTCAATGTCGATGTCGCTCGTCCTGAGTGAGCACATCTCTGAAACCCGCAGGCCGGCGGCATACAAGACTTCCAGGATCGCGCGATCACGCACGCCGATGTCAGTTTTGATGTCGGGCGCAAACAAGAGCCGCTCCATCTCTTCCTCGGTCAGAAACTGGGGCAAACGCGAATGCCCTTGCGGCGTGTGAATGTCTTCGGCCGGATGGCGTTTGATGTGACCGTCCAGCATCAGGAAACGAAAGAAGCCGCGAGCGGCGCTCACCGCGCGCGACACGGATGAAGGCGCCAGGCCCTCCCGTGACATGCCGGCAATCCATTCTCGTAAGTCCTTACGCTCAAGCTTTTCGATTTGCTTGCCATTCTTTTGCGCCCAGCCCTGCAGCTTGGCAATATCGCGCGCGTAACTTTGCAGCGTGTTAGCAGAGAGGCCCTTCTCGACCTGAATGTAGCTGAGGAATTCGCGTACCAGATCGCGATTACTTGATGGTCCGGACATCAAGATGAGGTTAGCACAAGTGGCACGAACTTTAGCCTGTGAATGTAGCGCAAGCTGCCAGCTTGCGTGCAGTCGAAACCTCGCAAGCTGGCAGCTTGCGTTACAAATCTTCCGCAACCAGAGAGAACAGAACCGCGTCCATCGACTTGCCGCGAATCAAAAGTCGCTTTCGCAAGACAGCTTCACGCACGGCGCCGGCCTTCTCGGCCACTCGCTGGCTCGGGATGTTGTCGACTGCGGCTACAATCTCAATGCGCTGCAGACCCAGTTGTTCGAAGCCAAATCGCGCGGCCAAACGCGTTGCGCTCGTCGCCACCCCACGACCGGCAGCGCTGGTACGGACCCAGTAACCGAGGTTCGCCATCTGATGCACGCGGTTGATGAAGTTTATTCCCACGCCGCCGAGAAACCTGCCGCCGTCCTTCTCGAAAATTCCAAAGCTGTACCACTCACCGCCCTGTGAAGCTAATTCTCTCGAGGCAATAAACTCCCTGGTTTCTTCAATGGAATAGTTCTCGTGACACCAGGGTAACCACGGGGACACTTCGGCGATGGATTCGCGCGCCGCTTCGTACAGCGGGCTGACATCTTCTTCGCGTAACGTCCGGATCAGAAAGGGGCCTTCGATCAGTTCAACTTCCATGACTGTAGATTGGCACGAGCCAGAATCGATCATCGATGCCGGAGCAAAGGCCGAGCGAGGACGGTGGTTCCCTCTACTTAGCTGGAACTTTGTACTTGTCGATTAGTTGCTGCATGCCCTCGGTAGAATTGTTGTGACGGTACTTGTAGTAGGACTCGAGATCATGAAGATACTGCTGTCGAACCGGCTGCAGAGCCGCGTTGCCTTCCGACAGAGCGATCGTGCGCGCATAGGAATCGATAACCTGATCGAGGACCGCGAGTACTTTCTTTAGGTCTTCGTCCTTTGCCGGACCGGCGGGCAGGCCTTGATAGTGCTTTACCCCTTCCTGATATTCCTCGTTCAGGATGCCGGTGAGCAGAAGGTGGTTGAACGGATCAGCGGGAGCGATCTCCGCCGCTTTTGCCAGCCGAACTTTGGCCTCGCCGCGATCACCTTTGACTAAATTCAGAATTCCCATTGACTGGTACAAACTCGGCAACACGATGGTCTTGTACTTCTTCCAACCCGCATCATCCGTGTCGGCAGGTTTCTTGTCGGCTTCGATCAGTTCGATCGCATGGGTCCCGTATTGAAGGCTCTGCGGAATAAATTTTGTATTCTTCTGTTTTGCCTGATCAGTTCCGATCGACATTAATTGCACCAGGACTTCCAATGAGTCCGGGTTGCGCGTGAGAAATTCAGCGCCGCTCGAAAAAGCCTCATCGAACCGGTTGGCGCCGGCAAATGCCTCGATCAGGACCGGCACAATCAATTGCGGTTCGGACGGTTCCTTGAAAACGCCCTGGTATTCCTGCGCCAGCGTTATTTTCTGGGCCGCATCCTTTACGCCGGCAATCTCATCGGCCAGGGCGCGCGCGACCCGAGGTCTCTCTACGCTCTTGGGATACTTCTTGATCAGCGCCTCAGCGGCTTTGAGCTTGGCCGCGGCATCCGGCGCGGTCATGAATGCCTTGAAAAGACTCTGCTCCTCGGGCGAGACATTTGGTTGAGCAGACTTGCCGCCCTGGGCCAGAGTCAAAGAAGTCACACCCGCGCCTACCAGACAGCTGGCTATTGCTACCGTCAAAGCGAGAGCAGCTCGCGCTACAAACGATCTGATTGTCATAGTGTCACCTTGCCAAGAATTTCATGAAAATAGACTTGTTAAAAACGGCCACAATATTGCTTCACAAGTAACGACCGGAGCAAGTTGGCGCAGCCAGCGAGAGCGTCTTAATTCCCGGTGTTTAGAGTACCAACTTCAGTTGGGCTCTTTCTCGCTCATAAAAGCCCGACTGAAGTCGGTACTGAACACCCGCTAAGCTCACTTCGGTGCGCCCCGCCCGATGCTTGAGGGCCTGGGCTGCCGGCGATAGCGATGGGTAATCGGTCGCCGCCGGCCGATACCAATCGCGTTGCGCGAAATGATCAGCGTCGGCGGCAATTGACGGCGCTTGAATTCGTTCGCCGGCGATTCGACTCGATTGAGAATGTCATAGACGAGCTCCGTTTCGTGACCGGCGGCAATGATTTCTTCCGGCGAAGCTTTCTGCTCGAAATAAAGTTTAAGGATCGGATCCAGTTTGTCGTAGGGCGGCAAGGACTGGTCATCAAACTGTCCGGGCGCCAGCTCAGCCGAAGGTCGCTTGTTAATGATCGACTGCGGAATGATTTCACGCTCGCGATTGTAAAGCCGGGCCAATTCGTAAACTTCGGTTTTCAGCACGTCGCCAATCACTGCAAGTCCGCCGTTCGTGTCGCCATAAAGCGTGCAGTAGCCGAGCGCCAACTCTGATTTGTTTCCCGTCGAAAGCAACAAACGGTTCTCAGCGTTCGAGATTGTCATCAGGATGTTTCCGCGCAAACGCGATTGCAGATTTTCAACCGCGTGTTCAATCGCATGCGCACTGCTTCCGGCTTTCGGCTCGGGCAGGCCCAGTTCATTCCGCAGCGCATGAAAGGCTTCACTGATTGGTTTTTCGATTGTCTTAATGCCAAGTCGTTGACTGAGGTCGACTGAATCCTCAATGCTGCCGCGCGAAGAATAAGGCGAGGGCATCATCGCCGCGAGCACGTTCTCAGCTCCGAGAGCCTCAGCCGCCAGCGCTGCCACCACGGCGGAGTCAAGCCCGCCGGACAAACCAAATACGACTTTCGTGAAATTGTTCTTCACCGCATAGTCGCGTATGCCCAGCACCAGCGCGTGGCGCACCGTTTCAATGTCGTCGCCCGGCAGACAGCGGGTGTCTGGAATACCGCAATCGAGATCGACAGTGCCGGTGAACTCTGCGAACGCCGGGGCCTGCATGATGATCCTTCCCCTCGCATCGGCAACGATACTCGACCCGTCAAAGATTATGCCGTCGTTGCCGCCGACCAGGTTCACAAACACGATCGGCACGTTCGCCATTTGGGCGCGGTGCGCCACCATCTCGCAGCGCACGCCCAACTTGCCCTTATTGAAAGGCGAAGCATTGATCGACACCAGAAGGTTGGCCCCCATCTCGATCAATTCCTGCGCAGGATCGTTCGGGTAAAGACGTTGGCGCCAGAAAGTTTTGTCGTTCCAGAAATCTTCGCAGACGGCGATGCCCAGTTTGCAATCGCCGATATTGAATAAGCGGCGTTCCCGCGCGGGCTCGAAATAACGTGGATCGTCGAAGACGTCGTATTCGGGTAGCAGAGTTTTGTCGGCAAATCCCAGCAGCGTTTTGTCGCGAATCACCGCGGCTGAGTTATAGAGCTTGCGCCCCGTCGCCTGATCGTTGGGACGCACAGTGCCGACAATGGCCGTCAAACCCTCCGTCGCTTCAATGATCGTACTAAGCGGGTCGAGACACGATCGCACGACGTCTTTGTCCAGAAACCAGTCCAGCGAGGTGTAACCCTGGATTGTGACTTCAGGAAAAACGACCAGGTCCGAAGCGTCTTTCTTTGCCTGATCTATCGCGCTGAGAATGCGCGCAACGTTGCCTTCGTAATCGCCGTTGGTAGTATTGATCTGCCCGATAGTGACCCGCATGTGAGAATGATTTTAGCATTGATGAGCGTGCGGCGCTGAGCCGTGGTTGTGGTTGTCGGTCGTAAGCTTTCGGCGGCTTCGCCGCAGCACACTGCGGAAAGCCTATGGCTTTCCGGCTCAAACCTCTTTTGCTTTCTGAGGCTATGCCTCAGAAGATGGGAGGCGAAGCCTCCAATCACTATCTGGCAGTCTTGACGGTAAGCCGAAGGCTTACCGCAGTGTGCTGCGGCAAAACCGCTAAGGGGTTGGTACGTACAGCGCGGGGTTATAAAAAGGCGCGAACGCGGCAATTAGTGCAGCTTCGAAACTCATCGAGCGCGTCAGCAAATCCCTCGAAAGCACCCCCCAGGCGCCTTGCCGACTGCGCACGTCGCGCGCGCCGGCAACTTCGTCGATCACCAGACCAAGCTCTCGCTTGCCTGAAATTACATCCTTCACGATAGCAGCGGGGACTTCGATCGATGGCGACATGCCAAAGCTGCCACGCTCCCCATCGGTAACGAACGCCCAGCCGCGCAGAAACGTGTGCCACTCTCCTTCGACTGAGATCGAATGAAAGCCGCCCTCCAGTCCGACATACAGGTCAGCTCCCAGATTTTGCTCAACCAGGATTTCGCGCACGGCGAGGGCGCGTTGTCGCGCGCCGCTCATCAACTCCCAATCCGTCAGCGGCATCGCCGGTGCGTCGGTCTTAACTGATCTCGCAACCACACTCGCGTCACGCCACGCCGAGTCGATCTCAGCCACGCGCGCAATACTGGCGCGCACGGCCATAATTTTCGCGGCACGATCAGAGCCCAATGCGATTCGATCGATACGCGCCCGCGGCGCTCGCTTTCCGGAGGAACCTTGAGTTGACATTCGAGCCTTGCG
>JBGPWS010000357.1:0-4405 GCA_041492345.1 Pyrinomonadaceae bacterium | reverse complement strand
CACTGGTTCCTGGTCATGTTTCCGTCGGCCGCTTGAGCAAAATTCGCGGAACGCTGGTCGATGTCGAAGGCCGCGCGTTTCGTGAAGGCGATCGCGTTACGTTTCTGGATGTGCATCGCACCTGCAATGCCTGCTGGTTCTGTCTGGTCGCCAAAGCCACGACGCGCTGTCCAAACCGAAAAGTGTATGGCATCACCTACGGGCTCGATGATGGACTGTGCGGTGGCTGGGCCGAACAGATATATCTGAAGCCCGGCACGCATTGCATCAACCTCGACGTCGATCCGGAAACATTCATGGCGGGCGGCTGCGCGCTGCCAACCGCACTGCACGCGGTCGAACGCGCAGACATTGCCATCGGCGACACCGTGCTGGTGCTGGGCTCAGGGCCAGTCGGCATCAATGCAATCATTCTGTCGCTGATGCGAGGGGCGCTGCGCGTCGTTTGCATCGGCGCGCCAATCAATCGTCTTGAAGTAGCGGCGCAGGCCGGCGCATCCGACGTGCTCAACTTTGAAGAGCATGACGAAAGCGAGAGACTGGAATGGATTGTAGAGCGAACTAACGGACGCGGCGCCGACGTGACGATCGAAGCTACCGGAGCACCGGACGCAGTCGTGCAGGCCATGCGCTTCACACGTGACGCGGGCAGGGTCGTAGTCGTCGGCCAGTACACCGACCACGGCTCACTCTCAAACGAAGCAGCCTTCAACCCGCACCTTGATTTGAATAAGAAGCATCTGGACGTACGCGGTTGCTGGGGCTCAGACTTCTCGCATTTCTATCGCAGCACGCAGATCACGTCCGATCCGATCCGCTCTGCACCCTGGGAGATGCTCAAGCCAAAACTCTCTCGCTACGCGCTCGCTGATGCGAACCAGGCGCTGGCGGATGTGGCTGCGGGCCGCGTGCTGAAGGCGCTGATCAGTCCGACTTGAGGTTTGATATCCGACAAGCTTTGGAACGCTCTGAACAAGTTACTGCTTACCTTTCCAAAACCCGCGTAGCGGGTGGAAGCGTAAAGTCAGCCTGGGGTGGAGCGTAGCGAAACCCCAGGTTGACGACCGGTAAGAAAACCGAGCGCGCGAAGCGTGCGATAGGGCACATGCTGCCATTGACTCATGATGAATCGCTGTCGCCCACTTCGCGGGCTCTTCCTTCGTATTCCAACGATCCTGGGGTTCCGCTCCGCTCCACTCCAGGCTTTATGCTATCGCCGCGCTTCGCGGGCTGAATACAAGTTTTCACCAACTTGTTCAGAGGTTCCTAAAGTTTGTCGGACATAGAACTGTAGTAAGATGTCGCCTGCGGAAGACTTGATTTTCGTTTTGCGGCTAACCTGACTGGCAATGAAGATCACTGTAGTTGTCCCGGTGCGCAACGAAGAGCACTCCATCCGCTCTCTGCTCCAGAGCCTGCTACAACAAACATTGCCACCTGATGAGATCGTCATTGTGGACGGCGGTTCGACCGACGCCACGCAGCGCATCGTCGAAGGGCAGACCCAACAACAATCCAATTTACATCTGATTCGTGAAGCAAATGCTCTACCCGGAAAAGGCCGGAATGTTGGGGCGGCTTTTGCTTCGAATAATTGGCTGGCATTTACCGATGCCGGCGTGTCGCCGGCGAATGATTGGCTCGCTCAGCTAGCTGAATCCGCTCGGATCAATCCTGAAACTGACGTCGTATATGGCGGCTGGGAGCCAATCACCGACAGCTTCTTCAAGGAATGCGCGGCAATTGCCTACGCTTATGTTCCCACGGAAGAAGTCGACGACCGATTCATCCAATCGCGCGCGGTATTCTCTTCACTGATGCGTCGCTCTGTTTGGCTCGCGGTAAATGGTTTTTCGGAAGAGCTGAGATCGGCTGAAGACCTCTTATTCATGAACCGCATTGACGGTGCCGGCTTCCACGTCTCCTACGCGCCGGCCGCACTGGTTCGCTGGAGCATGCAACCAAACTTGTGGCGCACCTTTCGCCGCTTCTTAACGTATTCAAGACACAATATGCTCGCCGGCCTCTGGAGACAGTGGCAGGCGAAAGTTCTCGCTCGATATGCGGCGCTGATAGTCTTTTGCGTGATTCTGATTGGATTGACGAACTGGTGGCTGATAATCGGCGCCGCCTTGCTGCTCGCGATGCTCACGGTCCGTGCGCTGATGGCGCTGTGGAGGAACCGTAGCCGTTATCCATCTGGTCTCGGTCGAAGCGTTGCGCGGCTGTTAGTGCTGGTGCCGCTTTTGGCGACGATAGATGCGGCGACAATCCTCGGCGTCGTTGCCTGGCTGGTCCTGGACAAACTCAGGCTCGAAAGACGAATTAGCGTTTAGAGTATCAACTCTCGATGACGTAGTCAGTACCGGGAGCGGTAGCGACCTGGTCTCAATCCACGCGACGGTCGAGTTTGCCAGGACGATGAACCCGGTCGCTACCGCTCCCGGTACTGACCTCATCACTCAACTCCATCCGCGGGGCGCGAGATAGTAAGTCCAGGGAAAGTTGGTATCGCCTGCGGTCGGATTTCCCTCCATGTCGTAAGCCTCAATGTCAACGAATCCGATTTCCTTTAATTGCTTTTCCTGCTCCGCGAGACTTATGTAGTAAGCCAGCAAAGAGAATCCGTGACCGTTATCGTTGATGATCGCATATTGGTCCGTGCGGACCTCGTGTTTCTTCATGCGGTAGTGTTTGGGGAGGTGGAAGAAAGTATAGAGACAGGATTTGAGATGATTCAGATCAAATCTGCCTTCCTGCCAGGGAAACTTATCAAAGTATTTGTAATCACGATTATGGGTTGAGAACATGAACAGACCGGTTGGCTTCAGCACCCGGTAGATATCTGCGAGGGCTTTCATTCGGTCTTCGTGAACCATGTAGTCTATCGCGTTGAAAGAAAACAGGACGAAGTCAAAGGTCTGATCAGCAAATACACTTAAGTCTCTCGCATCGCAACAGAGAATTTTCGCCGCCGGATACTTCTTTTGCGCGAGTTCGGCGAAGCTGGGCGTGTAGTCAATCCCGGTATAGTCGCGGCTTATCTCAAGTAAGAACCTGGTGGTGCGACCCGCGCCAATGCCGATGTCCAGCAGTCGCTTGTCCCTGATGACGGGACTTATCTTCTCCAGAATGACTGCCTCAGGCTTGAGAATGAAATCGAGATCGTCGTACCAATCAACAACCTCCTCGGTCGCATAGACCGCCTTATTAATGTCATCGACTATTTCTTTGTGATTCATTGGTGCGAGCAGGAGTCCACGGTCTATTCAGTTTTTCACGCGAGTCAGCGTCTGGGTCAAGGCGTTTTGCGCTGCACCTGATTGACCACTTGCCTGATCGCCTCAATCACCACTTGCGGCTGCTCGGCCTGAATGAAGTGGCCACTCTTCTCCACAACGACATGTTTGCCGTTCGGGACTTTCGCGATCCATTCTTTATGTTTCTCGAGCCAAACAGCGGAAGAGCTTGTCCCTGCTGTTTCCATTCGCCGGCGATGAGCAAGAAATCCTACGCAACTTTACCTTCGTACACGACGGCCAGAGATTTCATCTCAAAGCGCAGGGTAGAGTCCGTGACAGAGACGGAATCGATTTGAAGCGCGGTGGCTCCGGAACGTCGAGCATGGCGCTGAGAGAACCATCCTTTGCGCCGGTAATATGAAGAACCAGCCTGGGCTTGGCGGTGCCGGCGTCCAACGAGCCCTCCCATGTTCCAATGACATTCCGTGGCGACGAATCAGCGGGCGGCGCGGTCTGTTGGCCAAATGCGAATACGCAGCCGACGAGCGTTAGCAACGAGCAGATAACCGTTCGGTGTATTTTGGTTTGCATCCTCACGGCGCCGTTGTAATCACGTTCGCAATATTCTTCTCGCGCAGCAGACGATTAAAGCCGGCCACATCTCCACTGACAACATCGTCCAACCTCTTGCGCAGCGAAGCCAACTGCGCTTTGAACATCGCATGCACTTCCTGCTGTTGCGTGTTGGGTGGAAAGTCGCCGCTGTTAACACCGCCGGCCAGATAATTGATCTTGCTGATCAGTTTCGGCGGGAAGCGCACAGTGTCCTGACCTTGCCCGGTAAACTTTCGCTGAATCAGATTGTCTTCGATGTCGATCAATTTCTTGTCGAGATCGTCCGCCGCTGATCGCGCGTCTGCATTGTTTCGCAGTAACTGCTTAAGATTCTCCAACTGGCTGCGAATAGATTCGATCTGGTTGACCATGTCGGCTGCTGATTCCAGATCCTTGCGTAGGTCAAACAACATCGACGTCTGCTTCTGAATGTCGCTGTCGTTGCCGCCGGCGTTCGGATCCTTCAGCACGGTCAGCGGCTGGCTGAACTCCTGGCCATCGACTGTCAGTTTGACGGTATAAGTGCCCGGCGGCACGAGCACAGACAT
>JBGPWS010000320.1:0-5242 GCA_041492345.1 Pyrinomonadaceae bacterium | reverse complement strand
CTTTACGATTCTCCGGTTGAAGTCAGCAGTTTCAAGGAGCTCGACTTTCAGGTGCGCGGCGTCGCGCACCGGATCGTGATCGACGGCGAGGGCAACTATGAGCCCGGGCGCATGCGCGCGGACGTGCAAAAGATCGTCGAGGCGGAAACGGCGATGTTCGGCGGCATTCCCTATCACGACTACACGTTCATTTTGCACCTGCGATCCAATACCGGCGGCGGGCTGGAGCATCTGAATTCGACCGCACTTGGTTTTCGCCGCTTCAATTCTTCCACCGAAAGGGGCCATCAAAGTTTTCTGGCGCTCGTCGCTCACGAATTCTTTCATCTTTGGAACGTGAAGCGCATTCGTCCCGACGCGCTCGGGCCGTTCGATTACACGAAAGAAAACTACACGCGCCTGTTGTGGGTGGCGGAAGGAATCACCGAGTACTACGGCCATTTGCTGGTGAGACGCGCTGGTCTGGCTTCCGATCAAGGCTATCTCGATCACCTGGCGCAACAGATTCAGGATTTTCAGGAGACGCCCGGACGCAACGTCATTAGCGCCGAGGAAGCGAGCTTCGACTCATGGATAAAGTTTTACCGGCCGGACGAAAACTCAGTGAACTCGCAGATCTCTTACTACGACAAAGGCGAGTTGCTGGGACTCTTGCTCGATCTGGATATTCGCCGGCGCACTCACAACGCAAAGTCGCTGGACGATGTGATGCGCTATCTCTTTACAGATTTCTTCCAGAAGGGTCGCAACTACACTCCAACGGATTTTCAAAAGGCGTGCGAGCTAATGGCCGGCGCCAGTCTCGATGAATTTTTCGCACGGTATGTGCGGGGACGAGATGAACTCAAGCCCGTCTACAACCAAATGCTGGCCGGCGCCGGATTGCGTCTGGAACAAGCAGGCATGGGTATCGGAGTCGAGGATTCTGACAAGCAGGTGCTGCTGAAAGGCTTTCTGGGCGCGGACCTTGAGGACAAACCCGAGGGCGATTTCAGTGTGGTTAAGAGCGTTCGGGCCGGCTCGCCCGCGTACGAGCAGGGCTTGAACGCCAAGGATCGGATCATTGCGCTCGACGGCGAACGGGTTAACAAAGACACTTTCGAAGCGCTGATTGCCGCAAGAAAACCCGGAGATACAGTTCGCCTAACGGTGTTTTGTTTCGACGATGTGCGCACGTTCGACATTCGCCTGGCTGGCCGCGTTGATGCACCCTATCGAATTGTTCTGTTGCCAAGTACCAGCGCGGAGCAGAAGCGAATCTATCGGGCGTGGCTGGGTGCTGGACGATAAATATGGTTGTTGAGTTCTCCTGGCTTTTTTCCCCCTCTCCCTTTGGGAGAGGGGGCAAGGGAGAGGGTGCGAAGCTTGGCGCGAAGTGTTTTTAATTATCCGTCGTGTTTACCGGGGACAACGTGAAATCAAAGGAGGCTCGCGCTCAGGCTCTCTCCCCAACCCTCTCCCAAAGGGGGAGGGAGAAAGATCGCGGCAGCGAACATGGGTAATCAAACACACCACACGTCCTTTGAAATGAAACGATGGATCGTTTGGCTTGTCGCTCTGCTCACGTTTGGGCTCGGTCTGCCTGGATACCCGCTTGCTACCGCAAGCGGTTCCGTACCTGGCCCGGTATCATCAGTTGAAACGGTCCAGTTCCGAAGCCAACTCGTCAACGCCACTCTTCCTTACAACGTAATTCTGCCGCCGGGCTATCGCGACTCTCGCACGACGCGGTATCCGGTGCTTTATCTGCTGCACGGTCATGCCGGGCATTACACCGACTGGGTGACGCGCACGAACGTGGCGGATTACGCCGCGCAATACCGCATGATTGTAGTGATGCCGGAAGGAAACGACAGTTGGTACGTCGATAGTGCCGTGGTGGCCACGGACAAGTACGAGAGTTACATCCTCAAGGAATTAATTCCCGACGTCGACAAACGTTTTCGCACGATTCAGGCCCGGTATGGACGCGCGGTCGCCGGACTTTCAATGGGAGGATACGGCGCGATCAAGTACGGTTTGAAGTATCCGACCACGTTTGTCTTCGTCGCTTCGATGAGCGGGGCGTTCGGCGTCACGCGCTATACCGAGAACGAAATGGGCGGCAGCAACTGGGAGCCTTTTCTGAAGACTTTTGGCCCGGTTGGGAGCGAGACTCGGAAAGCAAACGATGTGTTTGAGATTGCCCGGGGCTTATCACCCGCGCGAGTGGCGTCTCTGCCTTACTTTTATTTTGATTGCGGCACTGAAGACGCGGCGCAACACTTCAAACCCAATCGCGAACTGGCAGAGATATTTTTGGAGAAGAAGATCGCACATGAGTATCGCGAGTTGCCGGGCACACACAGTTGGGTTTATTGGGACCAGCAGGTGCAGGAGGTTTTGAAGATCGCGGCGAGACATTTGCGCACGCCCCACCGTTAAGCAGTTCATTCCTCCTTTCTCCCTCTGGGAGAAGGGCTGGGGAAGAGGGGCGTAGCTGCAATGGGCGGGCGCGATACCTAGGCCCTCTCCCCAACCCTCTCCCAAGGGGAGAGGGAGCCAGACCCTAAGACAGCGGTGTTACCTCATAATAAACTGAAAATTGTTTTGATTGCGGCGATTGTTGTTGAAGCCGGCGGTTTGCCCGCCGAGGATGTTTTGCACGATCGAGAGTTTTGCGTTGAGTCGCGGCTCAGTCAGCTGAAACCTGTCTGCGGTCATGCGGGCGTGGTCGAAATCGATCTTGGCCAGGGACGCCAACTCCTGTCCATACCGTGACACCATGCTGACAAGATCGCTATCGGCTTTAAGCGACAGCTCTCCTTCTTTGAAGATGTCTATTTCAAAACCGTTCAGCACGGCCGCGGCGGACAGTAGTTCATTGAGCTGGCCGATCCCCAGTTCCAACAATTCAAAGCTACGCTTCGAATCGAGCGACGCAAACGCATCAACCACCTTAAGCTGGTCCTCGAACTCCTTGTAGCTGGTGGCCCGCTTGCTCACCAGCGTCCGCGCGTCATCCAGGAAACGGAGCGCCAGTTTTGGATTGTCTTTCTGCGTCGCCGTCGACAGATCGATTAAGTACTTAACGCGGTCTGAATCGGACGGCAGCGCCGCCAGTTTCTGTTTGATCTCATTAAGCTTTTCCGGCGAAGCGGTGGTGGCCATGCGTTTGAAATCTACCGCCTGCATGATCGAATTGCGCCCCGATTCGTCCAGATGATCGTTGGCGATTTGCAGCGCGCGATCGGGGTTGCCTTCGTCCACCGCTTTTTGCGCCGCCTGCTGATAGAGGCGCGGCTGCATCTGCGGCGGAGCGGTGCTGGCGGCCACCGCCAGGCTATCGCTGGTGCCCTGTTGCATCGCGGTCCGCATCTGGTTCCCGAAATTGTTATTGGTAATGTTTCCCATGCCCAGCTCGGTCAGTTTTTGGCGCACGGCCGAGGCGCGTTCGGGCAAGTATTGATCGATCTGGGGCAGCATCGTTTGCAAAGCAAACAACATCATGCGCGCATTGTTCTGGCGCACCTGCGTTTCGTCGGGCGGGTTTTGTTGAGTAGGCTGGGCGCCGCGAACAACTCGGGCGCCGCCACCGCCCCGAGGGTTGTTGCCGCCGGCAGAGATCGACGTGAGGCTGAGGGCAGCCGTGACTGCATTGTCCATCAAATCGTGATAAGCCGACTCACTCAGAATCTGGGCAGCAATGCGAGTGTTCGCCGCGCTCGCGTCTGCAGGAGCGGCAGTTGAAGTAGCGGCGACGCGCGGACCGGGCATCAGCAAATTCGTGGCGAGGGTGGTGGCTTCGCGAGTGGCGACAATATTGTCCGACCCAAGACGGCTGAGCGCTTTGTCTGACAGTTTCTTGAACGCTTCCTGATCTTTCGCTTGCAGTTGCGCGAGCACTCGGCTTAGAGCCGTCGGGTACTCACCTTTGTCCAACGCCTCAGCCGCTTTTTGATAAGCCACCTTCGGATCGCTGGCGGCAATCGTCGCGAGCAGGTTCTGCTCTAAATTGCTTTGCGGATCGGGACCGGGACCACGTCTGCCGTTTCCGGCATTAGCGAGCGTCTGCTGTTGCGTTGAGTGCAACAGTTGATAACCAAGCTCCGCGTCATGACGTCCCGCGGTCAGCACTAGCTCTTGCCGCAACTGATTCAAGGTTTGGATCTCGTTACGGTCGGTGCGATCGGCGTCGAGCATCATCTGGCTGAGGATCGCGCCGGCGTCGACCAGCAATCCGCGCGCGCGGGCGGCGCTGCGATCCCAAAGCATGTCACCGGCGGCGATCTGCACCCGAATGCGATTCTCGGGCAGCTTCAGCGACTGAGCTTCGGTGACCACCTGATCGAGCAACACGGTTGCTTTGTTCTCCAGCTTGAGCTTCTCTTCCTGCTGTTGTTGTGGATCGGGTGTTTGCTGCGCGGTTGCTGACTGAGAAGTCGCGTCCTGCGCCCCCGCGAACACGGCACACGCCAACACCAAAGCTGTGGGGAACAGGGAACTCGCGATCTTCTTTAGAAACATTTGTCTTTACCTCGAAACCAATTCGTGCGGGAAAGCTTTTGACGATGCTTGTCTGGATCCTTTAGACGGCCAACCAGCGGATTTGGTTACCTAAAGGTCCCGCTGATGTGCGCAAATCATAAGCCTAAGTAGCGCAGACTGCCAGTCTGCGCAAGCTGGCAGCTTGCGCTACACCAAGCGCCGGATTTACTTGACGATGCTCATGCGGTAAGTTGTGGGCCGAATTCCCTACGGACATCTTGTCTTTTGGATATGGAGACAAATAAATGGATCAAAGAAGCGTAACGCATCACCGTTGGGAGGATATGCCGAAAGAGCCGCTGTCTGATGTTTTAGCGCGACGGCTGATCACCGGCGATCGAATGATGCTGGCGCACGTCTATCTCAAGAAGGGCGCCATCGTCCCCAGGCATTCGCACGAGAACGAACAGATCACTTACATCCTCGAGGGTGGCCTGCGTTTCTGGATTGGCAGTGATGAATCGCAAGTGATCGATGTGCTGGCGGGTGAAGTGCTGCACATACCTTCAAATGTTCCGCATAAGGCGGAGGCTCTCGAAGATACTTTGGACGTGGACATCTTCAGTCCGCCGCGACAGGACTGGTTGGACAAGACGGACGATTATTTAAGACAGAAGTGATATCGCAAGTTGATAACTTGCGCTTCCCGTAACGTAACCGAGCCCGCTGACTCAATGAGAGGCATGAGACAGTATGAGGTCAGTACCGAGAGCGG
>JBGPWS010000253.1:0-6786 GCA_041492345.1 Pyrinomonadaceae bacterium | reverse complement strand
TGTCAGCGTCCTGGCTGTAATAGCTCTGGTGGTAATAGCGCTGGTAGTAATAATAGTAGTCGTGCGAGCGGACGCTGACGTTGTTCAGCACCACGCCGAAAATCTTTGCGCCTACATCCAGCAGCAGTTGCCGCGAACGACGCACCACGCCACGTGAACTCTTACCACCGTGCACGACCAGGAGCACCCCGTCGACTATCGATGCGATCAGCACGCCATCAGTGAACGAACTGACGGGCGGCGAGTCGATCACAATATGCGTGAACTTGCTACTGAGGACCGCGATGAGTTTGCGCATTTGATCTGAACCGAGCAGCTCTGCCGGATTCGGCGGGATCGGTCCGGCCGTTAAGACGTGCAACCCCGAGGCCTCGTCTCGCGTTATTGTCTGGAGCATCATTTCCTCGGTCATCTCGCTCGAGAGAATCGAACTGAGTCCTTCCCGTTCAGCCAGGTCAAAGATTGAACGCAAGCGCGGACGGCGCATGTCGGCATCGATGATGATGACGCTCACGCCAGTCTGTGCCAGGCTGATGGCCGTATTCACCGCCGTGGTGGTTTTACCTTCGCCGGGGAGACTGGATGTAACCAGCAGGGTCTTGGGCGCGCGTCCCGCGGTTGAAAGCAAGACCGAAGTACGCAGTTGCCGGTAAGACTCAGCCAGGGGTGAACGACCATTCACGTTCAGGAGTAGTTCAGGATTGCCGCTGTTACTTCCGTTCCGCTTTTGGATGGACGTGGCCGATGACAGCAAACGGCGCCGGGTCGTGCCCGCTCCCATGGCCGGGATCACCGCCAGCGCCGGCAGTCGTAAAAACTTTTCGACGTCGTCGGTTGAGTGAATGCTGTCGTCCAGGTACTCGAGGAAGAGCGCCAGGCCCACTCCCAGCGCCAGCGCCAGCGCAAACGCCAGCATGACCGAGCGCATGCGCGCCGGGCCCACCGGAAAGTCAGGCACGATCGCGTAATCAACAATCGAAACATTGTTTGGGCGGCCGGCCAGGACCACATCGTTCTCTTTCGAGCGCTGCAGCAGACTATCCAGCAGTCCCCTGTTCGTCTCGATCTCCTGTTGCAGGATGCGATAGTTAATCGCGCCTTCGTTCTGCGTGACTGTTTCGCCCTTCTGCTGATTGAAAGACTTGCGCAGTGCTTCCTCGCGGCTGAGCGATTGGCGATATTTGGTTTCCAGATTGGTCAGCAGCGTGCTGGTGTTGCGGGCGCGGGTTTCGCTCAAATGTTTTTGCACTTCGGCAATCTGCTGATCGACTTCCTTCACTTCCGGTGCTTCCTCGGTTGCGTCGACCAGCAACTGCGCCCGTTTCTGTTTTAGATCCGCCAGCTTCTGTTCGGACTCGTTGACGTCCTTGGCGCCGGCTTCGGCGAGGGCGCTGGCGGCTCCTGGTGCTTTCGCGGCGTTGTACTCAGCCTCGGCCATCTTACGATCGTTTTCGGCCTCGAGTAATTGCTTGTTAAGTCCGGCCAGCCGTTCGACCACGGTGTTTTGACTGGCATCGAGAGAGAGAATCTGGTTGCTCTTAGCATAGCTCACCAGTTTTTCTTCGTCGCTGCGGATTTGACTTTGCAGTTCGGCCACGCGCTTGGAAAGAAACTCGCTGGTGCTGGTGTTGGTTTCGTTCTTCTTTTCCAGGTTGGAGCGAACAAAGGTGTCGGCGACGGCGTTGGTAATTTTCGCGGCAATGTCAGGATCGCCGTGCGTGTAACCAATGTCGATCAGGCGAGTCTCTTTGTAATAGCCGGCGCGGCTCTCGCGCACTGGCTCAACGTGCAGGCCACCCTGAAGCGCGCTGACATACGGCGCCAGCCGTTTTGCGTCAGCCAGGTCGTCGCTCGAACTTGCCGAAGCAACTCTTGCAGTCAGAGGTAGCTCATTGGGTTGCTTGCCGGCGTCTTTCTTCTCCGGGCTCGATACTCCCCACATCTGCATGATCGTCTTCCAGGTCGAACGAGGCTGCGATGACTGCGGACGCAGAAAGGCCTGGTTGTGTTCCAGGTCGAGTGTTTTGACCACGCGACGCAAAAGACCGGGACTGGTCAGGATTTGGAGTTGGGTGTTGAAGTAAGCCGGATCGTTCACCGGGCTATAAATCATTGGCGCGGTTTTCCCCGCGTACATGGGATTGTTTTCGAGGTCAACCTGCACCCGCGAAGAAGCTTCGTAAACGTCCGGCTTGCGGGCTACGTAAATCGTGGCCATCGTGGTGATCAAAGCCGCGACGCCGATCACGAGCCACAGACGTTTGCGTATCGCCCGCCAATAGTCCAGCAGATGGACTTCGCCTTCGAGGCCGGGTTCGCCATAGCCATATGACGGCGGGCGATACGCCGAGGCTTCGTCCGTGCGCCGATCAACTTCATCCGGCCCTTCCTCGCGCTTCACCATTTTGGTTGCTTCGTTCATCGTTCTACCTTTAAGTTTCAAATCTCAAATTAGCAATATGTGCTTTGTACCTGGTGCTTGGTGCTTTGCTCTCTACCGATTCGTTTGTCTTCAATCCTAAAGGTCGTTACAACCGTGCGCAGCCACGCCCAAGTTCAAAGCACAAAGTACTAAGTTCCTCTTTATGGAATAACTCGGATCGGAAGCTGCGCCACTGAGGGCGCGACCGCCCCCAGCAAACTTCGAATCACGCTCTTGCCGGTTGATTCCTGCACCTCGACGATGTCGTTGGGTTGGAGCATGACGTCCTCAGCCTTCTTGCTGGCGATCAACTTCAAGTTTACGTAGAGCTCTGATTGGCCACCCGATCCCGGAACCTGCCTGATTATATGTATGTGATCGGTTTTTGAATCGCGCAGCGCGCCGCCGGCCATCGCGATCGCGCGGGATACACTGATGGGCTCTTTCAGCGGCAAGGACTTCGGAGTGTAGACATTCCCAACGACGTAAACCTGCTCGGCTTCAGGAATGGTTATGATGTCGCCTGATTGAACATAGGGGTTCGCTTTCTCTTCACCACGCAACGTATCGTTCAAGCGCAGGCTGATGAAGGCGCCCTCCTCTGAAGTTGACTCGGCATCGTTACCGCAAATATCCGTTCGCGGCCCGCGGACGATATTAATAGTTTGGCCGGCTTTGTCTGACGGTCCCTTGGCAAAGCTCAGCAGCTCGAGCAAGCGCAAACGCCGCTGCATCTGGTAGCGACCCTGTTCGTTGACGGCGCCGATTAGCGCTACCTCGCGCGCGTGATACTCCTTAACGAAAACGTCGACCTGCGGATTGCGGTAATACTTTAGATAGCGCTTGGTGATGTCCGTGGCCAATTCTTCCGCACTCTTGCACGCCGCCGGGATCGATCCTTCGATTAGCGGCATGCGGATCATCCCGTCCCCCTCGACACGCACGGCCTCACGCGAGAGTTGCGGGCGATTCAAAATGCGTATATCGAGCACGTCGCCGGCGCCAATGCGATATCGTTGATTGGCTTGCGTTGATGGATCTGATGAGGGCGACGACTGAGTCGATGCGGTCCTGGAATCCGGCTGAGCTTTCGCTGTCGAAACGAAACCGAATGCTACGAATGCAGTAATCAGCACCGCGCCATAGATGAGTCGAAGATAATGATTGCGATTGTCTTTCATGGTGTTCACTTTCCAGCACGGCCGATGCGCCGTGAAAGCAGAGCTTCGCGCATGTGATTGGGATGGGCCAGGTTCAGCACGGTATTGCTGACCAGTACCATCAACTCTTCGTACTCGCGAAGAAACGTGCCGGTGAGCGGATTGTCGTCGGTCTTGGCGATGACCCCTTCCCTTACCCACTGCCAGAATTGCTTCTGCGTAGTCCAGAACTCCTTGCGGTCACGGCAAATAATCAGCGCCGTTTTCCTCTTCTTCTTTTTCTTTTCTTTGTTTGTCACTTCGTTTTGGATCGGATCCGAAACACACTTTCCCCTCAGGCGTGCTCTTCTCGGGAACCAAAGGCTGGAAGACACGCAGCGACCCCGAAGGGAAACCTCTTTAGCGAGGCAGCTTCAAGTTTTCAAATATGCTCAACCCGCAACTCAGAGCCTTTCGCCCATTCCACCTTCGCGAAACAGACGCGAGACCAGCTCAGCACGTCGCTTGACTCCAAACTTCACAAAGATATTCCGCAGATGAAACTTCACTGTCTGCTCGCTCACTTGCAATCTTGTTCCGATCTCGGCATTGGTTAATCCCTGTGCGCAGCACAGCGCCACTTGCGCTTCTCGCCGGCTCAAGCTGCCAACATCGATCACCCGCCTGACCGCCTGCCCCAGCGAGGCTATGCCATGTTCGCTTTCCACTCCTTTCGGGTAAGCAGGCAAACCGACCGCGCGGCGCCGGGCCAGGATCTCTTCCGGAGTGAAAACCACATAGACCACGGGTGGCTGGCGGTCGCCATTGTGGCCGGCGACCCGCTGTCGTTCGACGCTTAGTTTGTTTACGAGCCCGGTCACACCACGGCGCACCGTACTGTAGCCATGAATGCCGGTCAGGCTCATCAGGCGCCGCGTGGTTATCGAGGCGACGCGCGTTCCGACAGCCGCGATTTCGGCCAACATAGCAGAGTAAAGCTGGTGCTCGACTATGGTGTGACTGAGCGCAACCAGGGCCATTGCCTGCTCGGCAAGACGGTGTTCTGGATTCTCGCCTAAAGAGTAGGTTGCTGGAGCGACGGCCGCCGAAGTTGATCCCTTGCCGCTGAGCATTTGTGTGTTCTCGGAATCGCGAAGGCCAGAGACAAAAGCCGGTACGGAAATCTCTAACCCGATGTATGTGCTAAAGGCCGCTGATGCCTCTTCAAACCCACTGGCATCAGGGTCCCGGTCCATTTCCTTCGATTAGGGGCAAAGACTAAATGTTTGGTTCTGGGCTGTCAAGAACATTTACCCAAGAGTGTAGTCTTAATTTGTCCAGGCAGTGGGGGGGCACTCGCAGAGTGGCCCGTATGGAGTTTGAGTGATGAGGTCAGTACCGGGAGCGGTAGCGACTGGGTCTCAAGCCACGCCAGGGTCGAGTCCCAGGGAAATAACCCGGTCGCTACCGCTCCCGGTACTGACTGCATCATCTCATACAGCCGCAGAGGCGAAAACTAAAGATTGAGCGACTCGAAAAACAAGAGATAGCAACTACTTGCCCTTACGGATATATTCTTCGACTTGTTTGACCATTGCCTTTCGAGCTTCAAAGTCCTCAGACATGACATAAACAGTTCGTTTCCCGCGAATCTCGGAAAAGTCACCATATTCAGGCATTTCTTGAGTTGCTACACTGATGTACACTACCCAACTATTGGGTAGTGGGCTATTAGGAGTTGCTCCGGGAAAAGAAAAAGGCGAGCCAGAACGCGCTCGCCAGTAAGCTCGCCGTCCTTCGGCCTACTTTTTCGGAGGTGCCGCTGGCGCTTCGACCGATTTCTCACTGGCCTCAACTTTGGCTTTGGCCTTGGCCTCTCTAGCCTTCTTTAATTCAGCGGACTGTCGAACAAGTGATTCAGGCATCTTGATCTCACCGTTATCAGCCTCGTAGGCTTTGATGTTCACATTCAGCAAGTTTGCCAAGGCTTTCACCATTGTCGGAGCCATTATCACCGTTGCCTTCTTCACCAGCCCGGTTTCCCCGGTCTGGCAAAACAGTACTCGAATATCCCACGGTGTAAAGCCACACTCAGCAAAGTTTGCATAGAACTCCGTAAACTCCCGACCCTCAGATTTGTTCGACACGTCGATCTTTTGTTGTTCTGTCTCTTCGAAGTCCATTTCTGCCATAAGCAATTCTCCCTTACAAAACTGTTACATGACCGCTTCGGAACCAATTTGAGCGTCCATAGGCACGCTCTTGTAACCCGTTCTCATTAGTGCCCGGTTGATGTCGTCCTCTTGGCCCTCTAAGCCGCTAGAAGTTATAGCTATCGTCCCTGTCGCGACTCCAATATGGGAAAACCGCTCGTGGCTCCAACTATTAAGAATCGCATCGCCGCCAAAAACTATCCGATTGGGTTGTGGCAGTCTGATACTACGACTTGTGATCACTTTCCAGCCAGATATGACGCTCAGTGCATCTTCCTCCAGTACGGGCACTTCTTGATCGAAAGCATCTACTTCGAGTGCCTCGGTGGAAAGATCGCCGAACTCATCTAGCAGCTTCCGAAAAGGTACAAATTTAATGAGCAGTGCCACGTCAAACGCGGAAGCCAGCCGAAGAAGCGTATTTACTGTTAGGCTTCCATAATCCGGCTTCTCTAGGCGGGAAATCGCGTTCTGGCGCATCCCAGTATTGTCGCCTAGCTCGCTTTGAGACCACCCGCGTTGCTCACGCAATGCGCGAATCTGAAACGGAAGGCCAGTCTTAACTTGTTCCGCGACGTAGGCATCCCGGTAGGGCTTTCGTTTTAGCTTTGCAAGCTGTCTGACTTTAGAAGTCACACTCATGGGCACGTGTCCTATCTGTTTCAATTATATTCATTCGTTGCATCGCTATCGTCGGGGCATTCTGAGGAACGAATTGGTTTCCCTGTTCGTTCGCGCCTATCAAGAATGTAAAATCCATTCTATCCGGCCCAAAGCAGCCAAGCGGCCTGTAAAGCACATTGGCGACGCGAAATTTGATCTCGAATATCCCAGGATAGCCAGTCAGAGGAAAGAAATAGTTACCGCCCCACTTGGTGTGAGGTTTATCCCTGAAATGCTCAACGATAACGTCTAACTTTGCCTGTGCTTGGTCTGACAGTCCGCAATACCAAATATCAAACAAATCGACGCCCTGCGCATTCAAAAAGCATTTGAACGTCCAAAGCATGCT
>JBGPWS010000122.1:0-12049 GCA_041492345.1 Pyrinomonadaceae bacterium | reverse complement strand
CCAGAAGATTCGGCAAGAAGGCCGTCGCGGTAGGCGGCTTTGCGCTGGCCAGCGTCGGTTCCCTGGCGTTTTATCTGCTGTCGCCAACTAACGTGGCCGGCATGGTCACTCTGACAATTTTGATCGCGATTGTTTACGCCCCGACGATTCCGTTGGTATGGGCCATCTACGCGGACGTGGCGGACTATTCCGAATGGAAAACGGGCCGCCGTTTCACGGGCATCGTCTTCGCGACGATTGGCTTTGCGCTTAAGTGTGGCCTGGCGCTTGGCTCTTCTTCGTTCCTTTGGATCATGGCGGGCTTTTTCAACTACGATCCCAAACTACCCGAGACGCCGCAAGCGGTACAGGGCTTCCGTATGTGCAGCGGCATCGTGGTCGGCGTCCTCTTTGCGATCTGCACCATCTTGTTAGTTGCATACAAGATCAATAAACGCATGACGATTCAGATGGCCGACGAGCTTGCCGAACGGCGGCAGAACTTTGCGCCGCTAACCGCGGTGATGGAGAGCTGATGAAGAAACATTTCGCAGTCTTCGCGTTCATTTGTTTTTCTGTGCTTGCGCTGACCAGCCGCGCACCGTATCAGAGCGCCAGCAAAAGCAGTGCGACACTCAAAGAGGCTTTCAGGAAGGATTTCCTCGTGGGGGCGGCGATCAACCAGAATCAGTTTTCTGACCGCGATGCGCGTGGCGTTCCGATCGTCATCAGCCAGTTCAATTCAATCACTCCGGAAAACGTTTTGAAATGGGAATCGGTTCACCCAGAGCCGACCAAATATAAATTCGACAGCCCGGATCGCTACGTCGCGTTTGGCGAGAAGTATCACATGTTCATCATCGGCCACACGCTGGTCTGGCACAATCAAACGCCGCGCTGGGTTTTCCAGGACGACAAAGGCAATCCCGTCGATCGCGAAACCTTGCTCGGCCGCATGCGCGATCACATTCACACCGTCGTCGGTCGTTACCAGGGGCGAATCAAAGGCTGGGACGTCGTCAACGAAGCGCTCAACGAAGACGGAACGCTTCGCCAGTCGCCCTGGATGAAAATCATCGGCGAGGACTACCTGGCAAAAGCGTTTGAATTTGCGCACGAAGCCGATCCGAAAGCGCAACTGTATTACAACGATTATTCGCTGGAGAACGAGGCGAAGCGGAACGGCGCGATCGCGCTCATCAAGAAACTGAAAGCCGGGGGCGCTTCGATTTTCGCGGTCGGTCTGCAAGGTCACGACAAGATGGATTGGCCCACCGTCGAACAGCAGGACGCCACGATCACGGCGTTCGCGAAACTCGGCATTAAGGTGAACATCACCGAACTCGATATCGACGTGTTGCCGTCCGCGTCGCAAAATCGTGGCGCGGACATTACGCTGAATGTCGAGTTGCAAGCGAAGTTGAATCCTTACGCGAACGGATTGCCGGATTCGGTCCAGGAGGTATTGGCGAGGCGTTACGCCGATCTGTTTGGTGTGTTCGTGAGACATCGCGACGTGATCGATCGGGTGACTTTCTGGGGAGTGACCGACGGCGATTCCTGGCTGAACGGTTGGCCGGTCAGAGGACGGAGGTCGTATCCGCTCTTGTTCGATCGCAATGGTCAGCCAAAGCCGGCGTTCGATGCGGTGATCAGAACAGCGGGTTGAGGTGTGACGCTGGCCAAAACAGGTTTCGTGAAGAATGATTCAAGGGAAGTCAGTACGACGCACTGGCTCCGGTCGAACAACAACATCGTCACGAGGAGCGATCTCATTAGCACCGTGGCTTCAGCCCGGTGATTAGGGATCTCGATAAGAAAGGCAACCGTTTGAACGGTTTGTGGTGGCGATGGATCAGGTAAACCGTTAGAAACGGTTCAGGGATCATTTCGGCGAATCTTCATCACCGGGCTTCTAAAGCCACGGTGCTAATGAGATCGCTCCGCCTGTTTCAGGCGCGGAGGAGAAAAAGAATGACTGGCAAACAATACACACCAAAACCTGAACACAAATTCACTTTTGGATTATGGACGGTGGGGAATCGCGGACGGGATCCGTTTGGGGATGCGACCCGCGCCAGCTTGAGTCCTATTAAGATGGTTCAGAGACTAAGCGAGTTGGGCGCTTACGGCGTCAACCTTCATGACAATGATTTAATTCCGATCGATGCGACGGCTCAAGAACGCGACCGCATTGTACGCGAATTCAAACAGGCGCTCGCCGACACCGGCATGAAAGTGCCGATGGCTACGACGAATCTCTTCTACGATCCCGTCTTCAAGGACGGCGCCTTTACTTCTAATGACCCGCGCGTGCGGCTATATGCAATTCAAAAAACCATGCGGTCGATGGACCTGGGGGCGGAACTCGGCGCCCATATTTATGTGTTTTGGGGCGGACGCGAAGGTGCTGAAGTCGATGCGGCCAAAGACGCCCGTGAAGCATTGAAGTGGCAGCGAGAGGCTATGAACTTTCTCTGCGAGTATTCAATGGACCAGGGCTACGACTATAATTTCGCGCTCGAAGCCAAGCCTAATGAACCGCGCGGAGATATCTATCTGCCGACGACGGGCGCCATGCTCGCGTTTATCGCGACACTGGATCATCCGGAAATGGTTGGTGTCAATCCGGAAGTCGGCCACGAGCAGATGTCCGGTCTCAATTTCTATCACGTAGTATCGCAGGCAATCGAAGCCGGCAAGTTGTTTCATATCGACCTGAACGATCAGAAAGGTCCGCGCTTCGATCAGGATCTGCGCTTCGGTTCTGAGTCGATCAAGAACCTTTTCTTTCTGGTGAAGCTGCTGGAAGAGTCCTATGAAGGACCTCGGCATTTCGACGCGCATCCCTATCGCAGCGAAGCCGAAAGTGGCGTATGGGAATTCGCCGCCGGCTGCATGCGAAATTATCTGATTCTCAAAGACAAGGCCCGGCAGTTTAATGAAGACGCGGAGATTCAGGCGCTGCTGGCGGAAATCCGCGCCACGCCGGCGGAATTTGCCGGGCCGCTCGGCGGTTACAGTCGCGCCAGGGCAGACCAGATCAAGGCGCTCGCACTTGACCGAGTTGAATTGGCCGGCAAGCAGTTGCCTTATGAGCGCCTCGATCAATTGACCGTCGATATTCTCTTCGGTGTTCGTTAGTGCGGGACTCAGGCCGGCAGATTGTTAGCCCGTGATTCTCTACAACAAACGGTTGCGCAATAGCTCGCCCTGTTCGAAGCGTCGCAGGTTATCAAGGAAGTGGTTTACCTGGCGTTCCAAATCGTGAATTCTCGATTGTTCATGAGTCGTGTCTTCAAACTGCAAGCATCCGTCTGATTGATAGATGATAAGAGTAATGGCTGTCCGGGTTCCAGCGGCTTTGCCGCCTGATGTGCGGAAAGGCTCCGCCTTTCCGATCTTGCTTTTTATTGATGAGGCTATGCCTCTTTTATCATAGAAACGGAGGTGCAGCCTCCTGATTTTTGATTTTTTCCAAGACTTATCCGGAAAGGCGGAGCCTTTCCGCACATCAGGCGGCAGAGCCGCTAGATGGATTGAAAATGCAGCAGCCGGATTCACGGGAGCTGGATCGGGCGGCGCTGCCCAAAAGAAAGAACGCAATGGTCAAGATCAGAGGATTGAGATGGTGGATGATGGGGCTGCTCATGCTCGGCTCAATCCTCAACTTTCTCACCCGAAGCACGCTTGCGGTTGCGGCGCCTACTCTGCTCCAGGACTTGCACATCACAGAACAACAGTATTCATGGATCCTGGGCGCCTTTCAGATCGCGATCATGCTCCAGCCCCTCTGCGGCTATGTAATGGACGTGCTTGGTTTGCGAATTGGTCTCGCCATCTTTGCGGCCGCGTGGTCGGTGGTGAACATGGCCCACGGGCTGGCGCACAACTGGCAGATGCTGGCCGGCCTGCGGGCGTTGTTGGGATTTAGTGAAGGCTCGGCCAACCCGGCGGGGATGAAGGCAACAGCGGAGTGGTTCCCCTCAAAAGAGCGCGGCCTGGCCGGCGGCGTCTATAACATCGGCGCCTCGGTTGGTTCGATGATCGCTCCTCCGCTCGTGGTGTGGGCCATTCTGGCTTACAACTGGCAGTCGGCGTTTGTGATCACTGGCGGCCTGGGTTTGATTTGGGTGGCGCTATGGCTGTTGCTTTACGAATCGCCTGAAAAACATGGTCGGCTCTCTGACGAGGAGAAGGAATACATCTCTGCGGGACAAGAGAAGTTTCTCCAGAGCGACGGCAGCCGTCCATCCCTGGCGAAGATTCTAAAACAGCGCAACTTTTGGGGGATCGCAGTGCCGCGGTTTCTCGCCGATCCGACCTGGGGCACGCTCACGTTCTGGCTGCCGCTCTACCTGAAAAACGTTCGGCACTTTGATCTGAAGCAAATCGCGATGTTTGCGTGGATGCCGTTTCTCGCCGCCGACCTCGGCTGCCTTTTCGGCCCCGCGATCGCGGCGACCATACAGAAGTACTCAAACCTGAGTTTGATTAACGCGCGTAGGTGCGCGTTCACGTTGGGCGCTTGCCTGATGATTGGCGTGGCGTTTGCCGGCTTTGTCGCGAACCCTTATGCGGCGATTGCGCTCATCAGCCTCGCCGGCTTCGCGCACCAGACGTTGTCAGTGACCGTCATTACCATGTCGTCCGATCTATTCACCCGAGGCGAAGTCGCAACCGTGGCCGGAATGGCCGGTACCCTGGGCAATGCCGGGGTGCTCACGTTCTCGCTCTTGATCGGAGCTCTGGTCACGACGATAGGCTATACGCCATTTTTTGTTTGCCTGGGCATTCTCGATCTGATCGGCGCGGTTGTGTTGTGGACGGTGGTTCGTGAACGCAGCGCGGTAAATGAAATCTCGCATGCTTAGAAAAATGACTGGACCTTGAGGCGATATGGAATGTCAGAAGCTGCTCCGATAATTCGCAATCCGATCCTACCGGGATTCAATCCCGACCCGTCGATCGTTCGGGTGGGTGACGACTATTATGTCGCCACTTCGACGTTCGAATGGTTTCCCGGAGTTCAGATCCATCATTCGCGAGACCTGGTCCATTGGCGACTGCTGACGCGCCCGCTGACGCGCGCAAGCCAACTGAACATGCTCGGCGAGCCGGATTCGTGTGGCGTTTGGGCCCCCTGTCTCAGCTATGCCGACGGACTGTTCTATCTGATCTACACCGACGTTAAGCGCTACGGTAGCACGACCGTCGGTGGCGCTTCGGGCGCGTCGCTGCGCGATTTCCATAACTACGTGGTAACCAGTACGCGCATTGACGGCGAATGGTCGGATCCGGCTTACCTTAATAGCAGTGGCTTTGATCCCTCCTTGTTCCATGATGACGATGGTCGGAAGTACTTGCTTAACATGCTTTGGGATCATCGGCCGGGTCACAATCACTTTGCCGGGATCGTTTTGCAGGAATACTCCGGTGCGGAACGCAAACTGGTTGGACAACGCCAACTGATCTTCGCGGGCACGTCGCTGGGTTTCACTGAGGGTCCGCACTTGTACAAGCGCAATGGTTATTACTTTCTGTTGACGGCCGAAGGAGGCACAGGATGGGGGCACGCCGTCACGCTGGCGCGCTCTCGTGAATTGACCGGGCCCTATGAACTGCATCCGGACGTGCACATTCTGTCTTCGCGGCATCGTCCGGATATCGAACTGCAACGCGCAGGACATGCTGATCTGGTCGAGACTCAAACCGGTGAAACCTACATGGTTCATCTTTGTGGCCGCCCCTTGCGCAACCGCGGACGCTGCACGCTCGGGCGTGAAACGGCGATTCAGAAAATGGTTTGGTCAGATGACGATTGGCTGCGCACGGCGGACCGGCAAGGAGTGCCGTACATTGAGGTCGACGCGCCTCGGTTGTCTGTTCATGCCTTTCCTGAGTCCCCGACCGGCGAGAACTTTGACGAGCCGCAACTTCCTCTGGAATTCCAGTGGCTGCGGTCGCCATGGCCGGATGAGCTTTTCAGCCTTACCGCGCGTCCCGGCCATCTCCGCTTATTCGGTCGCGAATCGATCGGCAGCCTGTTTCGTCAAGCCCTGGTTGCACGGCGACAGCAAGCGCATTGCTTCAGTGCAGCTACGGTGGTTGATTTTGAGCCAGAGCACTTTCAACAGATGGCCGGCCTGGTTTGCTACTACAACGGTGCCAAGTATCACTATCTCTACATCTCGCACGACGAAATGATCGGAAAGCATCTGCGGGTCATGTCCTGTCTTCCCGATCAGCCTCAGGCGGGCGCGTTCACGACACCGATAGCAATTCCTAACGGCGTGCCCTTACATTTGCGCGTCGAGGTCGACTATGAACGCCTTTATTTCGCTTACCGGGTGGATGGCGATGACTGGATTTGGCTGCCCGAACAATTCGACGCCAGTGTTCTGTCAGACGAGGCGAGCGCGCCTGGGCTTCCCAATTTCACGGGTGCTTTTGTCGGCATGTGTTGTCAGGATCTGGCGGGAACTTGCCGGACGGCAGACTTTGATTACTTTGATTATCGAGAGCGAACCTTTCATCCTGATCCGTGTGCTGAGGCCGGCAAGTAGCCGGCGTGATCTGGCAAGGTCCGACGTTCTGTGAAACGCCTGGCAGGCTGCTGAAAAAGCTGCGGCCTTTTGTCAGGGAGATTAAGGCGATCCACGAAAGCACACGAAATGACTCGAACCCAGAAGGCTTCAGCCTCCTTCTCGTCGCCGTCGCATCCGGCCCTCATTCACACCGGGGCTTGTGATGCTGGGCATTGTTGTGGAACGCCTGTTTTCACACAGCCTCTTGACCCCGGTGTGAATGAGAAGTCAGCAGATGCCTTTCCTGTCAGACTCCTGACTCGGGGCATGAAGGAAAACATATGAAACACTATCGTTGGGCCGCCGTGTGTGTGCTGCTTCTTTTCATCTGCCTCTGGTTTGATTTGCCGCGGACTATCACCAGCGGGCAAGGGAAGCCCTTGCCTTACAAAGATCCTTCTCTGCCCACCGAAAAGCGAGTTGATGATCTCGTTTCGCGCATGACCCTCGAAGAGAAGGTCTCGCAAATGATGAACGCTGCGCCGGCAATACAGCGGCTGGACATCCCTGAATACGAATGGTGGAACGAAGGGCTGCACGGTGTCGCGCGCGCGGGCTTTGCCACCGTCTTCCCGCAGGCGATCGGGTTGGCCGCTACCTGGGACACGAATCTTATGGCGCAGGTGGCCGACGTCATATCCACTGAAGCGCGGGCCAAACACAACGAATCCGTGCGCCACAATGAACGCGGACGCTATAAGGGACTCACCTTCTGGAGTCCCAACATCAACATTTTTCGCGACCCGCGCTGGGGACGCGGGCAAGAGACGTACGGCGAAGATCCTTATCTGACTTCAAGACTCGGAGTTGAGTTCGTCAAGGGCCTGCAAGGCAACGATCCGAAATACCTGAAAGTGGTCGCTACGCCCAAACACTACGCAGTGCATAGTGGACCAGAACCCGAGCGCCACTCCTTTGACGCAAAGGCCTACGAGAGAGATTTGCGAGAGACTTATCTGCCGGCATTTCGCGCGACCGTGTTGGAAGCACAGGCGGGTTCGGTCATGTGCGCATATAACCGCACGAACACTGAGCCCTGCTGTGCCAACAACCGGCTGATGATGGACATTCTGCGTAAGGAGTGGGGCTTTGACGGGTACGTCGTATCAGACTGTGGCGCGATCTCGGACATTTGGAAAGGCCATCAGTTCGCCAAGTCGGAAGCGGCAGCTTCCGCCATGGCGGTCAAGGTCGGGACGGACCTGGCTTGCGGGCGAGAGTACGCGTCGTTGATCCAGGCGGTGAAAGACAGACTGATAAGCGAAGCCGAGATCGACGTCTCTTTGAGGCGGCTCATGACCGCGCGTTTTCGCCTTGGCATGTTCGATCCTCCGGAGATGGTGACGTACTCTCGCATTCCATACTCGGAAAACGACTCGCCCGCACACCGCGCGTTGTCTTTGAAAGCCGCGCACGAATCGATGGTCTTGCTAAAGAATGAAAACAACACGCTGCCGTTAGAGAAGAATCTCAAAACGATTGCCGTCATTGGTCCAAACGCGGATGCCCTGGAAACGCTGCTCGGAAACTACAATGGCACGCCATCGAAATACGTAACACCGCTCGCTGGTATCAAGAGCAAAGTCTCGGCGGCAACCGAGGTGCTGTATTCGGCGGGAACATACAAGATCGGCGTCTCGGCCGTTCCCGTGCCTGCGTCAGCGCTATCGCATGACGGCAATGGATCGTCGGCCGGTTTGAAAGGAGAGTACTTCAGCAACCGGGAAATGAAAGGCGAGCCCACTCTGGTGCGCACCGATCAGGACGTGAACTTCGAGTGGGGTGCATTCAGTCCCGCGCCGCCGTTAACACCGCAGAACTTTTCCGTGCGTTGGGCCGGAAAGTTAACCGCGCCTGAGTCAGGCAAGTATCTTTTGGGCGCGGCCGGCAACGGAGGTCTGCGCGTTTACGTTGACGGCAAGGTGCTGATTGAGGAGTTGGCGAACCGCAGAACGAAGGTCATCACAAAGGAAATCGATCTCGAAGCCGGCCACACCTACGACGTTCGCTTTGACTATTATGCGGGAGCGAACACCTTTGCGGCCGCTAAGCTGGTCTGGTCTCCGCCCAACGGCGAACGGATGCTGCGCGATGAGGCCATCAACAAGGCGCGACAAGCGGACGTGGTGGTGATGTGCCTGGGCCTGTCGCCCCTGGTCGAAGGCGAGGAGATGGAGGTGCCGTTCGAAGGCTTCCGCGGTGGCGATCGTACCGACATCTCATTGCCAAAAGTGCAGGAAGAACTACTCAAGGAAGTGCACGCTTTGGGCAAGCCGGTGGTGGTGGTTCTGCTCAACGGCAGTGCGTTGGCGGTCAACTGGGCTAATGATAATGTTTCGGCCATTGTCGACGCGTGGTATCCGGGTGAAGAGGGCGGGACGGCGCTCGCCGACGTACTGTTCGGCGACTATAATCCCGGAGGACGCCTGCCGGTTACCTTCTATAAATCGGTGGACCAGTTGCCGCCATTTACTGATTACAGCATGCAGGGTCGCACATATCGTTACTTCAAGGGCGACCCGTTATATCCTTTTGGTTTCGGGTTGAGCTATACGAATTTCACGTATGATAACTTGAAGCTCAGCGCAAACAAGATCAAAGCGGGAGCCGGACTGACGATCACTGCTGAGGTTAAGAATTCTGGTGGCCAGGCAGGCGATGAAGTGGTCCAGTTGTACGTGACTGATGTGGCTGCGTCAGTGCCTGTGCCGATTAGGTCTTTGGCCGGCGTCAAACGAGTCTTTCTGAAGCCGGGTGAGAAACAGAAGATCTCCTTCCCGCTGACCCGTGAGCAGATGTCGATCATTGATGATAAAGGACAACGCGTGATTGAGCCCGGGGAGTTTTTGGTTAGCGTCGGGGGCAAACAGCCCGGATTCAAAGGCGGCACAGATGCCTCAACCACCAGCGTGGTTACGTCCAGGTTCGTTGTTACTGGAAAGGCCATTGAGATCCATTGACAGGCGTTCGGAGTGTTGTTAACCATCGCTTATCTGGAGACCCGCAGAGCGCGCAAGTCACGAACAAAACAGGAAATCTACCGGTCAAGCTCTTCAGACGGCCGAGATTGTAATCAGACATTTGTCACCTCAGGTTCACGCCCGAGCAGCAGTTATGTCCCGCAGGTCTAAAACTGGGTCAACTCTATCTCAGTCGTACTGACGAGCATCAAAGTTACGATTGCGACAAGATTTCTTAGTCTCATTGGTTAGTACCCACCTGCAAGCAAACAACTGAGTTGTAAACCCAGGCCCTTCCTGGCGCGCAAAGTACGTTTCGGGGACGGAAATGTCAAACGAGATTTGTTCGCTAAACTGATCATCCGCAACAAAAACCTCTTTACAGAAACGCATGTTTAGATATGATGGGCGCCTTCATATTCGAATGACTCCCGTATCCACAAGCGAAAAAAGTGCGCCTCTGCTGCGACGCTTCGGGCTGGTGCAAGCGACTGCCTTAAACATGTCGAACATGATCGGCGTGGGTCCGTTTATCACTATTCCTCTTTTAATATCCGCGCTCGGTGGTCCGCAAGCGATGTTGGGTTGGATAGTAGCTCTCTTAATAGCGATACCTGACGGGATGGTGTGGAGTGAGCTTGGCGCTGCGATGCCGGGGTCCGGAGGCTCTTACCTCTACTTGCGAGAGGCCTATGGCCGAGAAACCTTTGGCCGGCTTATGGCTTTTCTCTTTATCTGGCAGTTCACTCTGAGTGGGCCGCTGGAGATAGCATCGGGGTATATCGGCTTCGCCAGGTACACCGGCTATATCTGGCAGGGAATCACGCCGCGCGGGACACTGCTGGTTGCCGTCGCCGTTGGGGTCGTCAACGTAGTGCTGCTCTATCGCCGCATCACTTCGATCGGCATCATCACCGTCAGTCTATGGATCGGGACCTTGTTGACTACCCTTGCGGTAATCGTTACAGGGGCGATGCATTTTAGCGCCGCCCGCGCTTTTGACTTTCCGCCGGGTGCGTTCAACTTCTCGCTTGGCTTTCTCTTTGGGCTGGGCGCCGCCTCGCGCATCGGCGTTTACGACTACCTGGGCTATTACGACATCTGCTACATCGGCGACGAGGTGAAAGACCCGGGTCGAACAATTCCGCGCTCGATCATTATTAGCGTAGTCGCCGTGGCAATTATTTACCTTGCGATCAATCTTTCTATTATCGGAATTGTCCCCTGGAGAGAGTTCGTGCCCGTCGCAGACCACCCAGAATCGGGTTTCGTGGTTTCCGTCCTAATGGAAAAGATCTATGGCCCAAAGATCGCTACGGTCTTCACAGCCATGGTGCTTTGGACGGCGTTCGGTTCGGTCTTCGCCCTACTGCTTGGCTACTCGCGAATCCCTTATGCGGCGGCGCAGGACGGATACTTCTTCAAAGTTTTCGGCCGGCTGCACCCCACCAAACAATTTCCCTATGTCGCGTTAATCGTGATTGGCGTGATTTCAATAATCTGCAGCTTCTTCTCGCTTGATGCAGTCATTGATGCGCTGATTACAACGCGGATCCTGGTCCAATTCATCGGTCAAATCTTTGCGCTCGTACTTTTAAGAAAGCGGGCGCCGGGCATGGCGCGTCCCTACCGCATGTGGCTGTACCCGCTGCCAACTATTATCGCGCTAGTCGGCTGGATCTTTATTTTTGCGACCACAGCGTGGCCGGTTATGCTTCTTGGCCTGGGCACGCTTTCCCTCGGCGCGATCTTTTTCTTTGTCTGGTCCTGGTATACAGAACGTTGGCCGTTTACACCTGCCGTTCTAGGCACTGGAGGTTAACAATTGCAACGGAATCCAATGGTCAAACTCTTAGTGTCCGCAAGTATGCTTCTACTCTTGAGCCTTAGTGGATTTGCACAGGCCAATACCAAACGCGAAGTGGCTCAAAGTGCGAAGCTCTATTTGCGGAAAGGCTGGAGCATTCAATCATCAGCTCAGGTCAAAGAGAAGGGTGATGCTCTTTCGCAGAACGAGTTCCAGCCGCAGAAATGGTATCCGGCCATAGTTCCGTCTACGATTGTTGGCACCCTGGTAGAAGACAAAGTCTATCCTGATCCATTGGTAGGTCAGAATTTAAGACTGATACCCGGCTGCGGCTATCCGATCGGCGCCAATTTTTCGAATCTCCCGATGCCCGAGGATAGCCCGTTTCGGGTTACCTGGTGGTATCGAACACAGCTTCGTATTCCCGCAAGTTACCACGGCCAGCATACCTGGCTACACCTCGATGGAATTAACTTCCGCGCAAACATCTGGCTCAATGGCCAACAGATTGCCACCTCAGATCAGATAGCTGGTACGTTTCGCACCCATGAAGTCAACATTACCGGTGTGGCGCGCGCCGGCGCATTGAATACTTTAGCCATCGAAGTCTTTCCGCCTCAGCCTGATGACCTTGGTTGGACTTGGGTAGATTGGAATCCGACACCCCCAGATAAGAACATGGGAATTTTCCGTGACGTTTATCTGACCAGTAGTGG
>JBGPWS010000129.1:0-11286 GCA_041492345.1 Pyrinomonadaceae bacterium | reverse complement strand
TAAGACCGAACTGGCGACGCAGCTGAAAGACAGTGGCGCGGCGTATCTATTGACGGATTCAGAACACGTGGCCACGGCGCTGGCCGCCGCGCAGACAGTCAACCTGCGCGAAGTCTTTGTGCTGGGCGAATCAGATGACGCCCATGGCGCGAGTTCATTCTCGGCCCTCCAGAATCACGACGGCAAAGCGCCGTCAGTGGAAATAAACCCGCGGGAAGATATCGTGGCGTTGCCTTATTCGAGCGGGACCACGGGTTGGCCCAAAGGCGTGATGCTGACGCACTACAACCTGGTGGCCATGCTCCGCCAGATGGAAACGGCCGCCGTGCTGCACAGCGGAGACAGAGTAATTTGTGTGGTGCCCTGCTATCACGTCTATGGGTTTCACATCGTGCTTAATCTGGCATTGCGCATGGGCGCTACGGTCGTCACTTTGCCGCGATTCGATCTGGAAGAATTCCTGGGCGTCCTGCAGGACTATGAAATCAATATCGTGCCCGTCGTCCCGCCCATCGTTCTGGGTTTGGCGCGGAACCCTCTGGTCGATCGCTTCAATCTTTCCAAACTGGAAACGCTGCATTGCGGCGCCGCGCCCTTGTCAGTTGAAGTGGCAGATGCTTGCGCCAAGCGGCTCGGCGTGCGCATCAGTTACGGTTACGGCATGACTGAGCTTAGTCCGCTTTCGCATCTGACCTACCCGGGCCGAAACGGCGACAAGCCGGGCTCAGCGGGCCATTGCCTGCCGAATACAACCTGTAAGATCGTCGGCGTGGAAACCAGGGTCGAGTTGGGACCCGGCGAGGAAGGTGAAGTGTGCGTCCGCGGCCCCCAGGTCATGAAAGGTTACCTGGGACAACCGCAGGCAACCACCGAGCTTATCGACAACGAAGGCTGGCTGCACACGGGCGATATCGGCTATGCGGACGAAGACGGCGCCCTGTTCATCGTCGATCGCCTGAAAGAGCTGATCAAGTATAAGGGCCGCCAGGTCGCGCCGGCTGAGTTGGAAGCCGTGCTGCTTTCGCATCCGGCGATCGCGGACGCGGCCGTGCTGCCGAGTCCCGATGAACGGGCCGGCGAGGTTCCCATAGCTTTTGTAGTGCTTAAAGAGGACGCCTCGGCTGCTGAAATCATCGACTTCGTATCCGAGCGCGTCGCGGCGTACAAGAGAATCCGGCGCGTGGAGTTCGTCGATCACATTCCGAAGAGTCCAGCCGGAAAGATCCTGCGGCGGGTTCTGGCTCAACGCCTGCGAGAACACGTGCGGCGCAGCTGAGAGGGACCGTAGCGCCGCAAAAGCTCTCATCCAAACGCGACCGCGCGCTGATCTATTCGCGGCGGTTCGCTCTTCAGCAATCCCGACTCGATCAACTCGGCAGCCGGGTTGCCGCTTTTATCAGTCACCATCGTCGGTCGAAAGTAGTTCTCGAAACGCGAGTCGACGCGGAACGCCGGCGTATAAGTTTCATCGAGGGGCTCAGTAGTACTCACGTAGGTGCGGGCCCGGCCTTTCTTCATCCAACCGAAGGCCGTGGTTGAGGTCATCAGAGTGTGCGCCGAAAGCAGCAAGCCCTGTTCAAATCCAATCGACAGTTGCAGCGGGTTTAGTTTCGATCGATAGAGGTTGAAAAACTGAATCGAATGCTTGAGTACGCGGCTGCGCAAACCTCGGAACTGTTCGACGCCGCGCACGAATTCGACGGCCTGGTCAATTGGGTCGAGAGTCTTTTGAACAATCGTAATGCCGTCCATGTCGCGCAGTTTCGTGTCCGGGAGAATGGTCCGATTACCAAGACATTCGTAAAAGTATGGCGTGCCGAGAATCGGGATCGAGAGCGTGATGAAAGCCGGCAAAGTGATTTCAGGCGTGCCGGTAATGAACTCCAGTTCCCGCTGCACGTTGGCAATCGTGCGCGTGCTGATATCCAGCATCAAGCCGTAACAAAAGATTATGCCTGAGTTCAGGCAGCGACTGATCATCTCGACCTGCGGCAAGGAGGTGTTCTGCAGCTTATTGAAAGTTCTCAGCCAGTTGGTATCGAAAGATTCGACGCCGCTGAAAAGCAACTCGCACCCGGATTCTTTGGCGAGCGTCAAATTCTCCTGCTTGTTAAAAAAGTCGTTGGTCACCAGCGCGGCCCAATTCCGGAACTGTCCGGCCGCCCGCAGCTCCTTTATGAGATCGATTCGCCGGCGAAAGTGTTCGCGATCATTCCCGTAAAAATTATTGTCGAGGAAAAACAGCTTCCGTTTTTTGCCGGCGGCGAGGATCTGTTGGCGAATGTTCTCGAGATCGTAGGTTTGATAAGCCCGGCCCTCGCCGGTGAGGGAGCAAAACGAACAGTGAAAGTTGCAGTACCGCGTCGTCTCGACATAGTTCATCAGCTTAAGCCAGTAGGCCAGATCGAAACGCGGAACCATTTGCTCGGCCGCATAAGCACCGCCCCACGCATCGGTGATGACTTCGCGAAGTTCTTCAATATCACCGAGACAACTGTAGTCAAAAAACTTTTCAGAAAGCAGCGGCAGCGCGCGCACCGCAGGTCCGCCGGCGACCACGATCACCTTTGGGTTTTTCGTGTGCGCGTATGCGGCCAGATGCAGCATGCGATCGAAACAGTGCGTTAGTCCGGTCAGGACCAGCATGTCGGGCCAGCCGAGGAGTGACTCGTCTTCGAGCGGGCCACTCGACAATTCGTTGTAGCAGCGCACCTCGCACAGTTCACGCGCGAAGGCGCCGGCGAGATAGATCGGGCCCACGGCCTGAGGAATCTTAGTCGTGCGACGTATGGGTTCGCGGGAGTAATCGAAATAGCAGTTCACTACGAGGACGCGCCGGCGAGGCCAAAAGGATCGCGAAATCTGATCGGGGGCCGATTCAGACATGGGAGCAAACCTAGCGGGCGGCAAACACCGGTTCGCGCGTGAGCTGTACCGGTGGCATGAATGTATCTTCGCCCTTGATGCGCACGTTGGAGGTGAAATCGTTCTCGAGTAAACCCTCGCGCCGCAATTGGCGAATCTTGTCCGGCGGCAGCGACGGCAGGGCACGCAATTCCGCAAACGGCGGCGGCATCACGCCCGACAGGCGCTCAGGGCGATGCAACTCGATTCTCTTCTTCCAGCGCGGACCGAAATAGCGGACGCCTTCAGCAAGACCGTGCGATGGATGCGTGATGGCGGTGGAACCTTCGGTATAGCAACCGATATGACAGCGCGAGTCACAGTAAGGGACGATGCCAAACTTCCTCTCGCCAATCTCCATGGCCTTGTAATAGTCGCCGATCTCCAAAAGGTTTCCGGCCACCATATTCAGCGGCGCGCAGGGATAGAAGATGTCACCGTCGGGATAAACAATTGGCCGCGTCGTTGGATAGCATTCGAAGCGCTTGAAATCCCGGATGGTGCGCAGGACTTCCATGTTGCCGCAGACGCGCGCGCCCTTGCGCTTGGCCCGCGCCGCTTCGTCAATCAATTGTTGCCAGCGCGGATTATCAACCAGACCCGGACACGGATACTTGCCGACGATGTAGGGCATCGGCGTCCAATAAAAATCATTCTCGATGCAGAACTCAAAAACGTCCCACGCGTCGTCGATTGTCTCCGGGAAAATCACCGAGTTGATAATAAAGTCGAACTTCAGTTTGTGTTCGCGGCGATATTCTTTCGCCAGTTCGATGTTTTGCTTGACGCGACTGGTCTGTCCGCCTTTGCGGAGGTTTATCAAATCGTCGCTGCGCGCATCGTCCGGTGAATCCAGACTAATCACCAGATAATCAATATTGTGCAAGACCGACAAATGCCGATCGATCAGGTAAGCATTGGTGTTGAAGCTGACGGGACAGAAACCCAGGCGTCCGATGTTCTCGAAGATCTCGTCGATGTCGCCGCGCACTGTTGGTTCGCCGCCGGTGATATTCAGACCCGGCGAGGCCCGGCGCAGAATCTCGAGCACTTCAATTGTCCTGGCCGTGCTCAGCCGCTGCTCGGCAATGTCCGGGTACATGTTGCCCGATCCGTCATCGCAATAGGTGCAGCGAAAGTTGCACTTCATCGTGACGTAAAAGCCGGCCATCATCGGCTTGACGAGCTTCTTATTCGGGCCGCGGCTGTAGCGCGCCTGGATTACGTTGCTGACGAACCTAAAAATGAACTGATAGGGAATTCGGCGCATTGGGATCCTTTTCGGTGCTGCCTCGGTCCAAAGTGAAAAGCAAAGAGTCTCTCTGACCTGAAAGTGGCGGCTATTGTGGACTGGCCCGGGGTTCTAGTCAATCGTTTTCCCGTCTTTGGCGCGGGGTAGATGTATGTTGCTTCTCAGCCTTGATACGATTATTACTTGACTCGCCTGTTAGGATCGCATCATTCAGCCTACTGTTTTAGATCGTGGTCAGCCATTGAATGATGCTGGTTAATTGGTTGTCGTTAGTTAGGTTGGCCGCGTTTTGGAGATCTCTTGCCTGAAGCATGCGCCAAATTTCCCTTGCCATGTCATCGACAATGGCCGCACCAATAAACAAAGTGTGAACCGCAGTCCCGGCAAAACCGTCATTGATCCGCTGAAGTGCGGTTCGTGCCGTCTTCCAATGTTCGTCAGCACCCGCCGGATCTATCCCGCCTTTAAGTTCACCGAGCGCGAGATAATTGACCGGGTTTCCGTAGGCCGCTCGGTTAAGCTGATTCGGGAGCAATCTGAAAAGGCAAAGATCAATATTCTTTCGGATGAAGGGCACTGTGAGATTATAAACAAGCGAGCGTGGCTGTCCTTCGACGAGCCAATGTGCTCCTCGCATTAAGAGTGCAGTGGCCGCATCATCATCGGTGGGAGCCGCCCATGCACCCTTTACTCCATCACAACGCCAAAGGAACGGAGCACCCTGATTTCGCAAGCGGGCCAGGAGAGCGCCGGATAGTCGCTGTTGAGCTATCGCACCGGCGTAATTGCGCATGGCACCTCCTAGCGTGTCTCCGCGAGTCAAGAGAAATCGGTAAACGAGTTCTTCCACGAAATCCTCACCAGTGGGAAGAAGAAAGTTCTCAATTAGATTTACGATGGCCGCACGTCGATCTTCGGCCTGTAAGTATTGTTCGGCCTTATCCGACACGCCAGCTGCGGTGAGCAGCCCCGCTTGTATCTCAGGCATTTCGAGCAGTGCGTGAGGCGTTGGGGCGTGTGCGGCGGCGGCTCTTAGATCGCGGGCTTGCTGAATAAACGGTGTTCCGCGCCGATTCTTTTCGAGTGCCTGGGCAATAAACCCAGCGCGCGTTACTGCGTAGGGAGTGACAAGATCAGCGGCGTCATTCAAGTGTCGGCGGAAGGGCATAGTCAGCCTCTCAGTTTTTGCGCCAAACGTAGACACATTTACGGAGCGGTTCGCGGCCATGAGCGCCCATTTGCTGACTACTATTTCCTTTTCCGTTTGGCAGAACCAAAATCTTTTCGACATTAAAGCCTAGCTCGCAAGCAATCTCAGAAAGAATCACGTCCACGGGGATACTAGCGCCCGCGTAGCGTACATTATCGTTCACCATCATAAGCGGCGCTCCACGTTTGAGGACCCGAGCGCACTCAAAAATGACGCAGGCCATTTCGTAAAAGTAACCCCTCACCATGCGCGGAATGCCCGTGTTGTTTAATAAGCCTTGCTCTCTTTGCTGTTCTAAATACCTGAGCACCATTTGCAGGATGCTCTGCTGTTCGGCGGCTAACAGCGACGTATTCCAGCGCGGATTCATGGTCAAAAGGTCTTTGGCGCGATTCTCCACTGTGCAGCTCAACATCTCCTGACGGAACTTGCTTAGCCCTTCCTCGTCCACGCCAAGAAGGGCAAGTTCCAGCGCGTAGGTTCTAGTGTAGTCGTATCGGTTGCAGTAAGGAGGCGACGTGAGAATGCAGTCATATGATGACGCTCGCAGCTTCGGAAGAAGATCAAGACAAGACCCGCGATACAAACCAATTTCGCCGCGCTTAATATTCTGCTGCGCGAATAGCTCTTGCTGTGGCTCGCCTGACCTGAGATCGGTGACAATCTCATTCAACTTTGCAAGCATTGCCGTATCGAAAGACGGGATGACACCCTTATTGAAAACTTTCTTTCCCTGGCGTCTGCCGGAGCGATAATCCCATCGCAGATATTGGCCATCCTTGCGCGTGAAGCTAATGTTTTCGAGGATGCACAGCATCGCGAACAATAGGATCGTCCTAAGGCTATCATCCTCCGCGTCAATGGCCGCTAGGAACTTGCCCATAGAAATCGCGGTTTCGTCTGGATAGGCTCCTTTTGTGATCCGTAGTTCGGGGATCGGCTTTCCTTTTCGGGCCTTACGCCATGGAGCAGCAGAAGCCCACTTTGCCAGCGCCCTCATGTTGCTTTGGGTAAGCCCTGCATCTATCAATTGTTTCGTTTCGACTATTCGCTGGCCGATTGGCAGGAGTTCAATTCCTTCCGCAGACAAACCCAACCCGCTGGACGCAAACAAAGCTGTGCCGCTACCCGCAAAAGGGTCTAGAACGGTGCCCTTTCTAATCGCGTATCGTTCAAGCAAGTATTCAATCAACCCGGCTGAAAATGCTTCCTTGAATTTATACCAGCGGTATACGGCGCGGGACTTGTTGGCCTGGAAACTGACAAGACCGCGAGTGAGTGTAAGGTCCATTGAGAGTCGCCCACTGTACCGCTGCTCAAATTGAGCGTTTGCAGCATCAATCGAGTCGAGATCGGCTTGTATGGCCGGGGTTATCCAATTAGGTGCTAGGCTGGCAAGTGCAGGCATTGTTCAGTGTACAAGCTCGATCTTTTCTATCTCAAATTCTGGCGGAGTTTTTGAATGGTCAAAGCGTACTTGAAAACGATCAAAAAGGATACAATGAAAGAGCGAACCAAATCAGAGAGCCACCAAATTAACAACACAACTTACCCCACTACCCCGACTTTCACGCCGTTTGTGGCTTTTCGGTTCGCGGCGATGCTAGCATGAGCGGCGTACCACGCAGTCGGCAAACGATGAAATCGAGACATAAGATCCTCAGACGCTTTTCAGTCCTCACGACGGCATTTCTGCTGCTCGCCGGTAACTCGATCGCGGCGTGCGCGCAAGGGACAAAGACGGAAACTCCACGGACAAACGAAGCCAAGATCCTGCTTACCGCGGTCGATAAGGATCGGCATTTTGTGACCACGCTGCGAGCGACGGATCTGAGAGTTCTCGAGGATGGGACGCCGCAGAGGATAACTGGCTTTGACCAAATTACTGATCGGGCCGTCTCACTCGCAATCATGATCGACGCCAGCGGTTCGCAAGAGCGCACTCTGCCGGCGCAGAAACTCGCGGCCACTTCTTTTGTGGATTCAATCATTAGACCAGACCGGGATGAAGCGGCGGTGGCGACTTTCACCGGCACGTTGACTGTCGAGCAAAAGCTTACGAACAATGTAGCGTTATTGCGAGAGGCCATCGCGCGCGCGAAGTTTGTTCCCCCTCCCGGCTATGTTCGCGGCGGTCTGGTCATCGGCCCGCCGCCACCGCCATCGAGGTCGCCCGCCGCACTCGCTAGCATGACCGCGATCTGGGACAACGTCATCGCGGCATGTAACGACTTGCTTTCGCGCTCGACCGGGCAAACGCGCCGCGCAATCATCTTATTGACGGATGGTATCGACACGATTAGCAAGAGCAAGATGGCCGCTGCTGTTGACCGCGCGAATCAGGCGAATGTCGCAGTTTATTCTGTCGGCATCGGGGACTCGGAAGCCTTTGGATTAGAAAAAGACCCGCTGCGCAAACTATCTGAACGGACCGGTGGGCGCGCATTTTTCCCAAAGAAGATCGGGGACCTGGCAACTATCTTCGCCGAGATTGGTCAGGAATTGCGCACTCAATACGTGATCTCCTATGTCCCGACCAGGACTGCCGGCGCCGCGGGAAAAATCCGAATTGAAATTGTGAATCCTGATCTGCGCAAATCGGGCGTACAGCTTTTTTATCAGCAGATGGTTCCACGAAAATAAACTCATGTCCCAGCCTTTTCTCGCATCACTCTTTGACGAAACCGAACGCCAACCGCTGAGCGTGTCTGAGTTGACTGGCATGATCCGGGGCGAGCTGGAAAGGCGATTCTCGTCCGTTTGGGTCGAGGGCGAGATTTCCAACTTTCGCGCACACGGTTCGGGACACTGGTACTTCACGCTGAAGGACGAGTTCGCGCAGATGCGCTCTGCCTGCTATCGCAGCAGCAATCAGCGGATTCGGTTTCGTCCGGAAGATGGGCTGCAAGTGCGCGCGCGCGGCCGTTTGAGCGTGTACGAGCAGAAGGGCGAATATCAATTGGTCGTCGAAGCGCTCGAGCCGGTCGGGGCGGGCGCCCTGCAGTTGGCTTTCGAACAAACGAAAGCGCGTCTGCAGGCAGAAGGTCTGTTCGCCGCCGAATTAAAGCGCGCGATTCCCATGCTGCCACGGCGGGTCGGAGTGATCACTTCGCCGAGCGGCGCCGCGATTCGCGACATCCTCAATGTGATCTCGCGGCGCACTCGCACGGTGCACGTCTTATTCACCTCAGCGCGAGTGCAGGGCGACGGCGCGGCGCAGGAGATCGCCCGCGCGATCAGGTTCCTCAACGACTTTCATGCGCGCGCCTTAAGAGATGGACGTCTCGATGACGGGATCGATGTAATGATCGTAGGCCGCGGTGGCGGATCCATCGAAGACCTTTGGGCTTTTAATGAAGAAGTAGTCGCACGCGCGATCCGGTCTTCTGCGATTCCGGTTATCTCGGCTGTCGGCCATGAAACTGATTTCACCATAGCGGATTTTGTCGCCGACCTGCGCGCGCCTACGCCTTCAGCCGCGGCCGAGATTGTGGCCGCGCACGAAAGTCAGTTATGCTCGCTGCTCGTTACTTTGACCACGAATCTGGCGCGCTCAATTCGATACCGCATCGCCGGCTCGCGCACTGAGGTGCAAGAGCTGGCTTTGTCGCCGGCATTCGATGCAGTGGCGGCGCGGCTGCACGAAGCGATGGCCGCGAGAGACGATGCCGAACATCGGCTGCAGACCGCGATCACCAGTATGGTTCAACGCGCCCAGCGGCGCTTTGGCGCAGCGGCGCACAGCTTGTCACCGGCGCAGCTTCGTTCCGTAGTGCTGGCTGCGCGCACACGTTTTGAATCGCTCAAGAAGGCGCGCGACGCCGGCATCACAACCCGGCTTGAGACAGCGAAGCAGCGACTCGCCATGGTTGCCGCCGGGCTTGACGCGATGTCACCGCTAAAGGTCCTCGAGAGAGGCTATGCTATTGCGCATGACGCGCAGGGACATGTCGTGCGCGAAGCTGGCGCGCTGACAATCGGCGATGCTTTGCGCCTGCGCCTGTGGAAGGGTGTCGTTGATTGCCGCGTCGAAGGAACCGAAGAACGAGTAAAATGAAACGCAACCGGATCGTGATCAATTTTGATGCCCTGCGCGGCACTCCAGGTAAGAAGGGATCCCGCGGAGGGCTCGGTCGGCTGCTGATTATCATCGCGGTGGTGCTGCTGCTGCTCTGCGGCGGCGTTGCTGGTGGCGGTTATCTATGGTGGCGGCATTATCAGAACAGCCCGGCGTATTCCCTGGCGATCCTGGCGGATGCAGCTCAACGAAATGACACGGCCACGATCGACAGTATTCTTGATACCGACAAAGTCACCGACGATCTTGTGTCGCAGGTTCGGCAACGCGAGGCTGGTTCGGTCTCGTCAGCGATCGGTTCAGTCTGGCCCACTCAGGCTGACTCTGCTTTGTCATCATTGTCGCCAAAACTGAAACAGACAGTGCACGACGAATCTGTCAAAGAACTGAAACGGCTGACCGCACCCGCGGCCGGAAAACCTTTCATCCTCGTAGCGCTGGCGATTACTCGCTTTGCCGACATCAAGGAAGAAAACAACGTCGCTCATGCGACGGTGAATATCAAAGATGAGCATCTTCAGCTTACAATGCAGCCGGCGACGACACCGGGCCGCTGGCGAATAACCGCGGTGCAGGATGACAAGCTGGCGACCGTGATCGCCGACAGCGTCAAGCAAAACCTGCCGTCGGCCGGAGCCCAGGTCCAGGATGAGGTTCGCAAGCATTTAGATAAGCTAAAGAAGCATGCCAAGTAGCACAGACTTTCGGTCAGGGATTCTTCTTCCCCTCCCTCTGGGAGCGTGGCGCAGACAAGCCCTCTCCCCGACCCTCTCCCAAAGGGAGAGGGCGAAAGACTAAAGAAGTCTGGGTGACCAATGAGCAACGCCAAACCAAAGAATTTCGAGACGTCGCTGGAAGAACTCGAGCGCATCGTGCGCGAGCTGGAGCAGGGCGAACTAACCCTCGAGAAAAGTCTGGAGCTGTTTGAGCAGGGCGTGAAGCTTTCGCGCGAATGCCAGGATCGCCTGACTCAGGCCGAACGCCGTATCGAGATTCTAATGCGCGATAATCAGGGACGGGCCGCTGTGCGCCCGTTCGATCCGGAGAGCGAGTTGAGCGCTACTGAGAGTGGCGAAGATTGATCAAGAACGCGCGTCGGGCTCCGTAGGAGCCAAATGTTTATAGTTTCGACAAATCCAACCAGAACTCGCTCCGTAGGAGCGAAATGTTTATAGTTTCCCGGCTCGCACTAATCAACAACATTCCGCTCCTACGGAGCTTTGTGCCATCGCAGGTCATGGGCCTATAAACATTTCGTCCTTACGGGACGGCGTTGCGGTAACTCCAAACTTGTGACTACTAAACCTTCTCATACCCGCGTAACCGATGCGCCCGAATTCCTCGCTTCGTGTCGCGCGCTGATCGACTCCCAGCTCGATCGGCTCATTCCGAAAGAATCCGCAGAGCCTGAGCGGGTGCACGCCGCGATTCGCTGGAGCTTGTTCGCCGGCGGCAAAAGATTTCGTCCGGCGCTTTTGCTCGCCACCGGCCAGACGTTTGGAGCGAGTCCTGATGATCTCCTGAGGGCGGCCTGCGCGCTGGAGATGATTCACACCTACTCGCTGATTCACGACGACTTGCCTTCGATGGATAACGATGATTTGCGACGCGGCCGGCCCACGTGTCACGTGAAGTTTGACGAAGCGACGGCGATTCTTGCGGGAGATGCTTTACAAACACTCGCGTTTCAAACGATCGCTGAAGATGAAAGGCTGGCGCCGACTCTTCGCGTTCAATTGATTGCGGAAATCGCCCGGGCTGCCGGAACGCCGGAAGGCATGGTCGCCGGACAAGCCCACGATCTCGCTGCAGAATCACGAGACGTGACGAATGCCGAACTGG
>JBGPWS010000313.1:0-5359 GCA_041492345.1 Pyrinomonadaceae bacterium | reverse complement strand
GTGAAAATTGTCCAGGGATGCGATTTCATGTCGGTCAAAAGGCCCTTCATCCATCCGTAATCCGGATGTGTCTTTAAGAAAGTGGCCGCGATGAAGTCATAGCCGCACGGATGACCCATTGCTGCCCAGAATTGCATTGTCTCGGCCATGTGACCATCAACGGCCTTCGCCTGGACTGTTCCGCCCGGATAGAATTTGGGCTAGTCCCATTCAGGAATACCGCGCGCGGAACGCTCGACACAACCACAAAGACTGCGCTCATTCGGGCCTTCCTTCTTCGCGAATGAGTCGAAGGTGTCGCCCTCCATCAGTTTCACCGTCTCGACGTCAATCGTGCTCTTTGATTTCTCCACCATTTGTTCCCAACGCGCTTTTCTGGCGAGGGGCGAGCCCTGGAGGTTGTTGAAGTCAAAGTTGGTTTCAAGTGTGGCCAACTTTCGATCGACTGGAAAATTTGAGCCGACGAAATAACCATCCTTTGTGCGGCGCAAGCTGTGCTCTTTCAGGCCCAGCTCAAAGACAGCAATCTCACCCGTCTTGTTATCCCCGACCAGCCAGTCGTTTGCATACCCGCCGTTATTTCCATCCAGCATGATGCGAACATAGTCGTCAATCGAGTTGCTGTATTGCAGCGCTTTGCGAGCGCGATAGAACTCAGGCGAACCCGCCGGATCAAACGAGGTAAAGCCGGTAATCGTGGTCTCAGTAATCATTATGCCTGCGGAGTTGATCCCAAAATCGTCATCGCTGGTGATCACTCCGGGTAAGCCGTCCATCAACACGCGGTACCCACGGGTCGGCTTAATATCGAAGATGATGTTCCAACGCTCGCCGACAATGTAATTTGTCCAGGTGTTGTGGCCCATCACGATGCGCTTGTCCTTCGTGTAACTCCCGGTCGCGATTATCGCGCTGCAGTTGCCCGGCGCGTGCGTTGTCGGCAGGCGGCCCTGTTGTTTGTCCAACCAGGGCAGGTAATAGTAGGGAAGTTCCTCGAGCGCGTTCAGCGCTACAATGTCCCAGCGGTCGGCCTTAACTCCGGCGTCGTTCAGTCCTTTTACGATGCCGTCGATCTCGCGTTGGAACTCAGAGTCGATCTTCGGCCAGAGAATGTCGCGCGAAGCTTTCCGGTAAAACTCCCAATCGCGTTTTGTTTCGTGTTTGAGGAAAGGCTTTAGGACTCTCAGCAGATCATCGGTCTCCTTTGCCAGGAGCCTTCCATGCTGATAGCCAATTTGCTCAGGCTCGCCTTCCAGATGGACATAGATCCATCCGTTGCTCTCAAACCGGTAGCTTCCTTTGAGACGATCATCTTCCGTCGGAGGGGGTTTCCATTGCGCGAACCGAAACGGGCTGATACAGAGTAGAGTCACACCGAGAAGCAGCACCTTGAAGAGTCTTAGTCTCATAGCTGAACCATTCCCTCGTTTTCGTCTGGAAATCGTCTGACCGCGGGATACCACCAGCCTTGCCAAGCATGTGGCCTGTTCGAGTTTCCCATTTTATGCATCTTTCTGTTAAAGTACAGGGTTTGTTTTGGCAGTCGAAAACCAGTCGGTGCTTACTGTGAAGGACATTGTTGCTACAGACCGTGCGCCGCGCGCGATCGGGCCCTATTCGCAGGCCGTCCGAGCGGGCGACCTGGTTTTTGCATCAGGTCAGATTCCCATCGATCCGGCGACGGGTGAGTTTGTCGCGGGCGGAATTGCCGAGCAAACTGCACAAGTCCTGCGCAATTTGACCGCCGTGTTTGAGGCTGCCGGCGTGGGTATGGATGAGGTTATTAAGACGACGGTGTTCCTGGCGGACATGGACGACTTCACGACGATGAACGAAGTTTACGGGCGTTTTTTTGGTGAAGAGCCGCCGGCTCGAGCCACGGTTCAGGCGGCCCGGTTGCCGCGTGATGCCAGGGTTGAGATTGAAGCGATTGCGACCGTAGTTCGGAGCCGCGAGTAATAGCGAGGGAGTAAGCCAGGAGCTGTGCTGAGGTCAGGCAGCTTTCGCCACTTTGCCGGCTTTAATACAGCTGGTGCACACCTTCATTCGGCTCACGCCACCCTGCGGCAGCTTGACGCGGATTGATTGGAGATTCGGATTGAAAACGCGAGGCGTGCGATTGTTCGCATGCGAAACATTATTGCCAAACTGCGGCCCTTTGCCGCAAACTTCACAACGCTTAGCCATGATAACTGATCTCCTGTAGACACGCCCACGACGTCACAGTGTGGGTCGGCACTAACATTTGAAACGAAAACTTATAGCAAACGAGTTACCAGGCGGTCAAGCCGGAGTGCCGTGCGCAATTGCTTGATCGAGCGCGAGCAACGTAATTCCCGAAGCTCGCGCATCATTCTTCAATACTTTAAGGAGCAAAACAAAAGTGCAGAGAAAACATCAACGTTTCATGTGGCTCACGGCCGTCGCGTTCAGCGCCTTGTTGATCGCGGCCTGCGGCTCTGGAACCGAGGGCCCCGTCAATACAGTCGCCGCCACGGTCAATGGCAAGAAGATCATGTTGCAGGAAGTGGAGCGACTCATTACCCAACAGACACAAGGTAAGCAGGCACAGCTTTCACCCCTTGAGTTGGCCCAGGCGCGTTTGCAGGTGCTCTCCAGCTTGATTCAGCGCGAAGTCCTATTTCAGCGCGCTGAGCAGGAAAAGCTTCTGCCGTCCGAGGATCAGATTACTTCGGCGATTAACGAACAGAAGCAACAGACCGGAATGACTGACGAAGAGTTTGCTCGTCAGCTCAAAGAGCAGAATGTGACCATGGAGGCGTTGCGCGAAGAAGCAAAAAAGGATCTGGCGATTAAGTCGCTGCAGGACAAGTACGCGGGCAAAATCACCGTCAGTGATCGCGAAGTCGAAGACTATTACAACGCAAATAAGCAGCAGTTCGTTAACGCTCGCGGCGTGGCCCTGGCGATGATTGCGGTAGATCCGGCCGATAACACCCAACAGGGCATCAAGAATGATGATGCCAAGAACGACACCGACGCCAAGGTAAAGATTGACAACATCTACCAGCAGTTGAAAAGCGGCGCTGATTTCGCAACCGTGGCTCGGGCGAAGAGTGAAGATCAGCAGAGTGTGGCGCGCGGCGGCGACATCGGATTCGCTACTGAAGACGAACTCAAACAGAACGGCTTTTCGCCGGATTTGGTAGCTCAGCTTTTCGGGCCCATGCAAGCAGGCAGCTTTACCAGTCCCGTTAAGTTCAGCTCGCCACAATATCCGGCCGGTCGCTGGTACATCTTCAAGCTCCAGGAAAAACGTCTGCAAACGGAGAACCTGACCCTGGAGAGCCCGGGCGTACGCCAGCAAATCACCGTCGCGCTTACGAATCAACGCAAGGAAATCCTGAATGCTGCTTTGCTTGAAGTAGCCCAGACGGAAGCGAAGGTCGTAAATACTCTGGCTGGGAATATGTTGAATAATCCCAGCAACATGGGCTTGCGTCCAGCGTCAACAGATGCGACGAAACCAGCCGGCACGCCGGCGTCGGCTGCAAGTCCGAGTTCGTCACCGGCCGCCAAGGCGGCCTCTTCTCCGGCTGCCAGCACGGCATCACCAGCGAAGAAGTGATTTGAAACGGATTGTTTTCCAAATCGAGCGGGTGCGAGCGAGAAGTTCAAGTTCGCACCCGTTCTGACTTTTGGAGTGCGGTGACTTGTCACCGCTTTCCATTGATCATTAACTAATATTAGAAAGCTGCGACAAGTCGCAGCACTCCAAAGAGGCGACTGAATGCTTTTCCGTCTTTCCGATGTTGAGAAATCTTTCGGCGCGCAGGATGTCCTTCGTGGCGCCTCGCTCCAGATCAATCCGGGTGAGCACGTTGGTCTGGTAGGTCGCAACGGCGCGGGAAAGACAACAATCTTTCGGCTGGTTACGCAGGAAGAGACGCCGGACAGCGGCGAAGTCGTGCGCGCCCGCGGACTGAAACTTGGTTTGCTGGCACAGCACGTTCACTTCGAAGCAGGTTCAACCGTACACGAATCGGCGCTGGCGGCATTTGGCCGGCTGCAACAAATCGAACACCAGATGCACGAGCTCGAGCATCGCATGGCCGACGCCGGCGACGATCTGGAAAAGGTTCTTGAGCGCTACAGCGACTTGCAGCACGAGTACGAGCGCGAAGGCGGCTTTGAATACTCTGCGAAGGCCGAAGCGATCCTGCAGGGCCTGGGTTTCGATCGCGAAACCTGGCCAATGGAAACTGAAAAACTTTCCGGCGGCCAGCAGAATCGTCTGGGTCTTGCGTGTTTGTTGCTCTCGGAACCGGACGTGCTGCTACTCGATGAGCCCACTAATCACCTCGATGTGGTGGCGGTCGAATGGCTGGAAGAGTTTCTACAGACGTACGCGTCGGCTTTTGTAATCATCAGCCACGATCGTTATTTTCTGGACCGGGCCTCTCGCCGGATTATCGAGGTTGAAAATGGGCGGGCGGCGAGTTACACCGGAAACTACTCTGACTACCTGGTCGAGCGCGAAGAGCAACGCGAAATACAACAGCGGGCCTACGACAATCAGCAGCGCTTAATCGCTAAGACCGAAGAATTCATCCGGCGCAACCTGGCCGGCCAAAAAACCAAGCAGGCAAAGTCGCGTCGCACCATGCTGCAGCGGCTCGATCGTGTCGAGGCCGTGCGTGGCGATCAAGCGTCCGGCGATTTCCGCATGCAGGACATCGAACGGGCCGGCACGCACGTGCTGACCGTGACCGAAGCGTCGATTGGTTATCCGGATAAGACCCTCGCCACCGACATCTCGCTGATTCTGCGACGCGGTGAATGTCTGGGTGTCATTGGCCCTAACGGATCGGGAAAGACGACGTTTGTAAAAACAATTCTCGGTAAGCTTCCTTTGCTGTCGGGCGAGATGCGTTGGGGCAGCAAAGTTCAAACTGGCTACTATGCTCAGCAGCTCGAAGACCTCGATGATCGCAACGAGATCATCATGGAACTGCGGGGCGTTGCGCCCTCCAGCGTTACCGCGGGCGAGTTGCGATCCTTTCTGGCGAAATTTCTCTTTTTTGGCGACGATGTCTACAAGCACGTGCGTGATCTTTCCGGCGGAGAGAAGGGGAGACTGGCGCTGGCCAAACTGATTTACTCCGGCGTGAATGTTCTGGTTCTGGACGAGCCGACAAATCATCTCGATATTCCGTCGCGCGAATCTTTGGAGGAAGCACTCGCGGCATACGAAGGAACGATCATTACCATCAGCCATGATCGGTATTTCCTTGATCGCGTGGCGACACAGATACTCGCCCTGGATGGCGCCGGTGCTGCCGAACACTATAATGGCGACTATACCGAGTATCACGATTGGCGAGCGACGCGGTTGAAG
>JBGPWS010000185.1:0-9101 GCA_041492345.1 Pyrinomonadaceae bacterium | reverse complement strand
TGAACGCGGTGAAGGCGATCTGTGTCGGCTCGCTCTTCTGCTCTTCGATTCCCGCCAACTCTTCCTGCTTTAGCAAGCTGAACTCGCTCTCGGGGAAGGCAGGTTCCCGCAAGATTTCGGCGGCCAGACGCATGACGGCAGGCAGATTCTCGCGCGTCGTCTCGATCTGAACCGAGGCCTGCGGCGCGGCGCCAAAGACAAAGAGCCGCGCCTTCAGACGATCCAGCTCGTCCTGAATCTGTTGTCGCGTGTGTTTCGTCGTCCCGCGCATCAGCATTGAGCCGGCGAGCCCGGCGGCGGTTGAACGATTCATCAGACTCTGCTCGTCGCCATAACGGAAAAGCATCTGCGCGACAACCTTGCCGCCGCGGGTTTTCTTGGGCAGCAGCGCCAGCTTGATACCGCCCGCCGCGCTGCGTGTGGTGCTCGACTCGATGTTCGCCGGTGAAGGATCGAAGGCCTCGCCGGCCGCCACCACTGCGTCGCCTTTGTAGTCCTTGAGCGTCGCCGTCAGATCCGGAGTCGGCGGAATCTCAGCGCGATCAGGCTTAGCCGTCGGAATGAAAAGCCCGAGCGTGCGATTCGCCTGTTTGAAGTAACGAGCCGCGACCTGCGCGACTTCTTCGGGCGTAGTCTTCCGTACCCGGTCACGATGCAGGAAGAACAGTCGCCAGTCACCTGCGCCGATAAATTCGCTCAAGGTCAGGCCAACCTGATCAGAGCTATTAAGGGCCAGTTCGATGTTCTTCAGGATCTGTGCGCGCGCCCGCTCGACCTCCTCTTTCGTCGGCGGGTTCGCAGTAATGCCTTCGATGGTCTGGATGAGCGCGTCGCGGGCGACGTCGAGCGAGTCGCCCAGACGGACTTCCGCGCCAAAAATCGCCAGCGTGGGATCGTGCCATTGAAAATCGAAGCCGAAGATTGAAGATGCTTTTTTCGTCTCGACGAGTGCTTTATGAAGACGGCCCGAGGGCGTGTCGCCGAGTATCTGCGCGATGATGTCAACGGCGGCAAAATCCGGGTGCGAGCCCGCGGGGACGTGATAGAGCGCCTGCACTAGTTGTGTGTCCCCGGTGCGGCGAAGTGTCACCGACCGCTCGCCATCCTTCGTTGGCTCGACGGTGTAGATCTTTTGCAGAGTGCGTGTGGGTGTGGGGATCGGCGAGAAGTATTTGTCGACGAGCGCAAGGGTTTTCGACTCGTCAAACTTGCCCGCGACGAGCAGCACAGAGTTATCGGGCTGATAATAGTTGTGATAGAAAGCCTGCAAACGTTCGATCGGCACATTCTCGATATCGCTGCGCGCACCAATCGTTGTCTTGCCGTAGTTGTGCCAAATGTACGACGTAGCCATAGAGCGCTCGAGCAGAACATTGAACGGGCTGTTCTCGCCCAGCTCGAATTCGTTGCGCACGACCGTCATCTCGCTATCCAGATCTTTTTTCGCGACAAAGCTGTTGACCATCCGATCGGATTCGAGATCGAGCGCCCAGTTGAGATTCACGTCAGTGGCGGCGAACGTTTCGAAATAGTTGGTGCGATCCGACCAGGTGGTGCCGTTAGGGCGCGATCCATGCGCGGTTAACTCGTCCCAGGGTTTCAAATGCTTCGGCGTGCCTTTGAAGAGCATGTGCTCGAGGAGGTGCGCCATGCCCGTCTCTCCGTAGTTCTCAGTAGCCGAGCCGACGAGGTACGTGATGTTGACGGTGATCGTCTGCTTGGACTGATCCGGAAACATCAGTACACGCAGGCCGTTCGGCAGCCGGTATTCAGTGATGCCTTCTACGAAAGTGACTCGCTCAACGCCTTTGGGCAGCGCGGTTGCCGTGCCTTGTGGTTGTGCCGGCGTGCTAAATGCGTTGGCCGCAATCAGCAAGGCTGCTAACAACAGTCCTTGAATCCTGAGTCTGCTATTCATGATGGTTCTCCTGTGACTTGAGAAGTGTCTGGGTTATGTCCGCAACGGCCCGTGGGTCAGTCTGCGTTCAGAGTTCAACCTTTAGGTTGCTGATTACAGGCGCAAGCTAAAGCTCGAACTCTAAACCCATTTTCCAGAGCGTTCGCGGCAGCATTCTAAGGCAACAGCACCAGCTTGCCAAACTGCGCGCGGTCTTCCATCAGCTCGTGAGCTGTTCGCGCTTCAGACAGCGGCAACGTGCGATCCACGACGGCACGAATCTGACCGCTTTCAATGAACTTCATCGCTAAGAGTAATTCAGCTTTCGATCCCATCATTGAACCAAGGATCGTCAGATGACGATAGAAAACCTGCCGCAGATCCGTGCGCGCGTCAAAGCCGCTGGTCGCACCGCAGGTAACCAGCCGCCCGCCTTTCTTGAGCGAGACAATCGATCCTGGCCAGGTCGCCGCGCCGGTGTGTTCGAACACGACGTCGACGCCACGACCGCCGGTCAGCTTTCTAACTTCTTTCGGCCAATCGTCGCGCGTGTAATTAACTGTTTCGTCGGCACCCAACTCACGCGCCTTGGCGAGTTTCCTATCTGAACTTGCCGTGGCAATCACGCGCGCGCCGTGAAGCTTCGCAATCTGAATTCCGAGTGAACCGACGCCACTGCCCGCGGCGTGAACCAGTACATCTTCGCCCGGTTGTACCCGAGCTTGCGTCACCAGCATGTGCCAGGCAGTCAGAGTCACGAGTGGCAGCGCAGCCGCCTCAGGCCAGCTCAAGTTCTTCGGCTTCGGAATTACATTCACGCCCGGTACGGACAGAAGTTCCGCGTAGCCGCCATCGCGTCGATAGCCGATGATGTCGTATTCGTCGCACATGTTATCGCGCCCGGCGAGACATTGATGGCAGTGTCCGCACGACAGTCCGGGCTGCACCATGACCTCATCGCCCGGCTGCACCCACGTCACCAGTTCACCGACTTCACGCACCACTCCGGCGACATCGTTGCCGAGAATGTGCGGCAAAGGAATCTTGATTCCCGGCAAGCCGCCGCGCACCCAGACGTCGAGGTGGTTCAGCGCGCAGGCGCGCACTTCTACCAAAACTTCGTTGGCTTTGATTCGAGGATCGGGCGCTTCAGTGAACTGCAGAACTTCGGGCCCGCCATGTTGTGCGAAGATGACTGCTTTCATTTAAATCAGCATTGCAACTTGTTAGAGGAAAAGCCAGGTGGTGACCTTCAAAATGCCGGTCACCCCTGGCTTGATCCTGTATTCGGAATCGACTGGTCTAACTTAACCGCCTTCTCCGGCCTCGATCCCAAGTTTAACCTCACTGATCGCTTGGTTGACCAGAGACATTGCGTTGGCGCGATGACCGCCCTTGTCGGCCTCGGCTCGATTCAGGTTATTCAAGGCGCTGTTCAGAGCGGCAAGCGCGGCCCGCATGTGCGGCTGATCCGGCGACGACGCGTGATTGTGACGCCGGGCATAAGCGATGCCCGCATTTACTTCACCAATCGCCCGATTAGTCAGGCCCGCTGCGTTGGCGCGGTGGCCACCCTTGTTGCGCAGGGCTGCCTGGAGTTCAGACTTTGCTGTTTGCAGGTCGGCGCGGGCAGCTGTCATGAACGGCTGATCCGGAGGCGTAGCTGCACCGGCAACCGCGGCGCCCACTAGAAGAAACAAGACCGCAAGAACGATTTTCATTTTCATAGTTTTCGCACTCCTCTTAGGTTTTGTCAGGAAAGTTCCAGGGAAACGGCGGTAACCTACTACAGCTTCGGTCAGTTCACAATAGCGGATTGCTCTTTGGACCGGCTTTGGGGTCTTAGCTCGATGTCGATAGCTACAACGCGGGTTCTGCCATTGTTTCGGATCGAGTGAGCAATTGGTTCGGACGGCCGGTAACTTGCCCTACGGCCGTCAATGGTTTCGCAACGGCTGTTTGCGTAGCGCACGGCCGGCGAGCGCGCCGGTGTACGCGCCATTCTCAACCGCGATCTTGCCGTTGACGATCACGAACTTCATCCCGACTGAAAATAATTCCGGCTGTTCATAAGTGGCGCGATCGGCGACCGTCTTCTCGTCGAAGATGATCACGTCCGCGAAGTATCCTTCACGAATCAGACCGCGTTCCGGAATGCGAAATGTCTCTGCGGTAAGCGCGCTTGAGTTGCGCACCGCAAACGGCAAACCGATGAGCTTGCGGTTGTAGACGTACTCGCGCAGCTTGCGCGGAAACGTCCCGTACTTGCGCGGATGTCCGGTTGAGCCGTCCGAACAGGTCATCATGAAGCTCTGTTTCATGAAGCGCTCGATATCCTTTTCGTTCATGTTGAATGATGCGACGCCGATGTTGCCCAGCTTGATCAACTCGAGCGCAGTTTCAACCGGTGACTTGTTCCGAGCGTTCGCGATCTCGGAAAGCTTCTTGCCAACAAGTTGGGTGTCGCGCGCGTCGGTGATCAGCAGAGAGTCAGCCCCGCCGCGTCGCTTTAGATTCTCTTCCATTTCCGCCAGCAGACGCGGCCGGGAATCATCGATGCGTTTGAGCAACTCGGCCCGGCCGCCGACTTCCGCCCAGCGCGGAACGAGCGAGGCTTGCAGGCTGGTTCCAGATGCCGTGTATGGATACTGGCAGGCACTCGCCTCTATTCCTTCGGCGCGCGCTTTCGTGATCAGCTCGATCGCCTGTTTACTCTGGCCCCAAACCTCCGGGCCGAGCGCTTTGATGTGCGAGATGTGTACCGGAATTTTCGCTTCGCGACCGATGCGAATCGTTTCTTTGATCGACCCCAGCAGGCCAATCGAGTATGAACTCTCATCACGCATGTGCGTATCGTAGATGCCGCCCTTCGCGGCAGCGACCTTTGACAACTCAATAACTTCTTCGGTTTTTGCGTAACTGCCGGGTGCGTAGTAAAGGCCCGTGGACAGTCCGAACGCGCCTTCGTCCATAGCGCGCGCGACCAGCTGTTTCATTTCTTCAAGCTGTGCAGCGGTTGGTTGCGCATCGGTATTGCCGATGACCCGCCCGCGAATCGTGCCATGACCGGCGAGCAGGATCGCATTGGTGCCGATGCCCTGTTCTTCCCACTTGCGCAACGTCTCGCCGATGTTCAGCACACTACCGCCATCGTTCCCGGTAACGACAGTGGTCACGCCCTGCATCAGATAGGCTTCGTTGCTCTTGCGATTCTGGTCGGAGAGATCGCCGAGCGTGTGCGTATGCGGATCGATGAAACCCGGCGCGACCACCAGGCCCGTCGCGTCAATGATTCGCGCCGCAGTCAGGTTTGCCTTGCGCGCATCGCCGACGAATACGATGCGATCGCCGCGAATGCCAACATCGGCGGTTCGTGGTTTCTTACCGGAACCGTCAACGAGTTTACCGTGAAGAATCAGGAGATCGAGTTGTTGCTCGCGAAAAGTCTGGGCGCGACCCGGCAAGAGATGCGCCGCGCTTATGAATTCAAGCAGCACGAACGCGATTAGCAGCGCGACTGAGAAGCGGATAAAGAAACGCATGACCTGGATTGTGCGGGAAGAGCATAGCGGCGAGGGCGCCTTGGATCAAGCTCAACCTTATTCGATCAGGGCCTCGAGCCGATCAAGTGCCTGAGCCCAAAACTTTTTCATCTTTGCCGCGCCTTTCGCATCCGGTAGCTTACCGTGCTGCGCGACGACCTGAGCTTTGCCGGCGCCTTTGGAATAGAAGTTGACCGACAGGCTCGTCTTGCCGTCCTCCCAACTGATGCGCAGCGACTTGTTAGCTGTCGCTTTGCGGATCGTGAGATTTGCAGGCAGCCATTTCTTGCGCGTCTTTTCATCCGTCCATGCTTTGAAGGCTTTGCCGAGCGGCGCGTCAATGGTACGGCTCACGCTGATCTCGTAACCTTCCGGTTTCTCATGTTTGTCGCGCAGGCCGCGCGCTTGTTCATAAGTGACCGCAACCATCTGCCGCCACCATGGGCCGACACCGTACTTTTGATTGAGGTACGCGACAATCTCCCGGTGCGTCATCTTCTTCGCGCCGGCTGCGTCGAGAAGTTTGAACCACTCCGACCACGTCGTTCCGGTTTTTGCCTTGACCGCGTCGTCGCTCATGCGCGGAGTTTGTTTTGTCTTCGTTGCTGCTGCTGCCATCTGGAACTCCAGTTCAGTGATGCGGCTTTGCCGCCCGATGTGCGGAAAGCCTCTATTCCTCGCTCCGCCAGGAGCGAAATGTCTCTTGCTCAAAAAAACCGTGGTTCGACTGCGACATCGTTTCGCTCCTAAAGGAGCTATCGATTCATCAAAGAACTCTCTTGCTATAAACATCCAGCCCCTAACGGGGCTAAGACTATTATGCGCTTCGTGGCGGTGGTGTCCTCAAGCATCGCGAACGTACGCGACTTTCAACCAGCGCTTCACTTCGTCATCAATGTCTTTCAGCGAAGTGATCTCGATGCGATGCGTGATCCGATCTTTCTTTGCATAGCCGCCCGTGTCTATCAATCGCTTGGCGTATCTCAACGAGCAACTTGCTCATCCTTTTCCTGCGACAGACTGAACCAATTGCCTGAGTTATCTCTGAACACCGTCGCGATGCCCCAGGATTGTTCGGTTGGAGGCCCCTTGAATTCAACGCCTCGCGCCTTCAGGTCTTCATAAGTCTTTTGACAGTCCGGGGTTTCGAACACGCCTCCTCCGAGCATGCCTTTGTCCATCAATGACTGCAATTGAGCGGCCGATTCTTCGTCCAAAAGAAATCCTGCCTTTGGCTCCATCAGAATGATTTCAAAGCCAGGCTGGTCTTTGATCCTCATCGTGAGCCAGCGAAAGTCTTCCCCGATCATCGCGTCCGTGTCGACTTCGAATCCCAGCTTATCGCGATAGAACTCGAGCGCCTCTTGTTGGTTCTTGACGTAGATTGTTGCGTGCGACATTTTCGTAATCATGATTCTCGGTTCCCTCCGTCAGATTTGTGCAGGAGCATAAGAGGTTTGGCGAAAAGTGGCTTCTCGAAAATTGCTGTATTGTCCGCTACCACCTGCGGTAGCGGGTGGGTATAGCCTTCGGCGGATTAACTACTAACGATCGGACGGCTTGAGTCCGTACATGAGAACAAAGCAACCGGGGACTTTGCGTAAAGACTCCCTTTCGCGCTTGCGGTAATTGATTGGCGCGTGACCGACACACCGGCGGAAGAGCGAGCTGAATGATCCTAAACTCTGAAAGCCCACTTCAAAGCACACATCCGTGACGCTCAGACCGCGCGAGCGGAGCAGCTCTTTAGCCTTCTCAATTCGGCGCTGGATCAGATACTGGTGCGGGGTCGTTTCGAACGTATCCCGAAACAGGCGCAGAAAATGATATCGGGACAGACAGGCTTGCTTTGAGATTTCCGTCAGGTCCAGGGGCAGGTCATAGCACTCGTCGATATACCTGCGCGCGCGGCAAAGTCGCTCGTGAAGATCGGAGCCGTTGGGTATCGCTGGCGCTACTTTTGTTCCGTTCATTCCCTGCCCAGACGGTGTTGCGCGTTCTCGCGACGGAATATCAGATCAGAAATAAGCTGCGAGCGAGCGAGATTTTACAGCGAGTTTGCGGAAAGCGGAAGAGAAATCGGGAGGTTAAGTGGCCGTTGCAATTTTCCTTACGTTCTTTCAAGGTCCAACTCAGATATAATGCTTTTACTATCTGTTCTCTGCCCTCTGCGAATCAGACCGGCGCCAACATTGTCGAATACATCTTCGAAAAGTACCGAAAAAGAGGACTCCGATAATGGGACAAAAATCTTCCATCGAATGGACTGAGTCGACCTGGAACCCGCTTACCGGTTGCACGAAGATAAGCCCGGGCTGCAAGCACTGCTATGCCGAACGAATGGCATTGCGGCTTCAGGCAATGGGTCAGGCTAACTATGTCAAGGGCTTCACACTCACGCTTCATCAAGAAGCTCTCGAACTCCCTTTACGATGGAAGAAGCCACAGACCATTTTTGTGAATTCAATGAGCGACATGTTCCACGCAAAGGTTCCCCTCGACTTCATCCTCAGAGCGTTCGACGTGATGCGGCGAGCACACTGGCATCGTTTCCAGGTTTTGACGAAACGAGCTGATCGATTGTCGGCTCTGAGCGAGCAATTACCTTGGGCTGATAATATTTGGATGGGCGTCAGTGTCGAAAACAAACCCTACACCTATCGCATTGACCATCTGCGCGACACCGGCGCAGCAATCAAGTTTCTTTCGTTAGAACCGCTATTAGGACCGCTCGATGATCTCTGTCTGGATGGAATTGACTGGGTGATCGTTGGCGGAGAGTCGGGGCCGGGTGCTCGTGCAATGAAGTCTGAATGGGTCGTGTCTATTCGCGATCAGTGCATCGAGGCTGGCGTGCCTTTCTTCTTCAAACAATGGGGTGGGGTTTGGAAAAAGAAATTCGGGAGAACCCTGGAAGGTGAGACTTGGGATCAGATGCCTATTCGCACGCGAGCAGAGTCTGCCGTCGCTTAGTTTTCAGCGCCCTGAGTTGTACCAGTAACGCTCAGCCAGGTTTTCGTCGTGCCAGTTCCATGTAACCAGGCTCTTGAACACGTGACCAAGCATCCAGAAATAATGCCAGTCGCCGAACTGATCGAACTTGCGCGTACAGCCCAGCGCTTTGACACTGCTCAACCGCGTCAGTCTTTGGCCTCGACCCCGGCCCAACCGGCGAAGCGCCATTAGGAACAGCAAGTCCTCAGCATACAGACGGCTTTCGTCATAGCCGCCCACCGCTTCAAAGTCCGCGCGGCGGCAGAAAACAACACCCGAATCCATCCGCGTTATCAATGCCAGCGGCGCTCCCAGGCAATAGGTGACGAGGAGGCCCAACGACTTTCGTTCCAGCGTCAGTCCGGTCGATCCGCCAACATAGCGGCCACTCTCAATTGCCCCATCGATCGTGTCGAAGGTTTGCGGGTGCACGGCCGAGTCGCCATCGATGAAACAAACAATCTCGCCCAAGGCAGCGTGGCCACCACCGTTGCGCGCGGCGGCAATGCGGCGCTTTTCAACTCTGACAACTCGCGCGCCGTGGGCCGCGGCCACCTCAGCCGTACGATCGGTGGAACCGTTGTCCGCAACGATGACTTCGATCGCCTCCGGTCCGCCGGAATAGTTCGAGCGTGCCACCTCAATCGAATCCAACAGACGCGGCAAAT
>JBGPWS010000387.1:0-3698 GCA_041492345.1 Pyrinomonadaceae bacterium | reverse complement strand
CTCGACGATCTTTTGCACGTCCGCGCGCATGCGCCCGGGCTCATAGTTGCCCTCGCCGTCGATCACGATCCGGTGCGCGACGCCGCGCACCTGAAAGTCGAGCTCCTTGAAACTGCTGACTTCAACCGGAGAATCGTAAAGAATGTCGAAGTTCTCGGCCCGAAAAGTGTTCGGCTGACCAGATACCTCGGGCAAGCCGGTGGCAACCTTCCAACCCGTCTGAGGCACGACGAGCAAAGTCGACGGCGCGTTGAGGTATCCGTCTGGGTACATCAGCAGCGCCGCGTTATTCCAGAATGCGTGGTCCGAATTCAAATCGCTGGTGCGCACCGAAAGTTCGTTGGCATAGACGCGATAGGTCGCCCGCCACTGGCGCGCGCCGCCCGTCTTTACTCGCCAGGTATTCTTGTTGACCTTGATCCAGTCCAGCTCGCGCCCGCCGGCGTCCGCGGCAAAGTCCTGCACGTGGCGCTCGAACTCGCGAATCAAGTACGAACCCGGCGCCCATACCGGCATTACCAGATCACTTTCGTTTGGCACCTGAAGGTTCGCCGGAATCTTCACGCGGATCTCTACTTCCAGCAGATGCGTGTATGGCTTGGACATCGCCACGGTGTACGAGATGTCAGACGACATAGGTGCGGTCGTCTGTGCCTGCGCGGCCGAACACAGCACGGCAAAGACAAGTTGGACAGCAGCGAAGAGATAGTAATTGCGACGCATTTGAAACCCGTTCTGCTAAAGCGTTATGGAGAGATAGAGCGGGGAGATGTTACTACGAATCGTTACCAGGAGGGCAAACAGCAGGTACTGGTGCAGTCTACCTTGTCGGGCTAGTCAATCTATTGCTGGGAGCGCGGGCGTCCCGCCCGCACTGAGCGCAAATCGCGAAAAAAGATCATTAGCCATAATCTCTTCATATTTCGGGAAACAACCTTCGCGCCTGCGGCGCGGGGCGGGCGGGACGCCCGCGCTCCCAGGAATAGGTTTTACCCTAGGCTGAAAAAGGAAACGGATTTATAGTTGCTCGCGATCCAAACAGATCTGAATCGAAAGGTGGCTGTCATGTTTCGCAGACTAACTTCTACTTCATCGTCTTGGGCTCCGATCCCTTTGCGGCTGGCGCTGGCGGTTGCTTTCATTGGGCACGGATCGCAACTGGTACTGGGCGTGTTCGGCGGTATGGGTCTGGCAAAATTTACGTCTTTCCCGGCGCCGTTTTCCTTCATGCGGCCCGCATGGTTATGGATGGGCGCGGCGGCGTTCTCGGAATTAGTGGGTGGAATTCTGGTCCTGCTGGGATTGTTCACCCGAGTCGGCGCATTCTTGATCACATGCGTGATGTTGACCGCGATCATTGGCGTTCACGGGCGCGCTTTCTTTGCGCCCACAGGTAGTGAGCTGGCGGTGGCGTTTCTCGGCATTGCCCTGGCACTGCTGATCACGGGTGGCGGACAAGCGTCGGTCGATCGAATGATCAGTGGCAGACGACGATAGAAGCGGAACGTTTCTAGTTTAGGGTTCCGAGTTTCGAGTTCTGCTTGTGTACTTGAACTCGAACCCGGTGTCGGATTCATGTGGTTTGGCCAGGTTGAACGGTGAAATTGATAACTCGAAACTCCAAACTCGAAACTCGAAACTACCCATGAAGCGTTCCCCCCTGCTGGTCATCTTCATCACGGTCTTTATCGATCTCGTGGGTTTCGGGATCGTGATTCCGGTGCTGCCTTACTATGCCGAAGGCACGCGCTTTGGCGGGACGCCGCGCGAAGTCGGTCTGTTGTTCGCTTCGTATTCGGTAATGCAGCTCATCTTTGCCCCGGTGCTGGGCAGACTGTCCGACAAACATGGCCGCCGTCCGATTCTGCTTATCAGTCTGCTGGGGACTTGTCTTGGTTTTCTGATTCTGGGGTTTGCCACAACCCTGTGGATGCTGTTTATCGGTCGTATCATCGACGGAATCTCAGGCGGGAATATCTCAACCGCGCAAGCCTACATCGCCGATGTCACCACCAAAGAAGATCGCGCCAAAGGCATGGGATTGATCGGCGCGGCTTTTGGTCTCGGTTTTGTTTTTGGTCCGGCCATCGGCGGCATACTGAGCCGCTGGGGCATCAACGTTCCGTTTCTGTTTGCCGGCGGACTGGCGTTCGCCAACGCCATCCTTCTTTACTTCACTCTGCCTGAAACAGTGACTCGCGATCATCCCGCGCGGGTTTCGGCGGCCAGTGGCCGTGCCTGGAAACAAGTGCTGGAGTCGCTACGACAACGGCAGCTCGCCTTTGTGCTCGCGATCTATTTTCTGTCGATCGTGGCCTTCTCGATCATGACCGCCGTGTTTTCACTGTTCATGATGTTCCGCCTGGGTTACGACGCCTGGCACAGCGGTTGGATCTTTGCCTTTGTCGGAGTCATTTCCACTATCATTCAGGGCGGACTGATCGGAAGACTGGTCAAGCGTTTTGGCGAGCCCACCCTGGTCATTGTCGGCGGGCTGCTGTTTTCGGTGAGCTTGTTCGCGAGTCCGTTTGTGGCGCCGGCAATTGGTTTGCTGGGAATACTGTCGGTTGGCGCCTTGTCTTCAGTTGGGAACGCGCTTTCAGCTCCATCGCTGAGCAGCCTGGCTTCTAAAAGCGCCAGCGCGGGCGAGCAAGGGAGCGTGCTCGGCGTCATGCAATCAGTGGCCAGCCTGGCGCGCGCGGTCGGCCCGTCGGTCGCGGCCATCCTGATCTACAGCGCGGTGGCCCAAATGGGTTTCGACCGTCAACCGCAGAACATGAGCGACTCTTCGATCCTCAGAACCTTCTGGACCGCCGCCGCGATTCAGTTCGTAGCGTTTCTGCTGGCCGTGTATTTCGCGCGCGCTTATGGGAAGAAATATTCCGTGGGCGAGATGGCCGAGCAAAACTAGCCGCGGATGAACGCGGATTGGCACGGATAAGGAACAAACAAAAATACTAGCCACAAGAAAGCACAAAAGCCGCAAGAGCAGATCGGGATCTTATTTGCCCCTTTTGTGCTTTTTCGTGGCTTGTTCGTCCGGTCTGATCCGCGTCTATCCGCGTTCATCTGCGGCTGTTTGATCCCGCCCCCAGAAAATCTTTCAACTCATCCACCGTCGGCAGCGCCGCACGTCCACCCAGGCTGCGACACTTCAACGCCGCGACTGCGTTGCCGAGTTTCATGCACGTCTCCAGATCTTCTTCGCGCAACATTCCGTAGATGAATCCGCCGTGAAAGGCGTCGCCGGCGCCGGTCGTATCGCGACAGCCGCCGGGAACCGTGAAGGCGGGTGATTCGATGAATTCTTTGTCGCAATAGATCAAAGCTCCGCGCGCGCCCAAGGTGGTGCCGACAATCGCGCAACCAAAACGTGCTTTCATCTCGACCAGGGAAGCGCGTTCATTACTTATGCCGGTCAGCTGATGCGGTAACTCGGCTGAAGTGATAAGCACGTCGATCAGCGGTAGCAAATCCGGCAGTCCTTCATAAATATTATCGATGTCCGCGGTGACGATCGCGCCCGCATCGTGCGCCGCGCGGGCCATCACCGCGCACGCTGGCGGATCGTGAGCGTCGATGTGCAGGATCCGTCCACGCGTGGCGAGTTCAATCGGAGCTTCGTCAGGTCGAAAAGAGAGTCGCTCGTCGCGATCCCAGATGATGGTGCGTTCGCCTGAGCGCGAATCGATGATGAT
>JBGPWS010000180.1:0-9235 GCA_041492345.1 Pyrinomonadaceae bacterium | reverse complement strand
CGTTAAAGATCCTCCGGCCGGCCCGATCAGCGGATGCGACTCGCTCGTGAACGTGTGCTCCATATAAAAGGAGTGCATGTTGAGCTTAAAGAAAGCTTCGGTGCGAATTTGGCGTTTGATGTAATCGACGGTCGGGACCGGGCCACGGCTGATGTCGTCGGAAACGGCGCGCCAGCGCATCGTGGGCCAGTCGACGATCTTGACGCCGGGAATGAACGCGTCGGCGCCTGCTCCGCGCACCAGTTGCTTGAGCGTCTGTAGTCCATAGAAAGTTCCGGTGGATGTTTTTCCGGCGACGATGACTTCGTTCGGGCTGACGGCGACAACGTATCCTTCGTCAGTCAACTTCTGTCCCGGATCCACACCTGCTCGTTTGAGAGCTTGTTGAACTCTCGGTAAGTCGATCTGGCCGATTAAGATTTCACGGCGCGCATTTCCACCCAATCTTAAACTCACGGCTGCCGTCTGCTTCACATCGTCGACAAAGTCCTGGGCGGCGAAACGATCCTCGACTGATTTGCCATCGGCGAGGACGATGCGAGCTTCCCGACCAATCACAAATGCCGCTTCGCTGACGTTGATTTGTTTTGGCGCTGGAATGATTTGGACGTTCGGCGACTGCGCTTCGGCCCGCGCAAAAGCAGACGCCAATACGCAGACAATTGCCGCACTCAGGATTAAGGTTCGTGCTAGAGTTGTTGTCATCGGTCAGATCTCGTTATGACGTCCATAAAGTTTTGTTGATCAAGTTGAGATGGACGGACGACTATTTACCTGATATTGATGACGAATACAACTTGTTTAGAAACCGCATGTTGTTTAGAGTCGGGCTACTGCCCGACCAAGCGGGCGGTAGCCCACTGCTAAACGGTTGAACGGAAATCAACGTGTCCTTGATGCTTCAGGAAATCGCCGAGCAACCAGCCGCTCTGGCGAAAACAATCGCTGAAGAGCGTGCCAAAGTCGAACGGCTCGGAGAATCGCTGCGGCAGCGCGACATTGATCTGATCGTTCTGGTTGCGCGCGGAAGTTCGGACAATGCAGCTTTGTTTGGCCGCTACCTGCTGGAAATCACCACCGGTATTCCGGTCTCGCTCTCGGCGCCCTCGGTTTATACGCTCTATCACGCGCGGCTGAATCTTAAGCATGCGCTCGTCATAGGGGTTTCCCAGTCCGGCGAAGGCGAAGACATCAACCGCGTGCTGGAAACCGCACGCGAGCGTGGCGCCTTCACGATAGGCATTACCAACGAACCCTCGTCAGCGATGGCCGGCGTGGTTGATGAAACTCTTTTAATGCATGGCGGTAAGGAGCGTTCGGTGGCTGCAACCAAGACCTTCACCGGCCAGATGCTCCTCTTTTATATGCTGTCCAAAGCGCTCGCGAAGGACGGACGCACGATTGATTACCAGCTGATTCCCGAGCTGGCGGCGCGCGCGCTGGAACAACAACCGGCGATAGTCGAGCTCGTGCAACGCTATGTGTTCATGGAGAACTGCGTCGTGGTTGGGCGTGGCCTGGCTTACGGAAACGCTTATGAGTTCGCTTTGAAACTGATGGAGACTTGTTACGTGGTGGCTGAACGCTTTTCGTCGGCAGACTTTCTGCACGGGCCGGTCGCGATGATCGAACGTCACTTTCCGGTAATTCTCTTCGCGCCGCCCGGCGTCATGCTGGCAGGGACGAAAGATCTAATCAGGCGTTTGCGAGAACTCCGCGCCGATACACTTGCGATCACCGGCGATCTCGAAGCGGCCGCGACGTGTTCACGCTCGATTATCATGCCGCGTGAAATCGATGAGTTCCTCGCGCCGATTCCGTACATCATTCCCGCGCAACTCTTCGCGGCGCTGTTGGCGGAAGCGAAGGGCCTGGATCCGGACGCACCACGATCCCTATCGAAGGTCACGAGAACGCTGTAATTGAGAAACAAAAGCCATGTGCTGGATTTGGCAAAGTGAGTTAAGGTCCGATATGGGAACAGCTCAAGGAGTTTCAACTTTACGCTTGATAGTTACTTGAATCGGGCCGATAATTGAGCCCTCAATGAACGAAGAACCAACCAAAGACCTTCCCGATAAGCGGTCATTCGAAGAGCGCGTGTTCGCCCGGTTCGATTCCGTCGATGCGCGGTTCGACACTGTCGACGCGCGCCTTGAGAAACTTGAGTCACGCGCGTATGACACCAAGCCCATCTGGGAAAGAGCATTGGCGGCAATCATGGAAACCGGTTTGGAGATAGGCGAAATAAAGAAGAAGGCTGGAGTCATCGAGACCAAGGTTGGAGTTATTGAAACCAAGGTTGGAGTTATTGAAACCAAGGTTGGAGTTATTGAAACCAAGGTTGGAGTTATTGAAACCAAGGTTGCTGTGATTGAAACCAAGGTTGCTGTGATTGAGACCGAAGTTGCAGAGGTGAGGACCGAAGTTGCGGGTATGAAGACCGGCTATGCGGGCATCAGGAATGAACTCACGGACGTGCGGCGCGAACTAAGGCATGACATAAAGCAGAAGCTCGATCTAATCCTCAAATTTCTGCTTGAAGATCGTGAAGACATTCGCGACGCTGAGGACAAAATCAGGCAACTCGAAACAAAGTTGGCATAGGACGTGATCACGGTTAAACTCTGACCTCGTGAGTCCGGCTAACCCAAGAGACCTCAAGCAATCTTCCCAATCAGGCAATTACCAATCACCGTCCGATAACGGAAAGCTTCTGCGAATTCTCGGCGTCGGCTTTGGTCTGGCCGTAACCATCGGCGGCACGATCGGGATGGGCATCCTGCGCACACCCGGCGAAGTCGCCGCCCAACTTCCCACTCCAAAACTTTTCATCGGCGTCTGGATACTCGGCGGCGTCTATGCCTTGCTGGGCGCTATTACCGTTGCCGAACTGGGCACGATGATTCCCCGATCGGGCGGTTGGTACGTCTTCGTTCATCGCGCGATGGGGAACTATCCCGGATTTGTCGTAGGCTGGAGCGACTGGCTTTCGACCTGCGGGACGCTTGCGGTTATCGCCATGGTCGTCGGCGAATATACCGCGGTGTTGATTCCACGGCTCGCCGGACGGGACAAATCAATCGCCCTGGCAGTCACACTGGCTTTCGCTGCGCTCCAGTGGCGCGGCATTCGCTGGGGAAGCTTCACGCAAAATGTGACCAGTCTGCTGAAGACTCTGATCTTTGCCGCAATCGCCATAGCCGCTTTCACTTTTGGTGGGAAGACGGGCCCCGGAACGTCGTTGCCGGCGCCTCATGGCTTTGCGTTCTTCGGCGCCCTAATCATCGCGCTACAGGGCGTGCTTTACACCTACGACGGTTGGTACGGCGTGATTTACTTCGGCGAAGAGGTCCGCGATCCCAAACGCGATGTGCTCCGTTCGATGATCGGCGGTGTGCTCTTGGTAATCGCGATCTATCTCGTCGTTAACCTTGCCTATGTCTATGTGCTGCCCATGTCGCAACTCGCCGGCGAGAAATTCGCGGCGGGCGCAGTCGCCACCAAAATATTTGGCGCTTATGGAGACAGTACTATCCGAGTGCTGGCGATTCTTTCACTGCTGAGCACCATCAACGCATACACCTTGACCGCGCCTCGCATTCTTTACGCGATGAGCTGCGACGAACTCTTTGCGCGCCGCGCAGCCAGGGTAAACAGAGGCGGCACGCCGACCGTGACTCTGCTTATCAGTACTATCGTGGCGGTACTTTTCATTTTCAGGAGTTTCGAACAGGTGCTGGCGGCGCTCGCTTTTTTCTTTGTTGCAAACTACGCCATGGCATATATCTCGGTAATTGTGCTGCGCCGGCGCGAACCGGATCTGCCACGTCCCTATCGCGCGTGGGGTTATCCGTGGACCACTTTGATCGTGCTGCTGGGCTCGATCGCCTTTTTGGCCGGCGCAGTGATCAGCGACAAGCAGAACAGCCTGTGGGCGTTGGCAATTTTGGCCGCCAGTTATCCTCTCTATCTAATCGTGAAACTTCTCGCTCCGCCGGGAACCGGCCGAACTCCAACAAACTGAACCTGACCTTCATTCAGTCATCGGCGTTTCGGATGCGCTTGATTGTTTCCGTATGCTATTCTCACTTTCGTTGTAGCGGAGTTGAGTTGCGAAAGTGGCGGAATTGGCAGACGCGCCAGACTTAGGATCTGGTACCGAAAGGTGTGGGGGTTCGAGTCCCCCCTTTCGCACCACGAAGCAGTAAGCAGTAGGCAGTAAGCAGCAGGCAGTTGGTAGGTTAATGCTGGGAGAGCAGAACTGTTAGGGTCGCGGAAGAGATCGGATGCAACTCGGCCTCAGTTGACTGCTCACTGCTCACCGCTTACTGCTTACTTTTGTTCGCCATGAAAACTGAACTCAAAGACATATCACCAACGCGCAAGCAGATCGACGTTGAGATCGACGCCGAAGCTGTGCGCACCGTGTACGACCGCATCAGCGACAACTATGCCAGGGCGGCGAACGTTCCCGGGTTTCGTCCCGGACATGCGCCACGGGCCGTCGTTCGCACTCGTTTCAAAGACCAGATTCGCACTGAAGTCTTACGGGAATTAATTCCGGACGCCGTGCAGAAGGCCATCGAGGAACACAAACTCGACGCGCTCGGCGAGCCTGAACTGAATCTTGAGAACTCCGAGGGACTGGATCCGCTCGGCCAGCAACCTATCTCGTTTCACATCAATGTCGAGGTGTTACCGGAAATCAAACTGGGCGAGTACAAGGGCCTCGAAGTCACCCGCAGCACTCGTCCCGTAAAAGACGAAGATGTGGAGCGGGTCATTGAATCGCTGCGGGAAAGTTCGGCGACCCTCGAGCCGGTGGAAGATCGCGGCGCCCAACCTGGCGATACCGTCACGGCCAGCTTTCACGGAAAGTTTATTAACGAGCCCGACGCCGAACCGATCAAGGTCGAGGATGTCGACGTAATACTTGGCGGCGAAGGCGTCGTGCAGGAGATAACAGACCACCTGACCGGTGCCAAACCCGACGACGAAAAGACTTTTATGGTGGACTATCGGGCGGATTTCAGCGCCAAAGGTCTCGCCGGAAAACAGGTCGAATACACCGTGAAAGTCAGTGCCGTCCGGATCAAGGAATTGCCTGAGCTCGACAACGACTGGGCCCAAAGTCTCAGCGACGATATTGAATCGGTCGAGCAGTTGCGAGCAAACGTTCGCAGCGATCTGGAACAGCAAGTAAAAAATGAAGCCGATAATAAGATGCGCGCTGCACTGATGCGCCAACTTGTCGACGCGCACGAGTTCGAATTGCCCGAGCGCCTGGTCGAACACCAGACCGAGCATCGTCTCGAATCTGTGGTGCGTGACATGATCGGCCAGGGCATCGATCCGCGTAATCCGGAACTTCAATGGGACAAGGCACGCGAGTCTTTGAAGGAGCAAGCGAGCTATGACTTGCGCGGCTCGCTCTTGCTCGAACGCATCGCCGAATCAGAAAAAATGGAAGTGAGCGATCAGGAAGTTAATGACGAGATCAACGCGATCGCCGACGCGTCCAGACAGTCACCAGATCAAGTGCGGGCTATCTTGACAAAGCAAGATGGCGAACGTAGCATCGCTGGCAGGTTGCGCAATCGCAAAGCGCTCGACTTGCTGGTCGAAAATGCGCGCGTGACTGATGAAGAATGGAAGGAAGAAAAACAGGAGCCAGAAGTCAGCGGTCAGAAATCAGAATGAATCGTAACAACTCTTTTTCTTCTGCTTACTGCCTACTGCTTACTGCCTCCTGATTTTGTTATGGCCTTAATTCCAATGGTGGTCGAGCAAACGTCGCGCGGTGAGCGCGCGTTTGACATCTACTCACGACTGCTTAAAGACAACATCATTTTTCTCGGCACGCCGATTGACGATCAGATCGCTAACTTGATCGTCGCTCAGCTCCTCTTCCTCGAAGCCGAGGATCCCGAAAAAGACATCAACATCTACATTAATTCTCCGGGCGGGTCCGTGACCGCGGGTCTGGCGATCTACGATACGATGCAATTCATTCGTCCTGATGTGACGACCATTTGTGTCGGCATGTGCGCGTCGATGGGCGCGCTGTTGTTGACCGCCGGAGCCAAGGGGAAACGCTTTGCTTTGCCGAATTCTCGCATACTCATTCACCAGCCGTCGGGAGGCATGCAGGGCCAGGCCACCGATGTGCGCATTCATGCTGAAGAGCTCATCCGCATTCGCGAGCTGACGTCCCAAATTCTCGCCAAGCACACCGGTCAGAGCATGGAGCAAATCGAGAGCGATGTGGAACGCGACCGGTATTTATCTCCCGTTCAAGCCAAAGAATATGGTTTAATAGACGAGGTGATCGCGCACCGCGAGTAGCGGTGCGAATCGCAACTTAGCGAGTTGCGCCACTAGTAAACTCTTACAGTCTCAACGGAGTTCCCCAGACTATGGTAAGACGACCTGACGACACGCTGCGCTGCTCGTTCTGCGGTAAATCGCAGAATGAAGTGAAGAAGCTCATTGCGGGCCCCACCGTTTACATCTGCAATGAGTGCATCGACATCTGCAACGAGATCATCAGCGACGACCAGCAAGCTGAGTCGGTGGCTTCGCGTCCACCGCTGCCCAAGCCCGGGGAAATCAGGGCCTTCCTCGATGAATACGTCATTGGCCAGGAAGAAACGAAGAAGCAACTCGCGGTCGCGGTCTATCAGCATTACAAGCGCATCGAGCTGGCCCGCCGCCGAGCCGACGTCGAGATTCAGAAATCCAATATCGTGCTGATCGGCCCGACCGGCACGGGCAAAACTTTGCTGGCGCAGACGCTGGCGCGCATGCTCAGCGTTCCCTTCACCATCGTCGATGCAACGACCCTGACCGAAGCCGGTTACGTCGGCGAAGACGTAGAGAACATCATCCTGAAACTGTTGCAGGCGGCGAACGGTGACGTCGAACGCGCGCAGCAGGGCATTATCTACATCGATGAGATCGACAAGATTTGCCGCAAGGACGAAAACCCTTCGATCACGCGTGACGTCTCGGGGGAAGGCGTGCAGCAAGCTCTTTTGAAGATCCTGGAAGGCACGATTGCCAACGTCCCGCCGCAGGGCGGTCGCAAGCATCCGCACCAGGAGTTCTTCCCGGTCGACACGACCAACATCCTTTTTATCTGTGGCGGCGCGTTCGTCGGACTGGAAAAAGTCGTCGAGCGTCGTTTGCGAAACAAGTCGCTGGGCTTTCACGCCGAAGTAAAGACCGGCTCGCAGCGTCAGGCCGATGCGCTGGCGCATGTGCAACCGGAAGATTTGATTCGCTATGGGCTGATTCCGGAATTCGTGGGCCGCTTGCCGGTTTGCGGGGTGCTTCAGGAACTGGACGAAGCTGCTCTGGTCAAGATTCTCACCGAACCGAAGAACGCGCTGGTGCGCCAGTATCAGAAGAAGTTCGAGTTTGACAGCGTCAAGCTGCGATTCACCGACGATGCGCTGCGGGCAGTAGCAGGACAGGCGCTGCAACGTAAAGTTGGAGCGCGCGGTCTGATGATGATCCTCGAAGAGCTTCTGCTCGATGCGATGTACATGCTGCCCTCCCAAAAACGGATCAAAGAATTCGTGATCACCAGCGAAATGGTCGACCGCCGCCGCGCGATGCCGGGCGAAGGCCTGGCCGGTGTGGATGACGCCGCTGCGTAAACCTGAACAAAAAGAAAAACCAAAACGGCAACCCGGTGAGTTGGGTTGCCGTTTCGTTTTACAATCCGAAACGAGACCGGAAGACCCCTCAGTCCCTCCTGTCGTGTGGAACTCTCTCTCAGCGAACCGCCGCTACGATCTCAACCACTTCATAGACCGGTTTATTCAGATCGCTTTTCAGGGCCACCGCGATACGCTCGCGCTCGATCGCGCGTTCCTGACGAGTCTTCCGCATTTCGCGACCAACGCTTGATCCCGCCATCCAAACCTGCGAAAGAAAATACGTGTTGCCGTAGCGATGAAATACCAGCCACAAATGCAACCGCAAGGTTGTGGGAATTTCAGCCGAAGCCCGGAAGCTCCTGGTCAACTACGAATGGCCGGGCAACGTCCGTGAACTGGAAAACGCCATCGAGCGCGCGATAGTGCTTGGGACGACGGACTACTTACTTCCGGAAGACCTGCCGGAAGCCTTGCTCGAAACCGACGCGCCCGCGGCTGACGGCTCCGCTTCGAATTATCACGAAGGCGTAACCCGCACAAAGAAGCAAATCATCATCAACGCCATGAAAACATCGAAGGGAAACTACACCGCGGCCGCCAAATTGCTCGGCGTCCACCCAAACTATCTACACCGGTTAATCCGTAATCTAAATTTGAAGGATGAATTGAAGAGTTAATTCTTGCTTCCGCCATCTAATTGCACCGATTGGTCAGGTTGATTTTGGTTTCCTGCCGCAAAATTAGGCAGATCGGACGTAGTTGAGCGAGAGGTTATAACAAATTGTTTGCCGGCCGCCATGCATTTAATGAACGCCTGCTAAAGTTGACGACCACCTCAGTTCTTCTTAACAAACGATTCATTCTTTGTGGTCCGGAGTTTGGCGTCCGCCGTCAGCTTGTCCGACTTCCACTGATCGATCGCCACGAGGGCGACAATTTGCCGCAACGGATCTTTCATTTGCATAGCAGCCAGGTTTACGCGAGCCTCATCCTTCTCGGCTAACTTCTTAAACAAAGATGTTTCGAAACCCGTGCGTCCCTGGCCGGTATCCAACTCGCTATGATTGGCGGCGATCACAGCTCATCGAGAACATCAAGGGCCAATGAGCGCGCCAGTTCATTGGCGAAAGCCTTATCTCGTGCGGCGATTGTCATCACACGGCGGCGCACGGCCGAGCGGGCATTATCAATCGGCTGAGGAAATGGCGGTTGCGAACCTACGGGCAGTTTTCGCAACTTTGCCTGCTCTGCTTCTTCGGGAAACGCCAGGCTGTACGCATCGCGCAGGAGTTCTTTCGCAAGATCTCTATCGAGCGACCACACCGCGTCCGCGATTTCCGCTTCTGCGATCCCGCGAGCCAGGGGTTTCTCAAGCTGTTTTGCTCTCGCCGCCAGGCCCTGAAGATCGGAAAGCAAACTCAGCTTTTCGGTAGCAAGTCGTCGGGTTTAGTGGGAGCCTGTATTGATTGACTGTGGACTGTGGACAACAAAAGACCAATCGCTAGCGACAGCGACGCAACCCGGAAGCTAACTCTTAATTGCGCGCGAATCATGATAAAAGGTCTGCG
>JBGPWS010000203.1:0-8473 GCA_041492345.1 Pyrinomonadaceae bacterium | reverse complement strand
TGAAAGATGCCATCCTTCAAGCGGTCACTCGTGCCATAGCCAATCGCCACGGCGCTATACGCGTCATAAATGTTTTCATAGCACGGCGCCATTTCTTCGAGCACCAGCGCGCGCAGCTTCAGTGCCAGATCCCGGATCTCGCGATCGTATGGCTTGAGAAACTTGATTAGCGCCGGCGGCGGTCGATGAGCCATCTCTTTTGTTGTTTGTTTAGAGGCGGACTAACGCCGGTCAGATTCACACTCAGAAGGCGGACAGTAGCCCGCCTCGAAACAATCTACAAAACCACAAAATCGATCGTTTGGGTGACGCTGGTTCCGGCGATGCTATCGGTAATAGTAACTCGCAAATCGTATGTGCCCGGCGCCAGAGTCTGGAGTGCCAGCTCTTCTCCAAACGGAATTCGTTCCGGGTCAGGTCCGCCCTGGCTCACCTGGCGCTGCGGCGATGCCAGCATTACCCGACCGTCACGCAGGACCTGTGTTTGCGCGATCAAGTTAGGCGCGCCGGTCGCGTCTCGCTTCGCGTTGTAGATGAACATCCAGTAGCCCAGACGCGCCAAACGCGAAAAGCGGTGATCCACGCTGAGTTGAATCTGCGGGCTGGCGTCTTTGCTTTTGGCGTTTTCCAAAACTTGTCCGCCCAGCAGCACGCTACTCAGAGTTAGTTCGCGCTTGCCCAGATCAGGAATGACGACCCACTGCATCGCGCTGCCGACGCGGCCGCTCTTTTCATCACGCGCGGCCACCCGCACCTGATAGATGCCCGGCGCTATCGGAGTGTGTTGATTGTAAATAATTCCCGCGTCAGATTTTCCCGCATCAAGAGGATTGACGTTCAACTGGTTCTTAAAACTGGATGCTATCTTGCCCTTGTCGGTGAGAATTACTCCCGCCAACTTGATCGTGGCCGGTTGTTTGCCATCGTCACCGTACTTCAGGCCACGGCTGGAAATCTGCATCGACGAAGTCAGAACGGTTTCATTTTTTGGTGTGTTCAAATAGGTAAGTGAAAGCAGGGTCGGCAAAGTGCCGTTCGGGTAATAGTCCGAAAGCGCGTCTCGCAAATCAGCTTGGGGGGTCTTCGCCGGCTTGTCGCCAACGGGTTTTTCATTTATCGCGTTGGCCGCGGTATCGGAAACAGGTGGCGGCCCTTCGACGTAACCACGCGGCGCCCGCACGGTGAGATCGGGCCGGCCCGCGACAGTCACCTTAACGTGGCGAAACTTCGGAGCTTTTTCTTCTTCCTTATTCGGACGCCAGGCCAGCAGATAGTAGTTCGACGTTTCATCGAGGACCTTTTCGACCCAACGATCAAAGTAGTTCGTGTTGCGCAGTGCTCGTCCGCCCGTGTCCTCAGCCAGAGCGTGCAGGGCATCCTGAGTTGCTGCGACCTCGCCCACCATCGCCATGTCCAGTCGGCCGTTCCCATCGATTGGTGTCTTGTTGCTGGCGTCCGGGAAGGTGGTGACCAGCCCCTTGGCATGAATGGTATAGATAACCACGCCGGCGCGTTGCGCGGAATCGATAATGCGATCGAGTTTGTCTCGCAGTCCCGGACCGTGCGGTCCCGCGTCCATCAGGAAACCGTCGGAAACAAAGAAGGCGAGCTTGCGTCCCGGCGCCCGCGCCGATGATCGGAGCAGCGAGTCGAGCGAGGCGTACATATTCTGAGTGATCGTCCCAGCCTGCATCAGAACTGCGCGCGCGCTGTTCTTAACTTCCGTTTCGCAGGTCGCGCGGAGGGCGGCAAGTGCGGAGCCGGATGCCTTGAAAGTTTGCGTCTGCTTCATGCATTCTTCGATATAGAATTTGAGCACCTTGTCATCGCTCTTTCTGGTATCGATATCCAGCGCCAGGTATTCCGTCATTACCGTGCTGCCCGTTCCGTAACCGTGCACGTCGTAGGGCAGCGGACTAAGACGTTCGATGGCCGCGTTGAGTACCTCGCGATTGTTCGTGAACTGTTGCAGGAATCCGACCTGGCCGCTGGCCGAGGTAATAGCGACGGAATCCTTCGAACTCATTTCGTTGTCGAGGAAATGCCGCAACATATCTCGCGTGCGATGCATGCTGTCGGGATCGAGGTGCATATCATCGATGAAGAAGACAATCGTGCGCCCACGCACTGTTGGACTGGCAGTGGCGGCTTTGATAGCCGGCAGGTCGGCCCCGGTACGGGTCGCCAGTTGTTCTTCTCTGGAGCTGCCGGCCGCTACGCGCTCAAAGAAACTAATGGGCCGCGGCTGGCCATCGACCAGCAATGTGAACTGCCCGCGATCGAGACCATCAACGAAATGCCCGTTCTTGTCGACTACCGTTATCGCCGTCTGCACCAGGTCGGTGTTGATGCGCAGCACGTCATCGGACTGAGGTTTTGATGGCTGCTGGGCAGTGACGACCGGGGCAAAATTACTAATGCCGTTAAGGAGCGCCGCAAGGCAAAGAAGCGATAGCAGAGACCGCATTGCGAGACGGTTGGTAGACTTCATGGAAAGTACTCCTTAAGAACTCAAGCTCGGCAGCCGGATTTTAGCACCTATGAGAGTAGTTCAGCGACGATTCTGTTGACGTGGATCTTCGTCGTGTCGAGGAAGGGAATTCCGTTGTGTTCAGTGTCGGTCAGGATCAAGGGCAACTCAGTCCCGCCGAGGATCAGCCCTTCGATATCGTCCCGGGCTTTCATTCGATCCACAATCTCGAGCAAACACTCGCGGGTCTCCGGCAGGAGGATGCCGTTCAGGAGATCCTTCATGTATTTCTCGTGAATGTAGGCTTGCTCATCTTCCGTGGGGACGACGATGGTAATGCCCGCCTTGGAAAAGACGTCCGGATAGAAGCTGCCTTTCATGGTAAAGCTGGTGCCGAACAGAGCCACGCGCTTCAACCCCAGGGCCTGGGCGGCGTCGCAGGTAGATTCGACGATGCTAATCAGGGGAATCGGCGAGCGCCGGCATAACTCATCAAAAACCAGATGCGGAGTGTTGGAAGCCAGGGCGCCAAAATCTACGCCTGCGCGTGCCAGCCTTTCGATTTCACCTACCAGAAAATCGGTGAACGCGTCCAGTTCGTTCGCGCCGACCCAGGCGAGCAGTTTAGTGAGATCGACGCTGTTGATAATGATCGATGGATAACTCGTGACACGCGCATCCTGCGCGTGATTATCAACGGGCGGGACGCCCGTGCCACTTTGCCGCTCGCGATACGCGGCAATGATCAAACGATAATACTCAATCGTTGACTCTGGCCCGATGCCGCCGATGATGCCGACAGTTTTCATTGATCACCTTTGATTCTGAAAATCTAGCTTTTGTTACCGACCCACTCGCGCCTCAGCAGTCCATAATAGAACGCGTCCTGGATCTCGCCGTTAACCTGCCAGCGCTCGCGCAGATATCCCTCGCGCTGAAAGCCGAGCCGCTCCAGCGTCTTGATCGATGCAGCGTTTCGCGGATCTACATCGGCTTCGATGCGATGGAGGTCGAGCACTTCAAAAGCGTAAGCGAGCAGCGCCTGAAGCGTTTCGTGCATGTAACCTTGTCCCCAATAAGGGCGACCGAGCGCGTAGCCGATCTCAGCCCGGCGATGATTGAAATCCAGATTAAAGAGCGTGACGCTGCCGATAAGCTGATCGTCCGTTCGTCGCGCGATGCCCCACTTCAAGATCGCGCGACGTTTCCAGTCTTCCTGAATTTTCGTTATGAGATTGGCCGCAGCTTCGCGATCAGCAAGCGGCGGCGTGCTCCAATAACGCATCACTTCCGGATTGGAGTAGATGGCGTAGAAAGCGTCCGTATCCGCGGCGGAAATCCAACGCAGAGATACGCGACTCGCGTCGAGTGTTGGTAGGCGTTCCCAGTGCATGGACTTCGTGGATTGTATCACTCGGTTGCGGCTGCCTGGAGAAAAGAGCCGCCGTGATCCCATCGATCTTGAACCTTGCTTAACGATTATCTAACGCAGAGGGCGCAGAGGATCTCGCTGAGGAACGCAAAGGTAAAACTCTGCGTCCTTTGCGAAACCCTCTGCGTCCCTCTGCGTTTAGTTCTTACTTCCCGCTTCTCTCAAACCTGGATAAAAAGCTGGTCTGACAGCTCAACTTGGAACCGGTTACCTATCAGCGAAAGAATCTCCAAGACGACTCATTTTCTTTGCCACCGATCCTCCTTATCCAGAATCTTCCGTGGCCCATCTCCGTCCAGCCACTTCCTGGCGTTTGGATCATCGCGCAGGTAGGCATCCCAGAACGCCGTCGTCAGTGCCAGGATCGACCGATGATGATTCGGATTACGTGGCTGGCTGTCACCCGGCAAGGCGCGTTCAGTAAAGGCGGAGTGTTCCGCGTTGTAGAGGACCAGTTCGTACTTGCCACCGGCAGGCAGGGCAGGGAAGACCGAAAGGCGAGACGCCACGTCGGCGTCGCCAATCGGCGCCGTGTCTTTTGTTCCGGTGAGCAACATCCAGGGAATCTTCACGCTGCCAAATGCCAGCGTCGCATTGCCGCCGCGCCGCGGACCGCTGGGACTCATGATCACGGCGGCCTTGATGCGCGAGTCAGTAACTTCCGCGCCGCGCACAAAACGTTGCCCGCTCAATGCCTGCGTCGTCACGGCGCCGAAAGAATGACCTGACATGCCGATCCGTTTCATATCGAGGCGGCCACTTAGCGGATTGGGGGAAGACTTGTTCCATTGATCGAGTTGATCAAGAACGGTGCGAACATCGTCGACCCGAAGCACGAAGTTTTCCAGGTCTGCCGCCGCTTGCATCGCCGCCAGGCGTTGGGCTGGCGGTTTGTCCTTCCAGACTGAGTCGTCGCTGCCCGGGTGCTGCAGAAACACCGCCACATAACCACGCGCCGCCCAATGATTGCCGAGATAAGTCGAGCCTTCACGCGATCCGCCCAGCCCATGACTAAACAGGACGACCGGCGCCGGAGTTTTCTGTTTGGGTAGATAGACGCGGATGGGAATTTCACGTGATCGCCTTCCGTCCTTGACCGTCAAGTCCTGCTGTGCCGGCTGGTACTTGTCGACTAAAAGTGGATCGTAGGCAGCGTCGGATCGAGCGATAAGAACAGACGCCGAAACCATGAGTAGCAACCAGACTGTAAACAACATCCGCATTAATGGTACTTTGTGCAAAGTGCGCGTTCGATTTTCTCTTAGCCCCCTCGTGAACGGTCGTTTCATTAGACGGCGCTCAAGCTCGCGGGGCCGGATATTTTGGAGTGCGGTGGCAAGCGCAGCGCGACACCGCTTTGGACGTCGCTAGCAAAACCAAAGCGCCGTCGTCGCTTCGCTCTGCCGGCGCACTCCACACAGAGGACGCTTACCCGCGCTCCCAGCAATCACTTCCGCACTCTTGGCCTTAGCAGCTCTGTGGTCAGCCTGCGGCCAGTTTCTTGACGTCGGCTGTGGTCAGCGGGTTTCCGCCGATACCCCAATCGCCGCTCTTTACCTCTTCAACTACGCACCAGGTGACGCCGCGCATGTTCTCGCCTTCGATCGAGACCATCGCGTCGGTAAGCTTGCGAATTACTTCCTGTTTCTGCTCTGGTGAAAATACGCCCTCAATAATCTTAACGTTAATCAGTGGCATGTGAACTAGTTACCTTTCGTCGGAAGTTGTTTTGAAAACCCACGCCTACCGAAGGTGGTACTGGTAGGCGCCAAATGATTCGCGCCTGCGGCGCTCAGTGCGGACAAGACGTCCGGCGCTCTCCCAGCATTAACGTCCGCGCTCTCGTGCTGCCTGCCTCCTGCCGGCTGCCTCCTGACGTTACTGCGCTACGTCATATTCAGGTTTCGGCATTCCCATTAACCATTTATCGAACCAGCCGACGATGTGCTGCAGTCGCTCGATGCGATGCCATGGCTGGCCTGAGCGCGACAGCTCGTGCGACTCGTTCGGAAACCGCACCATCACCGTGGGGACACGGCGGTACTTGAGGGCGCGAAACATTTCTTCGCCGCCCGCGCCCGGAGGTGTGCGGTAATCCGCCTCGCCCAGAATCAACATCAGAGGCGTCTTTACATTGTTGATGTATGTAATCGGTGAACGCGCTTTGTAGTCTTCGGGATCTTCGAACGGTGGCTTCTGAAACCAGGTCGGTTGAAACAGGGTGAAGTCGGCCACGTACCAGAAGTCGGCCCAGTTCGCGATGTCGCGTTGCGACACAGCCGCAGCGAATCGGGTCGTTTGTCCGATGGTCCAATTGGTCAGCAGTCCGCCACCGCTCCCGCCGGTCACGCCCAGCTTTTTCTCATCAATGTAGCCGCGCTTGAGAACTTCATCGACGCCGGCCATCAGGTCTTTATAGTCGTCGCCGGGGTAGTGGTATTGAATGATGTTGCCAAACTCCTGGCCATAGCTCGTGCTGCCGCGCGGGTTCGGATAGAGCACGACATAACCTTTCGCGGCCATCCACTGAAACTCATGATCAAACACGAACCCGTACGCCGCATGCGGCCCGCCATGGATATTCAGGATGAGCGGGTATTTCTTTGTCGCATCAAAGTCGGGTGGCTTCTGTACCCACGTTTGAATCTTCCTGCCGTCGAAACTCGTGTACCAGATCTCTTCCGGCTCGGTAAGATTCAGCTTTGAAAACAACTCATCGTTGAGATGGGTGAGCTGCTTTGGCGCGGCGCCGGCGCGCTCAAGCCAGAAGATGTCGCCGACGCGCGTGGGCGTGGAAATTATTAAAGCGAACTTTGCGGCATCCGGCGTTGCGCGAAAACTGACGACGGCCTGGTTGCCGCTGGTCACATCAGTTTCCTTGCCGCTGGCAACGTCGAAGGCGCCCAGGTTCGCTTTGCCTTCCTTAGCATAAACCGCGACGATGCTGCGCCCATCAGCCGACCAGACAGGGGGATTGCCGCCGCCGCCGCGGGGCGCGCCGTTGTCTCCACCTATCCCCGAACCGTCGTCGTAATCAAAATCACGCGTTAGATTTCGCGGTTGCGCACTGGGCGCAATATCCATCACCCAGAGATCGGGTTCTGTGTAAGATTGAACCGGCTTGCTCAAGGAAGCATAGAACGCGATCTGCTTACCGTTAGGGCTGACAGAAAAAGCGCCGGTGTCCATGTCAAACGAAGTGAGTTTTACCGGCTGACCGCCAGCCGCCGAGACCGAGTAGACAGTCGTTGATGGCAGCTCGTAGTAAGGCTCGTCAATTCGATCCGACGCGAAGTAAATCTGCGAACTGTCTTTGGCCCAGGTGGCGCCGTCTTCTGAGTAGCGACCGCTGGTGAGTTGTTTCGGCGTGACTTTCTCGTCGCTGGTTCTGGGCGCGGCCACGACCCAGATGTGGTTCGGGTGCTTCGGATCGGTGTAGCCGGCGCCGTTGAAGCGATAGACGGCCCGCGTGATCACGCGGACGTCGCTCTCGCGCTCTTCCGGCTTCCTAGCGTCGGCGGGAGTTGGACTGGCGGAAGGTTGAGCCGGATTCTTAGGCGCCGCCTTTGCCAGGTCTTCCGCGTTTGCGCTGTTGCCAAACGCGATCATCTTGCCGTCGGGTGACCACTGAGGCCCACCCGCGCCGCGGACGATAGTCGTAACTTGGAACGAGTCACCACCCGACATCGGCAACATGAAGAGCTGGGGCGCGTCAGGCCGCGCGTCCTTTTCAGTGACCCGCACGAAGACGAGGAACTTTCCGTCCGGCGACCAGCGTGGCGTCGAATCGCGCGGGCCGGTAGTTAGTTGATGCGACTCGCCGGTGGCCGGAGACACGCTCCAGATCGCGGTGTTGTAGCCGTCTTTCTTTTCGTTCACCGTCACGCGCACAAATGCGACGCGCGAACCATCGGGCGAGATTTGCGGATCGCCCGCCCAAACAAAATTGAACAAGTCCTTCTCAGTAATGTTTTGCTTTTGCGCTAATGCTGGAACGGCGCACAACGTGATCGTGATCAAGACAAGCAAGAGACGAGATCGCATAGGGTTTCCTTTCGGGGACTGGTTGGCAACGCGGCGCTATTCTACCGGGAACCGGCGAAAGGCGAAATAGGCGAGGAGCGATGTGGAGCGTCGGGATGTATTAGCAGGTGCAATCGCAGGATCGCGGGAATCGACGTGCATCTCTTCCAATTCACGCACGGGTCGGTAGGCCCGGTCTACGAATTGAAACAGTTGAAACTATCTCCTGTTCTCACCATCCGTTCATCCTCTAGTCCGGACACCTCGGGTCGTTTGCCACGGTCACGACTGACAGCGGCGCAAGTTTGGTTTGCGCCAGCATCTTGTTCAGGGCCGGCAGGGTTTCGGTATTGATCTTTCGCCATTGCGCCAGATCGTTCTTCAAGGCAACGCACGAAGGCGCGGCGTTTTCGATTACCGATCTTGCCGGACGAATGTCACCGCCCTGAATCATGGTCACGAACCTGGCGACGTCGCGGTTGACCGCACCAAAGCCCGGCGCTGTATTCGTGCCCTCCTGAATTTCGCCCAGTTCTTTGTCGAGCGCC
>JBGPWS010000266.1:0-6491 GCA_041492345.1 Pyrinomonadaceae bacterium | reverse complement strand
GTCGGCTCTTCGCAATTCATGCACATCCGGCGCACGTAACGATTGTTCCGGCGGTTGACGACCGTGTACGTGTCGGCTGATAGATCGTCACGCAGAAAATTTACCGCGGTCTGCGGCAGCTTATTCTTTTCTTTGCAGGCGTTGTAGCAAGCGCCGCAGCCAATGCACCGTGTGCTGTCGAAGAGGAGTGCCTTCTGTTTGAGATTCTGAGTGCTCATAATTTCACCTACGAGATCTCTGCGGCTGTTGAAAAATGCAACTGCCATTCCTGCGGGAGCGAAAATCAAACAACCTCGAGTTTATTGCGAAAAAGACGAGAAATCGCGGGTTGCCTAAGAACTCGACCCCGAACCTGGCTAGTGAAAGTTCGCACTTGCCGACGGTCGCTGCTTCATTTTCCCCAGCGACGCCAGGCTCGGGGTTTGGTTCCTGAAAGGTCAACTTTTTTTGATCTGGCCCGGACGAAGGAAGATTTCGTTGAACTGCTTCCATGTTTCGTCGTCCGCGAATTCGAGCACGCCGCCCGTCAGTTGACCACCATCCTGTAACACCTGGCCCAACTGAAGATCTTCGAGTGGCCGGGCTGCGAAGAACTCTTTGAACTTCTGAGCCTCTTCCTTCAACCAACTCTTTGCCTCATCGGCGATGCGAAGCAGCTTCAAGTTGCGCGCCAGGTTCTTTGGTTTCAGCGAGCAGACCCACCCATCTTTGTACGGGTCAGCCTGGATCATCCCCGGATGCCAGTGCAGTTCTTTGTCGACCACATCAACAACGCCGTCCACGGGCGAAGCGAAAGCCGCCCGGTGTTGACCCTGCCGCACCGCAAAGAGCATGTCGCCTCGGCGAACTTCGCTGCCAACCTCCGGCAAGAGAACGTCGTCGATCCTGCCAATCAACCTTTGAGCGAAGCTATCAATACCGACGTGCGCCTTGCCCGAGGGGGTAACTCTCACCCAGGTATGCCCGTCATCGAGGAATACATTCGGCGGAGCCGACAGCCTCGCCAATGCTTCCGCGGGCACCAACTGATCGGTCAGCACGCGCGTGGCAGATTCCCTTTTTGCTTTTCTCCATTGCACGATTCCGTCAATTCCCACGCATGCGAGAATCGTTAACATTACAAATAGCGCGACCATATAGATCACCTCCTGTCCTTAACCAAGATTGCTTTATTTGTTTCCGCCTTCTCGACCATTGAAAGCGGGAAGAAATAATCGATGACCTGCCGAAGCTGATCGGCGGTCAAGGCGTTCGTGAAATCCTTATTCAACCATCCGCCATCGTTCATCGTCGGGCCTGCTAAACCCGATCGATTACTCAGTTCGCTAACCTTTTCATAGAGCTTTTCTAACTCCCGCTCATACCACTGCGTTGCCTTTGGGCCATAGAGAAGTCGCTTCAAACAGCCCTTCAAATCCGTTGGCTCAATCAGAAGCACCCAGCCCTCTCCATAAGGATCGCGATTGACCAGAGTCGGACGTTCCGCCAGCGCGGGATTGATCTCCTTGACTCTGCCCGAAACTGGAGCGACAAGAACGCTGACGCCGGCTTGATGCGTGAAATGCCAACAGCCCTCGCCAAAACGTAGAGTGGCGCCGGGCTCAGGCAGTGTGATCAGGTAAGGCCGGCCGAGAATTCGCTGGGCGAAATCGTCGAGGCCCGTGCGAACGCAGCCGCCATCCTCAATGCGCGCCCAGGTGTGCGCGGGATGATAAAAAAGTGCGCCGGCAACTTCACAACCCTGGACGCGTGTAGCTTCCTTCCTGCTCTTCCCGACGCGCCCCGCCCAGTCTCGCTCGATTGGTCCAGTCGCACTGAAAACAGGAGAATGAGAGACCGGCGTAGTCACCCGGCCATGGAGGGCTTGATCGAACGGGCAATGCTCGCAGTCGTAATTGCGATCGCATAGCTTGTAATCAACAACGCCGCCCTGCATCCACCAACACTCTTTCAAATTAGCGTTGGCGGTCTGGCTGAGACTCTCATGTTGGTTCGTATTGTTCATTACGTCCCTCGCTGCTTTCTATCTCTCGCTTGAGCAACACGCGTTCCATTCTGTCTCCGCCGGTGTTCTGGCCCGCTAAGTCTCTGAACTGTTCTGACTTAACTGGGCGAGCAGTTAGTACGAGTAGGTGATGCGAGAGACCGGCGAGTTGATATTCTCAACAGTCGTTTCGGTAGAGTTTGCTGTGATTGCCGAAAACGCGATGAAAGAGGTGGATTGAGAAACTCAACAGCAGTTGTTGAAAAAATCTACAAAGGACTCGGAACTTTTGTTTGCAGAATCAAATCATCTTCACGATAATGCCCACGCGATCGAGTCCGGCAAACCTGAGGCCGTGTTCTTCTGCTTGAATGTAGAAGAAAGCGCTCAGGGACGATAACTATCTTTCATTTTGTACTGGCTTCATTAAAGACCGATATCAACAAAACAGGAAGGAGTCCGACATGTCATTATCTAAAAGAGCAACAGCAGAGTTTTTAGGTACGTTCTGGCTAGTGCTTGGTGGTTGCGGCAGCGCCGTACTGGCGGCGGCATTCCCTAATCTGGGCATTGGTTTCGTCGGAGTTGCTTTGGCCTTTGGTCTGACGGTGCTGACGATGGCGTTTGCCATCGGGCACATCTCAGGTTGTCATTTGAATCCTGCGGTCTCAGTGGGTCTCTGGGTGGGTAAGAGATTCTCTGTTCGCGACTTAATTCCTTACATCATTGCGCAAGTGCTGGGAGCGATTGCCGGCGCAGGAGTCCTTTATGTCATTGCCAGTGGCAAGACCGGATTCGATGTCTCGGCCGGATTTGCGTCGAATGGTTACGGCGTGCACTCGCCCGGCGGTTATACCCTCGTGGCTGCGTTGGTGTGTGAAGTCGTGATGACTTTCATGTTTCTGATTATCATTTTAGGGTCCACCGATAAGCGCGCTCCCGCTGGTCTGGCGCCGATTGCCATTGGTTTGGGTTTGACCCTGATCCATCTCATCAGCATTCCGGTGACCAATACGTCGGTGAATCCGGCGCGCAGCACGGGGCAGGCGATCTTCGTTGGTGGCTGGGCCCTGTCACAACTCTGGTTATTCTGGGTGGCGCCGATTGTCGGGGCCGCTTTGGCAGGCCTAGCTTACTCATGGTTGGGAGCCGAACCGCAACCAGAGCAGAAGTCCTGATCCGATAAGAAGCAAAGCCAAAAAAAGCCGTGTCGGAGGTCGCGCGTTCCGAGTCCCGCCGGCTCCGCGTCTGTTGCTTAAAGAGGAGCTGAGGTGTTGGTAGCGCTTCAGCTCCCTGTTTCTGTGCCCGGTCATTTTTGAGATGATTGAATCGGGGGATTCCCTCTTCCTCCCTCTCGCCAAAGTCACAGGGCCTTCTACCGCAATCGCATCGCAAGCCTGCGCCTGGCCACCTCGCGAGCGCGAGCTGGGTTGGCGGAGGCCGGCACGCGCGAGGGCGGTCTGCGGCTTCTGGGTGCCCTGGACATACCGGCTGAGGATTGCACAGCCGTCATCTTCATCGGGCGCATCATGTCGTTGTCTTCGTGATCAAGAATATGGCAGTGCCATACGTAACCCGGCCCCGCAGTCGAGTCGAACGGGAACGGATTGACCCCGGGAATCAGGTTCGCCTGCTTCGAGTACTGCGGTGCAAAACGAATCTGGACTCGCACGACCGTTCGGGGCGGGACGACGAAGGTATCCTTCCATCCGCTCTCCCGAGGCGAAGGCGGTTCCGCGGGACCCGTGAGAAAATCATGGGTCGTACCCGTCGCCGGGTCGAATACCGCATCTTCGACACTGGCTCTCACCGTGGGGTGATTGAGGGGAAGCGTCGAGCCATTCAGGCTCTCCCAGTAAGCCTTGAAGCGATCGAGGTCGATAGCCTGTCGATTCTCCAACAGAAACTCGACCAGGTGGACGTGTATGGGGTGGGCATCTTCCGACAGGTTCTGGAAGTACCACGCCTCTGTCGTGCCGACGTTTGGTGTCTCGGTGATATCAGCATCGAAATGCTGTCCGTCGATGAGAACGGCCACCGGTTCGCCGACGTCGCTCTCCTGCTCGTTCAGCGTGAAGAGCTTCGGATTCCCGATACCTTCGGTCTCAACGAAGGTCGGAATGTCGATCAGTTTGGCGGGCAAGGGATGCGGATGCACGGCCGGCGTGTTCAGCACCTCGAAGCGCATGACCTTACCCGTCGTGTCTGGATCGATGGGATCGCCGCCAGGGAAGGGCTGATTGGCGGTGTTCTGCAGGATGATTGTCGTTCCGGCCGGCACGTTTGAGAAATCGATCAGGATGTCCGCGCGCTCCGCGGGCGCGATGAGCGCTTCCGTCAACGTCGCGGGCGCGGGCAAATAACTGCCATCGCCGCCGATCTGAATAAAAGACATGCCGTTCGATAGCTTCAAATTGTAGAAGCGTGCGTTGGAGCCATCAACGATGCGGAACCGATACTGGCGGCGCTCAACGCGCAGGTTCGGCCATACCTTGCCGTTGACCATGATCGTGTCGCCAAAGTACTCCGGGTCCCAATACGGGTGGATGTCGGGGTTGTCGCCGACCTGCGTGAAGTGGACGGAGCCATCGGTGTTGAACGCGCGATCCGACAGCATGAGCGGGATCTCGAACTTGCCCGAGGGAAGGAGCGGAGCGATGGGATCGTTCTTTTCACGGAGGAGGTACGTGCCCTCCAGGCCTGCGGCCACGAGTAGCCGCGTCATTCCCAGAGTGTGGTCGTGATACCAGAGCGTGGTCGCAAACTGCGCGTTGTAGTATTCGAAAGTGGAGGACGTGAATGCCGGACCCTTCTTTTGTTCATCCCCGGTGAACCAGGCCTCAGGAAATCCGTCTGAAGCGGACGGCGTGACGCCTCCATGTAAATGCACCACGGTGGGAATGGGGCTCTGAAACTTCTTGTAGCCCGGAGGAAAGGGCTTGAACGGAGGATCGGGTATCGGCGCGTTGTTGACATTGGCGCCCATGATCGTGGGATCGTTCGGGAAAATCAGATCACCTTCGAGTTCATTCCGATAGTGAACGAAGATGCGCTTGTTACGAACCGCCTCGAAGGTCGGGCCGGGCATCGTGAATGCCGTCCGAATCTCTTGGTTGGGGTCGCCGCTCTCGCTGAAGTTGACCAGACCGCCGTAAGCATAAACCTTCGTCGTCGGGAATCCCGGCGGCAAGAGCTGCTGCTGAATTGCTTTTTCTGTTACCTCGTAGAGCGGGAGGTTCTTGCCCGTCTCCGGGTCGAGGCGCACGCCCACGGGAACGTGGACCGGAGGCTTGGTCAACTGGTTCACGAACTGCGGAATCGTTGTGGGATCCAAAGGAAACACACCGGGGATTCCGGTCGGCTCCAGCGCCCAGTTCCTCATATGCATATGGCGACGGTCTCGGTGGGTTGTGGGCTGCTGGCTCGGCGGCGCCATCGTCATGGTGGGCTGCTGAGCAGAAGCACGTTTGGCGAACCGCGACATCCACATTGGCAATGTGAGCGCCGCGGCGAACAAGAGTAGACTGAGAATCTTTACACGTTTTGTCATTTGAGTTTCACCTCCAGGGAAGACTATTGGGACGCACTTTCGTGCAAGAGAAAAACCTCACAATTTGCCAATCAGCAAACTGCACTTCGTTGCTCTGAACCCCTTGGTACCGCTTGAAAACCCTGGTTCGTAGAGATGGCGGAAGCCCGGATTGGTGTCACAAATTCGATCGCGGCCGGCAGCTCAAATGCCCATCACAAAACCTACAGCAGTGCCGGATCAGTGCTCTTGACGCGCATATTGCCGCGCTCCTAAACGCCGAAGGGGTGACGCGCTGCCACCGTGAAGAGTAAGTGGAACGAATCTGATTTAAGATTTTGAAGCGCATCGGACTTAACTTCATCAATCTCAGGGCTTCTGAGCTTCTAGTTAGTATTGGGAAAAGTTTTAGTCGCTTATCTATGACATTAACAGGATCAAAACTTACTCTCATCTCTCGCTCCGGTCAAATAAAATCCTTGGCTTTGGCGCGCGTAATGGCCTTGGGTACCAGAACTTTCGCATGTTGCAAGGAAAACTGCGGCAAATCGTAGAGGTTTGTCAGAGACGCGAAAACTCGCGTCCTATGACTGCTTGTGTGTGGTACTGTGTTGATGCTGTCTTCATTATTTGGGGATGTTAATCTGTCGCGTCGGAGGTCGCGGGTCGCCGCTATGGAGACCAATACTTTCTTGGTGAGGTCTGGATCTTAGGAAGGAACACCGGGCGCGAATTGCCAAGCTCGCGCAAAGAGCGTTCGATCGCGCAGGAAATCGCAAAGCATGGCGCCAACCCCGAAAAAGTTGCGGTAGTTGGCGACAAACGGTAACGCGCCGGGCAGGTTCAGCGCGGCAAGTTGCGCTACAATCAGCCGTGAATGATACCTGTCGCTGAAGCCATCCAAATCGTCACGGCCCAAACGCGGCCATTAGAACCCGAGCGCATCTTCCTCGCCGATGCGCTCGGGCGTTTTCTTGC
>JBGPWS010000214.1:0-8147 GCA_041492345.1 Pyrinomonadaceae bacterium | reverse complement strand
CTCCCGCGCGGTCAACGAAGATCGCTGCCATCATCGAACCCTTCATTGCGCATGACGCTCAGCGTTAGCGGCTTCAATCAAAAGTTTTCAAGACGAACTGCGAAGCAAGCCAGCGCAGCTACGGCGTGCACTGTGAGCAATCCCAAGGCAGCAAGTCCCAGTCGGTTCCTTAGCCATGCGATGCTGAGAAGAACTCCATAAAGCGGCAACTGGGCAACTGCTAACAACCTGAACGGGATCGTGATAGAACCAAACACCAAAGTCGAAAGCATTGTGTAAGGATAGATGATCTTCGCCCAGAAGTAATCGCCGTGTCCGGCACCAGCCGAGCCTATAGCCAACAACAAACAAAACGGGGTCGCTATCAGCCCGACCACAAACGGCACCCACGCTCTCGGCACGCTCATCTTATTCTCAGTCAGTTACGCCCTCGGCCACCCGGTGATCTTCAAAGACCCACCGTCCTTTCTCAAGTACCCACGTTTCGTCATCCATTTCAGTGAGCCATTTTCTATCAGGCTTTGACCATACGGAGATCTTCACCCTTACCTTTGCCCGATCACCATCGAGATCAATTTTGATGATTTCCGCCCGCACCTTTCCAAAACCATATTGGCGCGCTTGCTCGACATACCCTTTCTCATCGTTGTCGTTCTTCTCACGAAGAGACCTCGACGACATCCTCCACATCAGGTCATATCTCTCCTGAGAAAAATACCTGTAGTAGCGCTGGACCCGATCTCGGAGTGCAGTCAAAGCCGCGGTCTGTGCCTGACAAGGCGCTCCGGTGATAACCAAGCTCAACAGCATTGACGCGACAAAGAGCTTCATACAGTTTGAAGCGATCTCGAAGTTTGCGCCCGATGAGAAGAAGGTTATCAAGGCGCTGTTGGAAGGAATGATCCTCAAACACGAAGCCAAACGCTGGTCTTCGGCGGCGTGAACAGACGGTACGGATTTCGTTAAGACTCAAGGACCAGAATCGCTTCTTCCCCATAACCGTCAAGGTCGCTCGCCAGCCATTCTTCTCCTGGCCTCACTAAATGGAACCGCACCCCGCAGCCACTCTGATTTGCAGCGACGATTACCTTAAAGGGTTTACCGGGAAACGTAGAACGGATTCGGCTCTCGGTTGCTAACGCGAATGCTATGCCCTGTTTCAAGAGCGCTGTCTGGGTCGGTATGGGGTTGTCAAGCTGATCCTCGACATGGATGTGATTGACGAAGCATTCGAAGCCAGTGAGGTCGGGGAAGTTCTCGGGCTTGACGTTCTCCGCAATGTTGCGCATCGCTGTAAACACGATCGCTCCACCGAAACCGGTAAAGCCCTGGGCAAGCAACTGCCACAACTTCTCGCTTAGCTTCTCGCCCTTGGCAAAGTCGGAAGGATTCGCCTGACCCAAGCTAGTACTCATCCTCTGGTTCATTCTCACTGGCTCTCTCCGAGTACCTTCAGTCCCTTCTTGATTGCTTTTTGAACCTGAGCGTCATTCATGAGTTGTTTGTTCTGTGTGTTGGAACGCGCGCAACGAGCGTGAGGATTATTGCGCAGTCGTCGCCTCTCTGATCGAAGCCTCCTCGTATGTCCAACGGCCATCAGCTTCGCCTTCACTCAAAAAGTCCAGAACCTTCCGCAGATCGGCCGTTGGCGGAACATCAACCGTGAGAAGACTGGGAAGATGACTTTGCTCGGTGTCGCAGTTCATTTCCTTTAGCTTGTCGTGCATCTCTCCAACCTTCGACTTATCGTGGACGATCACACGGAGCACGCTGTGGTCAGAAGGACGAACCACTTCTTTAAAGTGCAGCTCATCACCTTTCTGTTCACCTGACACAACATCGCCCCAGCTTACCCCGCGCGCGAAGAAGGGAACATTGTCTAGTGAATAAAGCCCCGGCTCAACCTCGTAGGCCCAGAGCGACTCCCAGTCGTCTGGCGGATATCCGTCCGCATCTTTTTTCAGACGAAACATCACCTTCTCATATTTCTGATCGTCGAAGTTTTTACGCATGGATTCAGCTACTGCTACTCAGGCAGCTTGTTCCCCTTCGCCTGATTACATTTACGACACAACACTTGACCGTTATCGGGCCGACCTTGGCCGCCTCTGGACTTCGGTCTTATGTGATCGACTTGGGTTTCATTCGAGGGTTTAGCCACTCCCTTTTTGGACTGCTGTCCAGGCACAGTTTCAGCACCACAGTTATTACACTTGGTCTGGCCATTGTTCTGGGCCTTGTTCTGCTCGACCACCGTTTCTTTTCCTGTCTTTGTGAACTCTTTGCCGGCCCGATCGCTCGATGTGCTATTCCGCTGCATCGGCGTGGTGGCGATGCGAACAGCATTCACAGTCGAGCCGACCATTGCTTCGGCACCCGCCACGACAACAGGAACACCCACCTCTGCCGCTAAGCCTCCGCTACCTCCGGTAATAACTATCCCACTCCCAATGGCCGCTCTGCCAGCCAAGGATGTGAGAACAGTTCCAACGCCTTGCCCAGCGCGATTAAGCAACGAATCACTTTCTTGCGGAGCACCAGAGGCTCCAATGGTAATGCTGCTTGTGATCCCTCTGCCTACACCGGTGACGAAGTCTGCAACACCTGCCTTCAGCCTATCAGCTGTAGTTGTTTGGTGTCCGTCAGGATCGATGTAGCGCAACGGGTTGTTCAGGGCGTAGTGGTACTTATTGAGCGACTGCGGCTCGGCCGTGTCTGCGTAGAATAGCGGATCGTGCGGATCAACATCGCCGAACAATTCCTCTGGCCCACCCTTGAATTCATCGGGGCTCGTGAATCTTCCCTGCGTTGATGAGTAGTAGCGAGCTAGGAAGTAATCAAGCCCGGTCTCATTATCGCGTTCTTTTTGGGTGAACTGCTGCCGCACGCCGTCCGTCGCGGTGTAGCCTTGGGTTGTGGTGCGGCCGCCAGTGCCGGCAAAGATCTCTTCGCCGAACGGCAGGTAGTCATGACGCTTCACGTTTGCCAGGGCGCCGGTCTTGTCAAAGATCATGCGCGGCGTGCCGAGTTGATCCGCCACCAGCCACTGCACATTGGCGATTGTCGTGGCGGTATTCGATATCAGTTGAAAGTTGTCGTACTTGGCCGCCCCCGGACTACCGTTGCCCGTCCCCCATGCCCCCGCGTACAAATAGAATCTCAACCCCGTCAGAGAGAATGCCACCGCAGCAGTCTTACGCGTCGTCCAACTGCTGCCATCGGCGCTCGTATCGAAATTGATCGTGTTGGCGTTCTGGTCATGACGTATGCGCCAGTAGTGATGTGCCACTGGATCAAAAGTAGGAATTATCGTTTGATCGTTGACGCCATTTACCATTGAGCGCAATACCAGGCTGCCTGCTCCCGCATTGATCAGAAAATAGTTTTGCCCGTCCAGCGCCACTTGCATGAAGTTTTCACACCAGCCAGCCTGGCTCACCGTCTGCGCCACTTCCACCTGCACACTCTTACCTGTCAGGTCGAACGTCGCATTCGAAGAGATGCCATTGTAACCAGCCGTGTTGGGTGGCAGCGTGATTTGCAGTCGTTGCCCGGTTTCGCTCACCACCGCGGGCGAGGTCGGAGCAACCACGCTCCACTTCGCCGGGTCCAGCGAGTTGTCGTTGAAGTCGTCGCTGAAGGTTGGCACGGGTGGCCCGGTGGTAACATCCGCCGTAATCAACAACTGCCCATTGCGATAGCCATATTCTTTCTGCGGACTCACGGGCAAGGCGCTAGCCGCATACTCAGCCAGTAGCTCGCCGCCAAAGCCATAGACTTGCCAGGTTGTGACCGCAGACGGTTGACCACCGACGGTGCGGCGCACGCGCTGGCCGTCGGCGTTGTAGGTGTAACTGCCGGCGAGGTAGTTGTTCGCCTGCGTCTCGGAAATCATGCGGTTCTCGGCGTCGTACGCGCGCGTGACGGCCGCGCCGCTGTAGGTGTCGGTGGTGAGATTGCCGGCGGCGTCGTAGCTCATCGTGCCGGTCTGCCCGCCGGGCACGCCCAGGCGGTTGTTGCCAGTATTGACGGTGAAGTCCTTCTTATTAATCCCATTGCCCCAGGTGTTGGTCTGATCGATAGTGCGATTGCCCCAGCGGTCGTAAGTGTACGCCTGTTGCCACTGCACCGCGCCGCCGTTAAGGGTTTCGCGCACCGCCTGCAAACGGTTGAGCGAGTCGTAGTCATAAAACTGCGCAAAATTATCAGAGCTGCTCATCTGGTCGTCGTGAGGAATATAGACTTCCTGTCGCCGCAGATTGCCGTTGTTGTCCGTGGCGTTGCAAGTCGCGCCCCAGCAGCCGGCTTGATTGCTGTAGTGATTGATGATGGCGCCGCGATTCCAGTCGGTGTCAGTCGGGCCGGTGTAGCTCGTGCTTTCACGAATCTCGGCTAACTGTCCGCGCGAGTTGTAGAAAAGTTTATTGAAGATGGGCGTGTCGGCGCCAAACTGTTCTTTGGTCATGGCGCCGAATGCTGAATAAACCATGCCGCTGGAATAAGTGCGTTGAGTACCGTCGCCGAGATTGCCGGTGAAGCTGCTGGTTCTTCCCGCGCTGTCATAGCTGTAACTGATCGTGTGGGCGGAAGGATAAGCAAGCGTGAGGACATGACCCGCTTTGTCGTAGGTTGCGCTCACGGAGAACGATTGGCTCCAGGCACCACTCGCGTAAAACTGCTGGCTCTGGCTTGCCGGTCTACCGAGGGCGTCGAAACTGTTGATGGTTGTGCGGGACCCGCTTGCGCCTCCAGTCTCCGTCTTCCAAAGCCTCCCTTTGCCATTTGTCGCGCCGTCATAAGTGTGAGTGACGGTAGGCGTGCCCGCCGGATCGTTTGTGTAGGTAACGCTCGTGTTGCGATTCAGCGCGTCGTACGCGTAGGTAGCAACCACGCCGCGAGCGTCCGTCTTCTGCGTCAGGTTGCCGTTGTTATCGTACTGGTAATTGATCGTCCCGCTCTCGGGGTTGGTCGCGGAAGTCAGGCGTTTGAGCGAGTCATAAACGAAGGTACGAGTCTGCGCGCCCTGTGTAACGCTTGTCAGGTTGTCGAGCGCGTCATAGCTGTAGCTGGTCGATTGAAAGGGAATGCCGTTAACGTCGAGATTGTTATTTTGATCGGGCTCGTCGACGCGCACGAGACGGCCGAGTCCGTCTGTCACGCTGCGCCGCACCTTGCCTGCCTGATCCGTCACGGTAGTTAAGTTTGCATCGTAGGTAGTGATGACTTGGCCTGTACCGCTGGTGTTGTTGCTCCAGGGCTCCGGCAGGCTGTTGCCGCCAAACTTCTGCACTTCAATCAACCGGCCGCCATTATCTGCTTTGGCTCGGTTCCAATCCATCGCCGCCGCGGGCGCCTGCCAAGAAAAAGCTTCGCGGTAGGGATGGGAACTCACCTGATAGTTATTTGCTCCAGAATACTTGTAACGCGTCTGCACCTTGATGCCCTGCGTCTCGTCGGTTGCGTCCTGCGTGGCGGAATCTTCGAGTTGGCGCGTCAGTCGGATGCGACCCAGTTGATCGTAATGCTGAATACTGACCAGCTTGCCGTCGTTAAGAGCGTTCTGATCGGAGCGCGTGATTACGCGCCGCGCCGTGTCTGAATACTCCATGGACGTGCGTACTTCTTCCGGTTTGCCCTCGGCAGCTTTAACCAGTGTCGGTCGCCCCAGAGCGTCGTAGGTAGTGGCAGTCGCGACATTGTTATCGGCATCCGTGACTCGCGTGACGAGGCCAGTGCCGAAGTCGTATTCACGGTTTTCGGTACGCTGGATTGATGTGCCAAAGGCAGTCTTGATCTGCGTGGGATAGAGATCCGTGAACGCCCCGACCGCGCCATAGGTTAGCTGCGTTTGAAAGCCGCGCGCGTCAGTGTTGAGAATCGGACTGCCATACTGGTTGTATTGCGTCGAAACGGAAACTGAATTGCTCGTGGTCAGGATAGGCGGTGATGGATTCATTGCGCCTTTTGTCGAGTCCCAGCTTGTCTGCTGAATCAGATTTCCAGTAGTGGCGGGATTGTCGTAATTGAACTCCGTCCGCGACAGAGTCTGGTTCGCATTATTGCTTACTTGCGCCGAGGCAATTGCGTTGCGCAATTGCGGCGCAGTCGGCTGGATGTATGTGTTCGCGCTGTTTGTCGTGCTGTCAGAAGCATCGGGTGTGGAATTGTAATAGGTGCGGTTGGTAACTCTCTTCGGCGTCAGTCCCACCGGAATGCCGGTCGGCCTGCCGGCGGCATCGCGCGAAATACCGAAGTAGGATACCCAATCATACTCCTTGACCTGTGTTACGTTGCCGTTCTTGTCGTAGTTGTAGTCTTTGATCGCGGTCAAGGTTAGATTCCCGGCAGCGTCTTTGATGGATGTGAACTCCGTCTTGATGAAGGGGTTTAATCCCACACCGGCTGCAACCTGAACCGGGAGATTGCGTTGCCAGAGATGCTCGACGACAGTTCCATCGGGCCTTTCGGTCTTGTAGTTCAGGCCGGTTTCGCTGTTCTGAATTGCGGTGGTGCCATGGGTTTCTGTCGTTACACCGCCGTCGGGCGCGGTGACGCTACTAGTGGTTTTGTTTACGTTGATGGAGTACTGCCAGGTCTCTGTGATCTGGGTGCTGGTCCCGTCATATTCCGCCTGATAGGTAAGCGTCTTGCTCGAAGGATGATTATCCAGCACAAAATTAATGTTGGGAAACTGGCCGCTGGTTGGTGGCGTGCTGCTATCCAAGGCATAGTTGTAACTTGACTGCGCCTTCGTGGGCACCAGGATGCCCTGCGAGGGCATCAGGATGCTGGTGAGTTCGCCATAGCCATACGACTGGGCGGCCGTTGCCGTATCGTTTCCGTTGTATCCGAAAACATAAGCCAGCGAGCCGGCTTGTGCCGGCAAAGTGATCCGATCGATGACTCTAAGAGGAAGGTTATCGAGCGACTGCCAGGAAGTTCCGCCCCTGCCTTTGCCGGCAGCCGCCGAGGTGGTCCGATATCCTCTGTTCACGTAGATCGTTTTCCACTTCACAGTGGTCTTGAGCTGTTCCCCGTTCGCTCCGATTGAATAGATATAATCCTGTTGCGTCGCGACGTCCTTTTCTAAGGCCACCGTGCGACCCAGTTGGTCAGTGATAACATCTGCCGGATGATTTGTGTTGTTATAGTTGGTGACGGAGCTGATTTCGATATAGTTGCCATTGCGATCGTAGACGCGCTGAAGGCCCGGCTCAACGACCACGCGGCTGCCATCGGGCATGGAAAGCGTCCAGTTCGCCAACCAGTTGTTGGTATGCGGGAAGAACAAGCGCATGTATGTCCCGTCCGTGCTGTAGTAGGTCATACCGGTTGTCACAGACGGCTGCGTACCTCCATTGCAACTGGTCTGCCAGCCATCCGGCCGGATTGTGTAGTATCCGTCGCCATAATTATCAATGAAGCCGGTGGGACGAAACTCGCGCGAGTTGCCGTCGGGAAAAATCATCCGCAACTTCCAAATGTACATCGCTTGCTGATCAGGGCATTGTGGGGGGCTGTCGAGGCCCGTCAGGCGGTTGAATAGGAGCGGAGAGAACTTGAATCCATAACGCCATCCTCCTGCATCGCTGGTCTTGAGAAAGTTCTGGGCCGTAATCTGGTTGCTATCATCCGGTGCATATTCCAATCGAGTATCGTAGAGCTTGCTGTTGTAATTGACATTGATACCGGCACTGAGTCCACCCCTACCAGGCGCCAGCTTGCCCAGCGGAAAGTTCAGGATCATGTTGCCATTGACGGTATTTATGGTTTCTAAATCCGAAAGTGCATACGAGCCGGCCGGTTGAAAGCCGCGGGCGGTCGTCGGAACCTGTTGCGCTTGAGCCAATGATGTGGTCCCCGCCAGCATCAGGACTACTGGGCACAACGCTCTTGTGAGACACCGTAAAATCGGTGATGAAGTGAGCTGATGGGCTTTCATCTTCTTTACTCCTGTTCCAGTGATGTCGTTTCGAACGCTGCAACGCATTCGCCGCGAGCCCCGCACCTTGCCGGCAAGCGCGATCGGGATGACTGGAATCAGAAACAAGATTCGGGAAGGGAATGGGGCGATGAGGTTGGACATGATTTGACCTCCAGTCATAAGTCGTTAGAGCGCGACCTAAGGTCTTGTGAAGGGTTCGTTG
>JBGPWS010000277.1:0-6252 GCA_041492345.1 Pyrinomonadaceae bacterium | reverse complement strand
CGAATATTCTGAACACTGCGGTGTCCAACGTTTGGCAAGCCCTTAATGCCGCTAATGGTTGGATCTTGGGCCGCACGATGATTTCCCAATCCCTCAATGGTGGCGCGGGCCAGGCGACTACGCTCAACGAAACCACCAGCACGGGGTTCTCAAACTACAACGCGATGTTCATTACACTGAATATCCGCGATTGGCATGGCCTATCCGGCATCACCAATTTCACTTGGGGTCGGGCACTGGGTACGGCTGAAATCGGCCAGTACAACAGCTCCAACACTACCCTGGACGCCTGGAACAACAAGGGCGATTACGGCCTGCAGCTCTTCGATGTCAAGGTGCTTTTCAACGCGGGCTTAGCCTACCAGCCGACGTCTCTGTTTGGATGGGGCGATTTTAAGAACAAGAGAGGTATCGTCGGCCATCTGGTCAAAGGTTGGACGATCGCTCCGTTCTTTACCTTTCAAAGCGGTCCCGGAGCTTTTGTAGGCTTTTCTGGGGCGCAGTCGTTTGGCTCAGTAACTCCTCCTGGAGGCGACAGTGTAGCCTCCGAGGGCGCGCTGCTAGCGGGCCCGTTCACGGGCGGAAACTCTCTGCACCGTGGCGTTGTCGGCTCGAATGGCGTCGGCACTAACAACGTGGGACAGCTCAACATGTTTGCCGATCCGGAATCCATACTTAAGCAGTTCCGGAGATGCGTCCTGGGCGCCGACACCAGTTGCGGAGGCTATTACAATTTGCGAGCTCCACAAATTTGGAACATGGACATGGCGCTTTCGAAAGACTTTAAGTTTGGGGAGCGTGTCGCCCTAAGGGCCAGCCTCCAGTTCACGAACGTCTTTAACCACTTCGCTCCGGGCGGCCCGGCTTTGACTGTTACTACACCTTCGACGTTTGGCCGGATCACAGGTCAGGCCACGTCGCCACGGCAGACCGAATTTGGTCTGCGACTAAGCTTCTAACCACCAGGCAACACTAACCTTCAAAAGGGGCCGAGCAATTCGGCCCCTTTTCTTTTGTCCGACGGACTCAAATTTCAGTTATCGACGCCTCCCGCCCGGCCCAGCCTGGGCGAATTCGCAAACGCGTCGCCGCTTCAAGATCGTTCGAAATGTTGTCGCTGGAATTCAAGTCGCTCGGCTGAGCGTCGGCGGAGGGTCAAACAGGTAATCGCACCTGTCTAGCCGGGGACCACGGTGACTACGTCATTGGAGAAACGATTGAGGTGAGCATCAAAGCAATCGATGCTCTGAGAATTCCTGTCCCGCCAAGGTCTTCGCTTTTCGGGATCTCTAAGGCAATTACTTCCAACTGCAAGAGTAAGTAACGCCCTGGGACTTGGCAATTTCAGTAAAACGGTCCTCGTAGTTCTTGGCGTATTCCTCGACAGCGCGTTTGATCCTATTGAAAAGCCGGCAGTGAAAGCCTTCCTTGGCGATTCTGTCACGAAGATAGAGCATAGCGTTTGCCTCGCCCCAGTACTCACGATCTTCCCAAATCTCGACCGGATTGCCACCCATCTGGCGCGCCAATTCTACCAAACGCGGATCGTTAACATTGTAGCCGTTGCTGAGGAAGATTTTGTTGTAGACGGGTATCAATTGGCCCTGGAGATGATAGAGCAGTTCGGGAGTGCCGGCTATCTTCATGACGTGGCCAAATTCGTGCGCAATTTTCGTGGCTGCCAGAACGCTCCCTCCGATCAGTCTCTTTGCCTCAAACGGCTCGAGCGCGTTCATGACCGGATAATAGACAGAGCTGGGATAACCCTGATCGACCTGGGCGCCCAGAGTGATAGTGGCCGCAACAAGCTCGCCGGAGTCGTTCCACTTATACTTTCCCGTTGCTGCGCCTTGGGGGTTATTCGCGGCGACAGTAATGGTGATAACGAGGCGCGGATGATGCGCGTACATGTCCCATTGCGCGCGGCCAATATCCGTAGACAGAAACTCGGTTTTCCATTCCTCATAACGCTCTTTGTACTTAGTATCGATCGCTTCTCGAATACCACCTGCGGCCGGAGGAGCTGCGTAACTGCCGCGCGCGGAGGCGGCCGGAGTCCGCCGTCCAAAGTCCCTCATAGTCAATCCATCCGAGCTGCGTTGCGCCTTGGCCGGCTGCCGCGCCTCAATACGCTGTGAAGGTACAAGCCAAAACAGGCAAGTAAGCATCCAAAGTATTCGCATCGATCTCACGAGTACGCCCTCCTTCTATTGGCAGTCATTCTAAGGCGGACCGCAAAGCGCCTCTTGTAAAACCATCGCCGACGGCAAGTCAATCAAGAAGATCTAGTTTCGAAGCAACGATTCTATGTTGTGTCCAGAGTGTGTTCGGCTACGGGCTATGAGTAAAGCTGTATCAGGGCTAACACGCCGATAACTCTTGGTCGATTTCTTTCGGAGTCACTCCCAACTGATTTCCCGGTTGGAGGTTTGCAGGCCAAAGTTAGCCCGCCTTTCGCTTGATAAGAGCTTTGTTGTTCTTAAGCAACTCGCACACGCCATCGCGAGCATGCGGATTCCTCCAAACCGTATTATCTGCGTATAAGACACATTCGATTACTGCTCTCTCAATAAACTTGGGGTGTGTCTTTTGACCCGATGCGCGAACAACTCTAACCGGGGGCGAGCGTAATTGGCCACGCAACTCGAGGCTTTTGTTCGTGGGAGCTTTCGCATAGCTTAGGAACTGGTGTCTGCCAAGCTCCGTATTGCTGTCCGGATCAATAAGAAGGTAATCCCAGGCTAGTCCCTCGATTACCTTCGGGCCAACATTTCTGATCTTCAGCGAGTAGACATAGAAGACGAGAAGTCGCCCGGGGGTCGCGGGGAACGTGATACCCGGATTCGAAGTGGAAGCCGTATTTCCTACCGCACCACCTCCGCGCGTGGTGTCGGCCGCCGCGGTACCCGTCGGACCCGAACTCCTCGACGCTGGATCACTAAAGGTGCTGCCCGTAGGAATGACGGACGGATCAAAATTACGAGGCAGCCTGACTTCTCTGTCCCATTTAAGCTTAAGGATCTCGATGTTCGGCGCCGCAGAGCCTTGGCTTTCTTGCCCTAACGAAGTGCCGGTTGCGATTAGACATAGGAAAGGCAGGCAGATGCATTTCATCGCGAATCGATGCGTCTTTCTGGAGTTCATGGCCGTACCTCCGAACAGTGCCAGTAATATACTCCAAAATGAACACGATCAACTACAAAACCTCTTCACGATTTGGATTTGGCATCTGGGAGAAGGCGAGAGTCAGAGCCAAAAGCGGGTTTTGCGCTAATCCCCGCGGGTCTTACTCGTACAGGAGTATCCGCGCGCGGGCGCGCCGAAAGTTCTCCAGGGAAGCGTTCCACGATCGCACAATATCTTCCGCCGCTTCACCGCGCTTCAAACGCTCGAACGTGTCCGCGTTAACCAGCAGGCGCGAATAATTGTCGATCTTCCAGTCGGCAGGAAACAAACTGTGCAACGCCACGGCGATCTCGACGCCGGTGAGCACAGATTGAAACTGCGAGCGATTGGTTATCAACAGGTTGATACCACCGCACTCTTCGTTCTTGAAGAGCGACGACCTGGGTGTGAAGCGAACCGGAATGAAGCGCACGCCGGCAATTCTGCGGGCGTTTAAATAGCTCGCCAGCTTCGGTCCATCTAACCAGGGCGCGCCAATCACTTCGAACGGCGTGTCCGTTCCGCGGCCCACGGAAACGTTTGTGGTTTCCAGTAAGCCAACGCCGGGATACAGCGCGGCTTCCGCCAGGCTGCGCATGTTGGGCGAAGGATTGATCCAGGTCAGACCCGTCGCGTCAAACCACATCGCGCGCTGCCAACCTTCCATCTTGATGACGCGTAAGTCGGCGCCGATGTGACGCTCGTCATTATAGAGTCGCGCCAACTCGCCAATCGTCAATCCGTGCCGAACCGGCAACGTGTGGTAAGCAGTGAAAGAAAGTTTATCTGCGTCGGCAATTGGCCCCTCGACGTCGTTGCCGTTAATTGGATTAGGACGGTCGAGCACAAATACCGGCAGCCTGGCTTTGCCCGCTTCTTCCATCACGTAACCCAACGTCGCGATGTAGGTGTAGAAACGCACGCCGACGTCCTGAATGTCGTAAACCAGCGCGTCCAGGTCTTTCAATTGATCGGCTTTCGGGCGACGCGATTCGCCGTAAAGCGAAAAGATCGGCAAGCCAGTCTGTTCGTCTTTCGTGTCTGAAACTTTTTCGTCGGCGAGGCCGCGAATGCCGTGCTCAGGTGAAAAGAGCGCGACCAGCTTCACGCCCGGCGCTTTGAAAAGAATGTCGATAGTCGATCGGCCGGCACGATCACGTCCCGTTTGATTGGTGACCAAACCAATACGCAAACCGGCAAGTTGTTTGAAGCCATCGCGCTCGAGCACATCGATACCCGTCAACACCTGCGCGTCGGCAACCGCATTCGGGTTTCCGGTCGTGCGCGCGCTGTTCGTATTCAGGCGCGCGATGCCGGCGAGCAACTCAGCCGCGGCCCCGGCGGATTCCTCGCGTGCTTTGGCCACGGTCGTGTCCGTGACTGAACCGGCGACTATTGAAGCTATGCGCCCCCGCAAAGGACCGACGTCACCTTTTCCGTCCGGGTGCACGCGATTACTCAGAAAGACAACGAAAGAATCGCTCGCCGGATCGATCCACATCGATGTCCCGGTGAAGCCGGTGTGGCCGAACGACCCGAGTGGGAACAGATCTCCTTTGTTGGTCGAGAAGCTGGTCGCAATGTCCCAACCTAATCCACGCGCCGATCCATTTTCGGCAATTGCCCGGGGTCGCGTCATGGTCGCTACTCCCATCGGACTGAGAATTCGCACGCCGTTGTAAATGCCCCCATTCAAAATCATCTGGCAAAAGATCGCCAGATCATTGGCCGTCGAGAACAAACCGGCGTGCCCCGCGACTCCGTTCATGCGAAACGAAGTGGGATCGTGCACCTGCCCGCGCAGCCATTGATCTACTTCCGGTCCGGCATTCTCGCCACTGTCACCGAGATAGTTCATTTGGCCGCGACGCTTTTCGGTCGGCGCGATTCTCGATCGCAGTCGGGCTTCGGGGTTAAAGCCTGTATCGCGCATTCCCAGTGGGACAAAAATATTTCCGCGCGCGAACTGATCGAGTGTTTGCCCGCTCACGCGATGCACCACCTCGCCCAAAGCAATGTAGTTGATGTCACTATAGACAAAGCGCGCACCGGGTTGATTTCGCAGGGGCTCGCGATACAGCCTTTTGATCGCTTCGTCGTACCCCGTCCAACGCTCGCGCAAATCGAAGTCAGGAGCGAACCCGGCAGTATGCGTCAGCAGTTGCTCGATGGTAATTGCGTCGCGCCCGCCGCCTTTCATTTCAGGGATAAACTGAATCACCGGATCGCTGAGTCGCACTTTGCCTTGCTCGACGAGGATCATAATGCTGGTCGCGGTGGCGACTATCTTGGTCAAACTGGCAAGATCAAAGATCGTGTCCGCAGTCATCGCTTCGCGCTGCGGTTCGACCACGCGCGAACCGTAAGCTTTCCGCCAGGCGATGCGGCCGTGGCGCGCGACCAGCACCACTGCGCCGGGCAGTTCTTTCTTCTCGATTGAAGCCTGGATGGCTTGGTCCATCCGGGCGAGGCGTTCGGCGGACATGCCGAGAGCGGCGGGCGCAGTTTGCGGCAGTTGCGCTGTTATGGTTTGCGCCAGCAGAACTACCAGCGCGATGGAAAGCCTGACATGCCGAGCCATCATTTTTCGGGGCGGGCTTTCAATTGGATTCCCGTGCCGCGAGGATACAGACCCGGCAGCGAAATCGGCAAGCGTCCGGTGATATCGATTTGACCCAGCAGCGCTTCGGCACTCGCTTCCTGCAGACTCTGCATGTCGCCATACGCGACGAGATAAGTTTGCAGCTTGGGAAAACTGCTCAGCAAATAAGGATTGCCAAAGCTGATTCCAATTATCGGTGTCTTACGATCAATCAAGGCTTCCAACGCCTTCGCGCCGGGTTCGGGCAGAGCGACACTGCGGGCCTGACCTGTGCGCACACGGCCATAGAGCGAGGCGATCACCAGATCCGCGCGACCGGCCAGATCGAGGGCCTTTTTCACCTCTGCCTCAGACGAACGATCGTCGAGGACGATGGTTACTATCTTTCGCCCTAAGCGGGCCAGGGTAGAAACGAAAGGCTGAGTAATAAATAAGCGATCGTCGCCGTTTGTTATGGCGAGGTTGAAAACGGTTGCCGTGGGCGG
>JBGPWS010000371.1:0-3957 GCA_041492345.1 Pyrinomonadaceae bacterium | reverse complement strand
TGCGTGTGCATGCCCGAACCGTTATCCTGAAAGAGCGGCTTTGGCATCATCGTCACGGTTTTGCCGCGACGGCGGCCGACGTTCTTAATGACGTATTTGTAAAGCAGCACCTGATCGGCCATCTTGGCGAGCGTCGTGTAACGCATGTCGATCTCGGCCTGGCCGGCGGTGCCGACTTCGTGGTGATGAATCTCGACCGTGACGCCGCACTTCTCGAGCGTGCGCACCATCTCCGAACGAATGTCGTGTTGATGATCCATCGGCGGCACGGGGAAATAGCCTTCTTTGTAACGCGGCTTGTAACCGAGGTTCGGGCGCTGTTCGCTGCCGGTGTTCCACGCGCCCTCTTCCGAGTCGATGAAATAAAAGCCATAGTTAGAGCCTTGATCGAAGCGAATGTTGTCGAAGATGTAGAACTCGATCTCCGGGCCCCAGTAACTGGTGTCGGCGATGCCGGTTGATAGCAAATACTTTTCGGCTTTCTGCGCGACGTAACGCGGATCGCGCGTGTACGACTGGCCGGTGATGGGATCTTTGATGTTGCAGATCAAACTCAGCGTCGGCAGCTCGGTGAACGGGTCCATCATCGCCGTGTTTGGATCGGGCATGAGCAGCATGTCGCTCTCATTGATCGCTTGAAAGCCACGAATGCTCGACCCGTCAAAGCCGATGCCATGCGCGAAGAGATCTTCGTTCAGCTCTGAAGTAGAAATAGAAAAGTGCTGCCACAACCCGGGCAGATCAACGAACTTGAGGTCGACAATTTCGACCTTGTTAGCTTTAGCAAAAGCGAGTACTTCCTTTGGCTTCATTACTCGTGGCCTCCTGTTGGTTTGTTAAGACGGTTAAGGGTAGGTGAACCTGCGGACCGCAGCGGCTGGACATGCTTCGCCTCATCAGAGGCATACTTCGAGACTCTCTTCATTTCCTCTCCTGCCTGGAAAAGGGAGCGTTAGGTCTGCTCTTCGCCCCGAAGCTGTTCGTGAAGCGAAGTGATTTGGAAACTCTGCCCGGTTTGGAAAGCGCGAAAACGTCATCAACGCGCGTCGCTAAAAACCATGCATTATAGCGGCACAAATTTCAGTGTCAAGGAGTTTGCTGCGATCTCTCCACCAATCCTTCAAAGGCAGACCGGATCCGGGAAAAGCTTCCCAAAAACTTAACTTGTTACTAAAAGCAGACTTAAGCGCCCGGAATAATGGCGAGTCCGGCTAAAAAAGTTATAGACCCACCCCCCTTTTTCTGTTAAATTCTGCCGTTAGAGTTTCACTCCAAAAGAAAATCCGCTCCGCGGCCCGGCATAAAGCACCATCCAGCAAGTTGCCGTCGCGGGTTAATGCTTCGAGAGACAAGCCAGGAGACCGCTAGTTGACCACCGCGATCGAACAGACCGTCGAAACTTACGGCATCGAGAATTGGGGCGCAGGCTACTTTGACGTTAATCGCAAAGGCAACCTGATCGTGCGACCCGGTGAGGGTGACCCGCGCTCGGCTGACCTGAGAGAGATTATCGAGGACCTGGCCAAACGCGGAATCCCCACGCCCGTGCTGCTTCGCTTTCCGCAACTGGTGGCCGCGCAAGTGCGCAAGCTGCAACGCGCTTTCAGCAAGGCGATCCGCGAATTCGACTATCAGGGCGCACACATGTGCGTCTATCCGATGAAAGTCAATCAGCAGCGCTCGGTCGTGGAAGAATACCTGCGCGAAGGATCGCGATACGACTTTGGCCTGGAAGCAGGATCAAAAGCGGAGCTGTACGCTGCGCTGGCGCTTGAGCAATCGCCCGACAGCCTTTTGGTGCTAAACGGTTTCAAGGACGAAGAGTTTATTGAAATGGCTTTTGCCGGCGCTAAGTCAGGCAAACGCGTGGTCATCGTCGTCGAGAAGCTCAGCGAACTCGGTCACGTGCTGCGCATCGCCGACGCCTCGGAAGGCAACGTGCCCCTGATCGGCATCCGCGTCAAGCTTTATTCGAAGGGTTCGGGTCGCTGGGAAAAGTCCGGCGGCGAGGCGGCGAAGTTTGGATTGACGACGACCGAGTTGCTCGAAGTGATCAATCGTCTGAAGGAAGCGGGCCGCATCGACATGCTGCGACTGCTGCACTTTCATATCGGGTCGCAGTTGACGGACATCAAGCGCATCAAGAACGCGATGAAAGAGGCCGCGCGGGTCTATGCCAAGATTTATCAAATGAAAGTGCCCATCGACCTGCTGGACGTCGGTGGCGGGATGGCCGTCGATTACGATGGCTCGAAAACGGCCTTTGATTCTTCGGCAAACTATAACGCGCGGGAGTTCGCCAACGACGTCATCTACACCATCAAGCAGGTGTGCGACGACGAAAACGTGCCGCATCCGACGATCATCCAGGAATCGGGTCGCTTCCTGTCCGCCTATCACGCGATTCTGGTCACCAACGTGCTGGAAGAAATCGAAACCGTCGTCGAACCCATCACGCCGCTCGAAATCGAGGAGGACGATCCGCAGGTGGTGATCGAACTTGGCGATCTGCGTGAGACGATCTCCATCAAGAATTATCGCGAGTACTATCACGATGCCCTCGAACATCGCGAAGAGTTGTTCACGCTCTTTAGTCTCGGTCTGATCTCGCTGGAAGATCGCGCCAAGGGCGAAGTGCTTTTCTGGGACGTGTGCGAGCGCGCCGATCGTTTCGCGCAACAGTCAAAGTACGTGCCCGAAGAATTTGGCGACCTGCGCAAACTGATGTGCGTGAAGTATCTGGCCAACTTTTCCGTGTTTCGTTCCGTCCCTGATCACTGGGCGCTCGATCAGTTGTTTCCTATCGTGCCGATTCAGTCATTGAACAAACCGCCGACCGAGTACGCCACGCTTTGCGATATCACTTGTGACTCGGACGGTGTCGTCGACAAGTTCGTTGATCTGCACGATGTAAAGCAGGTGCTGGAGTTGCACAAGCTGGATGCGGATGAGCCCTACTATCTCGCGTTCATGCTGGTCGGCGCGTATCAGGAGGTGATGGGCAACAATCACAACCTGTTCGGGGCGCCGCACGAAGCGCAGATTCACATCGACGAGGAAGGCTATCTCATCAAGAAGGTAATTCACGGCACAACCGTTGGCGAAGCCGCCGCGCGCGCCCGCTACGAGCGCGGGTTCCTGCACGAAGGATTTCGCCGTCAGGTGACGCAGCGAATCAAGGACGGCGAGTTGACCGAAACCGCCGGCGCGGAGCTGGTTAACTTTTACGAGTCGCGCTTTGATGCCTACACCTACGTGGCAGTTAATGGTAACCGCACGCAGGGTCGGCGTCGTCATGATTATTAGTAGCATAGACTTCAGTCTGTGATTGAGACTTAGGTCCCTACTTGACCAAAACACACAGACTAAAGTCTATGCTACTTCGGCGGACACTTCGAAAAGAGGTTAGAACGAGCTTATGGTGACACAGCGAAAACCAAAACCCAGCAAGTACTTGACGATTCCTACGCGGCCGGTGCAAGTCGATCGCGATCGTTCGGTGGCTGGGCTGCTGGAAAAAATGGAAGGCACGGGCTTTGGCGGCCGCCAACTGGCCGAAGCGCATCGCATCTGGCTGGACATGCTGGGCGACAACACCACGATTACGGTGGCGGCGTCCGGCGCGCTGATCCCCGCGGGGATGCGACGGCTGCTGGCTTACGTGATCAAGAACCGTTTTGTTGACGTGCTGGTTTTGTCCGGCTCTCTGATCTTTCACGATCTGCACGAGACGCTCGGGCGTCATCACTTTCAGGCGCATCCCAACATGACTGACGCCGAGCTTGAGTCGGCGAAGATCAATCGCATGTGGGACCTGCTGTCGAGTGAAGAGGAATATCACGAAGCCGAAGAATGGGTCGGCGGTTTTGCCAGCCAGTTGGATCAGTCGCGTCCTTACTCGACGCGCGAATTTCTTCACCTGCTGGGCCGCGAACTCGCCGAGATCGCCGCCGAGGA
>JBGPWS010000240.1:0-7276 GCA_041492345.1 Pyrinomonadaceae bacterium | reverse complement strand
GGTTGTCACGAACCAATTCAACATATCGCGCGCCGCCGAGCACAAAAACGAATGAAGGCAAGAACACAAACAACGTGGCGATTGCGGCCCCGCGCACGCCGCCGGCGAGAAAGCCAGCGAAGGTAGCAAACAGCATGAATGGTCCCGGCGTCGCCACGCTCAACGCTACGCCATCCAAGAGTTGGCCGTTCGAGAGCCAGTGGTACTGAGCCACTGCACCTCGCTGCACAAAGGCCAATGAAGCGTACGCGCCGCCAAAGCTAAACAGTCCCGTCTCGAGAAAGAGCCATGCCATCTGAAACCAGCGCGTACCGGGAAAAGAGATAAGAGAGCCCAAGCCAGCGATGGTCACTGGAAGTATCGCGGGTGTGCGTCGCAAGCGCGGCCAACCCTCGACGATCAACAGATTCAACAAACCCGCAAGCAGCAAGATCAGCAGGAAGTTGATTCCCGCGAAGCGCATTCCCACGAATGCCCCGACAAGCAGCACGGCCAGCAACCAGTTGCGGATTGATGCGCGGCCAAGTTTGATGATCCCCGCAGCGATGATGCCGAGCACGGCTGGCTTTAGCACATAGAGGAAATTATTAACCTGTGGCAGGCTGCCATAAGTAACGTAAAGCCAACTCAAAATGATCATTACCACAGCGCCGGGAATGATGAACGTTAGACCTGCGAGGATTCCGCCGAAGAGCCTACGTTTAAGATAGCCGACATAGATCGCCAACTGGAGTGCTTCGGGACCAGGCAACATATGGCAAAAAGCCATGATCTTTACGAATCGATCTTCAGAGAGCCATTTCCTTCGCTCGACCATGTGGTTATACATCATCGTGATCTGAGCGACTGGCCCACCGACGTTTACAAAGCCAAGAAAGAGAAAGTACAGAAACACCTCACGCCACGACGGCATATGATGACCATCTTCTGTTACTACCTGTTTGCTCCGTCCTGTATTCACCTGATCGCCTTCCAAATTCGACCGCGTCCTCTAATTCACTTTCGTTTGGAACGCTTGCGCCGAGGCACCTTTGTTTCGCGCTTATCTGTGGATATCTTGCCAAGTAGTGAATACAGCCCATCAAACATGGCGCTGCATTGCCGGACCAGTTTGCGATCATCACGAAACGCCTCGCTCAAGCCATTGACGACTGCATTGAGACCCGCGGCCTCCAGCCGGTGAAACTTGTCATCTTTTAGATCTATATCGTGAACTACCTCGGCCATCTCACGCAGACCTTTGCTATCGCTCAAGCCGAAACGTTTGAGCATCGTCTCGAACGTGCAATCTTCACCATGGTGCGTGAACTCAGCGCCGAACATGTCGAAGGGAATCGCGCCCGCTACTGTCTCGCCCTCCGCGACAAAGTAAAAGCGCGGACGTTTGTCGATGAACTGCTTGATCAACCAAGCGGAAGCCAGCCGGTCGATATGCAGGTTGCGTCGGGTCATCCAGCGGCGACCTTGGTACTTCGCCAAATCGAGAGTTCCGGATTTGATGGTCGAGCGAGTTGCCTTCGAGACTGGACCGTGCGAAGCACGAATCGCCTTTTGACAACGTTCGTACGCCGCAAGCGCGAGGGCGCGCCCATGGGCGTTGAAGAAATCGTTGGCGATGATACTCTCCAGTTGCGAGTGCAGCTTATCCAACTCCGATTCGTGAGTAGCCAGTCGTCCGATGGAGAGATGTTTGCCACGAGTCTGTTGACTAACCGCCCCAGCCAGTCCGTCGAGTTCTGCCGCGACGGCTGCAAATTCTTCATCGCGCACTCTGCGAAAAGCCGCTATGATTTCTTCGTCAGTCGCTCCTTCGACCGAGGCGGCTTGGAACACGGTTGCTTCGCCGCCGGACGATTCGATCTCTTGCTTCAACCACTGAAAATCTTCATGCGTCTTCTCGTTTGCCGGCAGCACGTAAACGGAATTCTTAATCGCCACTGCTCCAAGCTTCTGTAACTTGCGCCAGATGCGCACGCGCAGATTCGTGGGCTTGGGCGGCAACTGATGGATCAGTAGAATCCACTCAGGCTTCTTTACCGGGTTCTTGGCCATTGACTTAGAAGTAACAGGAAACTAGATTGTAACGACTGTTATTGTGTTCATCAAGTAAAGGGACGACGATTATGAATGAGTCAACACAAACTAGGCAGGATCTAAACGGCGAATCATCGGCCCGATGGCTGTCAAGAGGTCTTGTAGCGTTTGTAGCCGGGGCATTACTCCTTCTCGCTTGTTCAGCACAGCAAGGACAAAGGCAATCGGACGGCAACGTAGCATCGCCACCCTCCTCGGAGGCAAGGACCGCTGCGGACAAGACGTCCGCGCTCGCGGCGAACCTTCCCTTGCGCACTCTGAGTGATGTGCCGCTTACCGGTGGCGCGACGCGCCTTGATTACCAGAGTCTTGATAGCGAGAGCGGCAGGCTTTACATCGCCCACTTGGGATCTGATCTAATGACCGTCTTCGACGCGAACAAGCAGACAATCGTGGGCGACGTTAAGGATCTTAAGCGAGTGCATGGAGTGCTGGCCGTTCCAGAGCTTCATCGTGTGTATGCCTCTGCGACGAGTACCAATGAACTGGCAGTAATTGATGACCAGACGATGCAGATCGTGGCGCGAGTGCCTGCCGGCGATTATCCGGACGGAGTTGCCTATGCGAGTAAGGCAAATAAGATCTATGTCTCAGATCTTCATGGTAAGACAGACACTGTTATCGACGCTAAAACCAATCTGCGCGTAACGACGATTGCTCTGGGCGGAGGTGCGGGAAACACCCAATATGATTCAGTCTCGGAACATATCTTTGTCACGGTGCATGGCCAGAATGAGCTGGCCGAGATCGATCCGAACAAGGATCAAGTCATCGGACACTATCCACTGCCAGGTTGCAGCGGAAGCCACGGCCTCCTCATCGACAGTGAACACCGGTTGGCATTCATCGCCTGCGAAGAGAATGCGAAGCTGGCGGTCTTTGATTTTGACGCGAAGAAAATAACGGCCATTCACTCTGTTGGCGCTGATCCGGACGTACTTGCCCTTGATAAGGGTCTGGGGCGTCTTTATGTTTCCGCCGAGAGCGGCATCATCTCTATCTTCGATGAGCGCGGCCGCAACTTGGAGAAGGTTGCTGAAGGATTCTTCGCTCCGAACGCACACAGCGTCGCTGTTGACAGTCGTACGCATCGCGTGTATTTCCCGTTACAGAACGTTGGCGGGAAGCCCGTTCTGAGAATCGCTCTGCCTTCTGATAAGCAGCTATGACAAGATCATCGAGGCGTTTCGACAATAGATTGAAACGCTTCCGGGCGCTGGTGGTTGCGCTCAACGTGATCCTGTTCGCCAGCGTCACTCAGGCACAGCAGGCCTCAACCAAAGTTAATAACCAGCAACCTACGACAGCGACGCCCGCCCAGCTACCGCAGGACAGCACCGGCCCACGACGAATTCAGGCCTTGCTTGTCACTGAAGCGATCAAGATTGATGGTCTTCTCGATGAACCTGTCTGGTCAACGGCCGAGCCCGCAACCGATTTCCGTCAGGAAACGCCAACCGAAGGCGCACCTGCCTCCGAGAAAACAGAAGTGCGTGTGCTTTATGATGACAAGAACCTCTACCTTGGCATCCGTGCTTTCGACTCCGACGCGGCGCATCTCAACGCGCGCGATCTGGTTCGCGACTCGCTTTTCGCCACCGACGACAGGATCGAGATTATCCTGGATACCTATCACGACCGGCGCAATGCCTTTCGCTTTTCGGTCAACCCGCTAGGCACTCAGCAGGACGCGCTGATTACCGACGAAGGCCGCGACGTAAACCTTTCATGGGACGGGTCGTGGATATCTGCGGGGCGTATCGATGCGAAAGGGTACATTGTTGAGATCGCCATACCGTTGACCACGCTCCGGTTCACTGAAGGGATCGATGCCTGGGGATTCAACGTTTCGCGCGTAATCCGCCGCAAGAACGAAGAGAACCTTTGGACTAGTTGGCAGCGGTCGTTCGGACTTGAGCGCGTGTCTCAAGCAGGCGAGCTTCGGGGAGTGGAAGAGATTCGCCGGCGTCGCCTGCGCGAGATCAAGCCGTACGCATCCGGTGAGTGGCGCGAGGGGGTGCCGCTAATCGGAAAGAACGGATTAGATGCCGGCGTCCGTGCGAATGTGGGAATAGAAGTCGCAAAAATCGGCATCACTCCATCGCTGACCGCCGAGTTCACAGTCAATCCCGACTTTGGCCAGGCCGAAGTAGACGATCAGATCGTCAACCTCAGCCGCTTCTCTGTGTTCTTTCCCGAAAAACGAGATTTCTTTCTTGAGAATTCGGGCATTTTTCTCTTTGGCAGAGAGGGAGAGAATCAGGCTTTCTTCACCAGGCGAATCGGTCTGACTGACGATGGGGCGCCGGTGCCGATCGACTACGGCGCGAAGGTTACCGGCAAGATCGGCCCGTACAACATCGGATTCCTTCAGGTGCAGACGCGCAAGCTGGGCGACGCAACGACCGGTCTGGGCATTCCGCGCCAACAGTTCACTGTCTTACGCGTCAAGCGCGACATCCTCAAGCGCTCCTATGTCGGCGCGATCCTCGTCAACCGACAAGGAGCTACCACCGTCGGCGGCGATAGCTACAATCGCGTCGGGGGCGCCGATGCGGAGTTCAATCTCACCGACCATTACAAGGTGAAGGCCTTCTGGATGGGCTCGGCAACGCCGGGCGTTCATTCAGGCGCGGGCTCTTCGCGTCTTGAATCGATCTTTGAGAACGATCTTTACCGCTTCATCACTGTTTATGAAGACGTCGGCGCAAATTTCAATCCTGAAGTCGGATTCATCGAACGCAACGCTATTCATCAATACTTTGGCCAGGTAGCTTACAAACCGCGACCAAAGTTTATTCCGCACGTGCAGCAAATGGAGTTTGAGACGCAGATTGAATACTACACTGACAGAAGGGGCAAACTGTCAACAAAGCAAATAGAGCTTTCCTGGGACACTCAATTCAAGAACTCGGCTGACTTTTTCTTCCGTCCGATCGAAGACGTAACGGACGTGCTGCCGCAGCCTTTTGAGATCAGGCCGGGCATTGTAATCCCGCCGGGCACTTATCACTTCAACCGCCCACAGGTATCGTTTACGAGTGACCAAAGCAAGCGCATCATTCTCACCGCACGGGAGAAGTGGGGAGATTTCTACTCGGGCAAAAGATACGAGACTTCAGGAGGAATAACGTGGAGGCCAAACCCTCACGTGCTTGTCGATCTATTAGAGAGCTACAACAAAGTGCGCTTACTCGAAGGAAACTTTACCACTAGTCTGTTCTCAGGGAGATTGGACTACAATTTCTCGCGCAAGCTGCTCACGTCCGCGCTGGTCCAATTGAACTCGGCGGCCCGTCTATCGGCGATCAACGTGCGACTGCGTTACATATATCGGCCCAACAGCGATTTCTTCATCATTTACAATCAGAGCACAGGAGCAGGACTTGAACGGCGGTCATATAGTCTTCAGATCAAACTTACTCGAGATTTCACCTTTTGATAGTTAGCAAGTGTTGGATGGATTTACGATTGCTCTCTTTAACTGAAACGATCGACGCGCTTCACAAGAACGTGGGCCTACAGTTCCAATGGTCGGTGTTGTCGTTTTCAGAGAGAAGCTTGAAAGACCTATCTGAGATTGGTAAGGTTGCTGCAATTTGGTCCAGTCATGACTGCGTGCTAAGCCGCAGTGAAACCTTTTGATAGACCATACGATGATAAGATGACCCACCGAAAATGCAGCGCGATCTTAATGGCAACATCAGTGTTGTGCCTGCTGGTCATTTTCTACCATCCGGTGTTGGCGCAAGCGCCGACCTCAGCGCCAGCGACGCCACCACCACCGCTTTGCAAGGATGGTGTTTTCCCCGGTGTAATTCAATTAGCGCCCGATCCGACGAATCCCAACAAGTTGGCACTGGCTCGCAAACATTTCTATCTATCTTCTTCGCCCTTCAATCTAGTGAATAATGTGAACTTGCAACCGTGAAAAAGCCCGGACCACGCTGATGATCGATCAGATCGCCAAGGAACTGATGCGGGTACAAAATCAGGCGCAGCACACTTAGCACCCACAAAACCACGTAGGTGGCAATGTTGAGCCAAAAGAGAGGAATCGCAACGAGCCTCATTCCTAGCAGGTGGCCAGCGATGGAAACAATTCCAGTGGCCATGACCATTGCAAAATAGGCGGGTGACAAGTCCCTAACTTCGTGTTTCAAAGCACTCGAAAAGGAGTTCTTCGATCGCGCTTTGGAGTCACCAGGGTTCATGCCCCTGTTCATGGCAAAGTCTCCGCTTAACACCGGGCTGCCTGCCGGATAGTCTGTGAATAGTACTCGCATTCTTTCTGGCAGACGCGCAGACGTTTTCCTCCGCCTGGGTTCTATTCAGCGATTAGTGCTTCGCGGTCGCCAGTTCGCTGCCGCAAGAAAACCAAATAGTTGACCACGAGACACATCAAGGCAAAACCTGAGAGAAAGACGAAGCCGAGGCCATACGAGCCTGTCTGGCTGCGAATGATGCCGACGACCAGCGGCGGAAAGAAGCCGCCGAGCCCGCCGAATGCACCCACCAACCCTGTGACGGTTCCGGTCTCTTTCGGGAAGTACTGCGGCACGAGCTTGAAGACAGCGCCATTGCCAAGTCCCAGCGCTGAAGCCGTACCGAGCGCGCCAAGTGTGAAGAGGAATATTCCAGTTGAAGTCAGACCCAATGAGAGAACCGAGATCATCGCGAACACAAGCATCAGCACTAAAGCTCCGCCATAGCGATCCGCAAGCCAGCCGCCGACCGGTCTCATCAGAGTTGCGAAGATGACAAACCCCGCAACGCGCGCGCCTGCATCCGTCGGCGTCAAACCAAAGATGTCCTTCAACAGCGTCGGCAGATAGATGCCCAGCGCCACGAAACCACCAAAAGTCAGGAAGTAGAAGAGTGACAAAACCCACGCCAGCGGCTCGCGTTTGAAGATGCCGAAATACTCGTGAAACTTCTTCGGCTCAGTCTTGACTGGCGCGTTGCGAGCGAGCAGCAGAAACAAAATTCCGAAGACCGCAGACAACGTGCCGAACACCCAGAAAGGAATACGCCAATCTCCAGTGAACGCAACCAATGCGGGCGCGCCGAAGACGGCCATCGACTGACCGATATTGCCCATGCCGTAGATCCCCAGGGCCGTGCCCTGTTGCTCCGCGCGAAACCATTTCGAAGTAAAGGCGACGCCGATTGAGAAACTGGT
>JBGPWS010000235.1:0-7397 GCA_041492345.1 Pyrinomonadaceae bacterium | reverse complement strand
GTCGCCAATTCTCTCTGCCAGATCCGCCAGCCAATCGGGCCCCGGCCGGTTGCCCGCATCGGTAAAAGCAATCCAGTCACACCGCGAATGGGCCACAGCCGAATTCCGGCCAAATCCGGGCAGTCCGGCTTTCTCACGAACCAGTTTCACGGGCGCACCGCTGCGGATGAACTCTTCGATTATCTCTGTGGTGGCGTCAATCGATCCGCCGTCGGTAATCACAATTTCGTTTGGCGGCAAGGTCTGACTCAACAGCCCATCCAGCAAAATGCGGATGGACTCTTCCTCGTCGCGCACCGGAACCACGACGCTGATCTCAATCGCGTTTGAGTTTGAGGGCTTAACAGAGTGCTCCACGGGTCGAGATGCTAACAGAAGTTAGAGTTAATAAATACAAAGAACGCAGAGCGACTAAGGAGTCTAGCTCCGCGTTCAGAGTGCCTGTGGCACGCGCATCTTGCGCGTGATTCACGGGCGGGACGCCCGTGCCACACTCATACAGTCGCAGTGGCGGGAATTGAACTCTTTTTCAGCTCTCCTTCAATCCAGCGATAGGTCTTGGCCAGGCCGTCTTCGAGAGAGATTTGCGGTTCCCATTTCAGAACTTCGCGCAAACGTGAATTGTCGCTATTGCGGCCGCGGACACCCTGGGGCTTGGTTACGTCATAACGTTTGCCAATGCGCTTGCCGGCGATCTTCGCGATGATGTCCACCAATTCATTGATCGAGATCATCCGGTCCTGCCCCAGATTGATCGGCTCGCGATGATCGCTCTGCATCAGCCGGTAAATACCTTCGACACAGTCGTCGATGTAGCAATACGATCGCGTCTGTTCGCCGTCTCCCCAAACTTCGATGTCGTCACCGTCATTCGCCAAAGCAATCTTGCGACAAATCGCCGCCGGCGATTTCTCACGGCCACCATCGTAAGTTCCCAGCGGACCAAAGATGTTATGGAAACGCACCACCCGCGTGTCCAATCCAAAGTCTTCGGTGTAGTGCCGGCAGACGCGTTCCATGTAAAGCTTCTCCCAACCATAACCGTCTTCCGCATCGGCCGGATAAGCGTCCTCTTCTTTCAAAGGAGTAACGTCGGTCTCGTTCTGTTTGAAACCGGGATAGATGCAGGCGCTCGAAGTGTAAAAGTAGCGCTTGATCCCGTTCTGCCGGGCGGCTTCTATCGAGTGCAGATTCATGAGCGAGCTGTCCCGAACGATCTCGGCTTTATGACTTTCGATAAACCCGATTCCACCCATGTTCGCCGCCAAACCATAGACCTGATCGACGCCGCGCGTCGCCGCGAGGCAGTTTTCCCACTTCGTCAAATCGAGCAATTCAAATTCGTGCGCGCACGTCGGCTCGTATTCCGGCTCTTTGATGTCCACGCCGCGCACCCAATAGCCGCGATTGATCAGATACTTTGTTAGATGATGGCCGATGAATCCACCGGCGCCGGTAACCAGGGCCTTTACTTGATCAGACATTCTTCAGGGCTCTTTCTCTTAAAAAGACTATGAGTGACTGCTACATTTAAGCTTGAGGACAACAGAAAAATCAAACCGGGAGAGAGCGGCTTCGGCGCCTGATGTGCGGAAGGGCTTAGCCCTTGAGGGAGGCGAAATCCAGCGCGGCAAGAATGTCTTCTCGCTCCAAATCTTCATAGTCGGCGAGTATCTCGTCGCTCGTCATTCCCGAACTGAGCAATTCCAGGATCGTCTCGACTGGATATCGCAGCCCGCGAATGGTTGGCTTGCCGTGGCAAATCTCAGGGTCAATCGTTATTCGGTCAGCGAGATTCATGAATCACCTTTGGCTTAAATTCTATCACATCAGGTCGCTCGCTCAATCAAGCTTGAACTCACTCTTCCAATCCGTTTTCTCTTCAAACTCCGGTTGGTCTTTCTTGTCCAGCACGCAGGTTTCAAGCACCAGGTAATCCATCTCTGTACGCATGAAGCAACGATAGCTGTCTTCCGGCGTGCAGACGATCGGCTCGCCCCGCACGTTGAAACTGGTGTTGACGATCAACGGACATCCCGTCTTTTGGCGAAAGGCTTCGATGATCTGCCAGTAGAGCGGATTCGTTTCGCGTCTGACCGTTTGAATGCGCGCCGAGTAATCCACGTGGGTCACCGCCGGAATCTCGGACCTCTTGATATTTAGTTTGCTGATTCCGAAAAGTCCTTTTTCTTCATCGTTCATTTCGCGACGACGTCGCTGAACCACATCAGCAACCAGCATCATGTAGGGGCTGTCATAGTCCAGCTCGAACCATTCGGCCACGTGCTCGCGCAGCACGCTGGGAGCAAACGGGCGGAAGCTTTCGCGATACTTGATCTTCAAGTTCATGACCGACTGCATCTCAGCCGAGCGAGCGTCCCCGATGATGCTCCGAGCGCCCAGGGCCCGGGGACCAAATTCCATTCGGCCCTGATGCAGACCGACAATCTCTCCGTCGGCCAAAAGTTGAGCCACGATCTCCGGTAGTTGCTCGCGGGTGTATTTCTGGTAAGGCAGATTCTGGGACTGAAGAAATTCTTCGATCTCTGCGACCGAGTTCTGTGGTCCCAGGTACGAGCCCTTCATTCCATCGCTGTAAGGCGGCAAACTGGTGGCACGCGCATCCTGCGCGTGATTCACGGGCGGGACGCCCGTGCCACTCTTCATTCCACTCTTCCATGTTCCCGCTTGCTCTGCACTCTCTCGCGGCTTTCCTAAATACCGATGCCAGATCGCCAGAGCGATCCCGAGTGCTCCGCCCGCGTCGCCGGCCGCGGGCTGAATCCAGATGTCCTCAAAAGGACTCTCGCGCAGCACGCGGCCATTGGCTACGCAGTTCAACGCCACACCGCCGGCCATGCAAAGCCGTTTCATGCCGGTTTCTCTGTGAACATGCCCCGCCATCTTGAGCATTGCTTCTTCGGTGATGACCTGAATGCTGCGGGCCAGGTCCATCTCGCGCTGGGTGATTTTCGACTCAGGCCGGCGCGGGGGGCCATCGAAGATCTTATCGAACGCGCGATTGGTCATCCGCAGACCCTGCGAGTAACTGAAATACTCGTGGTTCATGCGGAGGCTGCCGTCATCACGGACCTCTGCGAGTTTGTCTTTGATCAGCGCGGCGTATTTTGGTTCGCCGTACGGCGCCAGGCCCATGACTTTGTACTCGCCGCTGTTGACTTTGAATCCGGTGTAATAGGTAAACGCGCTGTAGAGCAACCCCAGACTATCGGGAAAGCGCAATTCTTTCAGCAGCGTGATCTCGTTTCCTTTGCCTACACCGATCGAACTGGTAGCCCACTCACCAACGCCATCAATCGTGAGAATGGCAGCTTCCTCGAAAGGCGATGGATAGAAAGCGCTGGCCGCATGGCTTTCGTGGTGATCTCCGAACAGAAGTTTCCACTCAAACTTTTTCCCGGCCTTCTTCGCCGCTCTCTCGTCCTCGATGCCATTGGCTTTGGCCATCTCAGTGCGAATCAGATCCGGCATCCATAACTTCTCTTTCATCCACAGCGGCATCGACTTCAGAAAAGATCGAAATCCGGCCGGCGCGTAATCCAGATAAGTTTCAAGCAGGCGATCGAATTTCAGCAGCGGCTTGTCATAGAAGCCGACATAGTCGAGCTGCCCGGCGGTGATCCCTGCTTCCTTGAGACAATAGCGAGCCGCGTGCACTGGAAAATTATGATCGTGCTTGATGCGGGTGAAACGCTCTTCCTGGGCGGCAGCGATTATCTCGCCGTCTCTGACCAGACAGGCAGCAGAGTCATGATAGAAGGCAGAGATGCCAAGAATGTTTGCCACTTTGTGATATCGCTGCAGGAGGCGATTGCTAGAAGGCTGCTGAAAAACTGGTTAGCCACAGAGACACGGAGACACAGAGAAAGATGAAATCAAAGAGAGGTCAAGTCTATTGGCATTTCTGATCTGCCTTTTTCTCTGTGACTCTGTGACTCTGTGGCCGATTTCGCCTTTTCCAGCAACCTGCTAGAAGAGTGTGTAGATAAAAGGCGCGATCGCCGAGCCTTTTGCCAGCACCAGCAACGCACCAAACACGACCAGAGTAATCACGATTGGCGCCAGCCAATATTTCTTGTTCTGCTTCATGAACTCCCAGAGTTCGCTGATTACTTGTACCTTTGACATCTCGTCTCCTCAGAACATTTTTTCGTAGTGGCGCGGATCTCTCTGTCGCTCTGCATAGGGTTTCCAGTAAGAATCACCAGGGGCCGCGCGCCGGTGCAGCGGGTCCCAACCAAACCAGCGTTTGACTACGCCTATCGGCGTGACGATCCCAAAAAAGACGAAGGCCAGAATGATTCGCGTCGTCACAAACGACAACGCTTCAGCAAAAGCCATCCAAGCTTTGTTTGGCAGCACCAGCGCCTGCGGGAGCACGAGACCGAGCAGGACGAGCGCCGCTCCCACGGGCATGGTCACGTGCGAAACGTTGGAAAACTTTCCGCGGTACAGCCACCACGAGCTGAGCAGCAACAGCACTCCGCCAACGATCAGGCCGAACTCTCGCTCTGCTCGCAAAGATCGTTTCCTTATGATCGGTTCGGTCATTTACTCTCAACCACCGTCGGGTACGAAGCCGTTAGTCGTAAGCTTGCGCAGACAGCCCCAGAACGATCTCTGCGCCAGACCCTCGGGATACGTCGCCAGCGCGCGCATCAACCAACGCGCACCTTCTTTTTTGTCGCCGGCTTCACTCGCCGCATACGAACGGCGCAGGAATCTCGTCGACCGGCACCAACGCCTGTCAGCGCCGCTAAGACTCTCTTCGTATACTTCAGCACTGCGTTCGAACTCTTCGATCTGATGCCGACCTTCAGCCACGGTCTTGCTGACCGCATGCAGACGATAAGCGGCAAACGGCAGCGGGATGTGTTCACATCTGTGACCGGTCAACAACAGCCGCACGTATAAATCGTGATCGAAATCGTAGGGCCAGCTCTCGTCAAAACCGCCCTCGACCAGTTCCCGTCGCCAGAAATGCCCCGGCTGGGCCGCGTTGTAGGCCCACGACAAACAATGGGCGGCCGATCTTGGCACCACTGTTTGCATCAGTTCGGTAGGGTGCCCCTCGCCGAACATTATCGTATCGCCGCAAACCCATTCACTTTCGGGATACTCCTCAAAATATTCCGCCACGGCGGCGAATGTCCCCGGCAAATAGACATCGTCACTGTTGATGAACGCGAAAATGTCGCCGGTCGCCTGCTCCAGTCCTTTGTTAATCGCGTGGACCTGCCCGCGGTCCTGCTCGCTGATCCAATACGCCAATCTGTTCTCATAGCGGCGAATGATGTCGACAGTTTCGTCGGTGCTCCCGCCATCGATCACGATATATTCGAGATTGGGATACTTTTGATTGAGCACCGACAGGATCGTCTCTTCCAGGAAGCGGCCCTGATTGAACGATGGCGTGACAATGCTGATCTTTGGCGGCATAGAAATAAAGCTAGGCGCCTCGCGCCATATTAGTCGTTTCGTACCAGTCGATCGTCTGACGCAATCCCTGCTCAAGCGACGTCTGCGCCTGAAAGCCAAACCTTTCGAACGCGCGCCGCGTGTCGAGCTGACGTCGCGGCTGACCGTCCGGCTTGTCTAATTGCCATCTGATTTCGCCCTCAAATCCCGTCAGGCGCGCGATCATCCCGACCAGATCTTTGATCACTACTTCCCGGCCGTTACCGAGATTGACTGGATCGCGCTCGTTATACATGGCCGCCGCTTTAACAATTCCTTCCGCGCAATCTTCACCGTAAAGAAACTCGCGCGAGACGCTCCCTGAGCCCCACACTTCTATAAAGCCTGCGCCACTGCGACGAGCCTCGACGCATTTTCGAATCAACGCAGGAATCACGTGCGACGTTTCCAGATCGAAGTTGTCGCCGGGGCCGTAGAGGTTCGCCGGCAGAATGAAGATCGAGTTGAATCCATACTGATCGCGGTACGCCTGAGACTGCACCAGCATCATCTTCTTCGCCAATCCGTAGGGCGCGTTCGTCTCTTCAGGATACCCGTTCCAAAGGTCGTCTTCTTTGAAAGGGACGGGCGTGAATTTTGGGTACGCGCAAACCGTGCCGGTGGCCACGAATTTTTTCACCCCGTGCAGCCGCGACTGTTCGATGAGCTGCACCCCCATCATTAAGTTATCGTAAAAAAACTTTCCCGGGTTTTTCTGGTTGTGGCCAATGCCACCGACAACTGCTGCCAGATGAATCACCAGATCGGGCTGCGAGTCATCCAACATCCGGATGATGTCGCTCTTTTCGATCAGGTTGTATTCGTGGCTGCGCGGCACGAAGATCTCAACCTCGTAGGCCTTCAGCTTCTCAGTCACAAAACGCCCGAGAAAGCCTGCGCCGCCGGTTACTGTTACTCGCTTGTAAGGGAATGTGTCGCTCAATATTGAAAGATGGGCCGGTGTTTAGAGTACCAACTTCAGTTGGGTTCTTTCTTAACCGAGCAAAGCCCGACTGAAGTCGGTACTCTGAACACCCGTTATCCAAACCAAAGCCGTTCCTCGGCTGGCAGCTTGCCCAAATGCCTCAGGTTGGCTATGTTATCAAAAACTTTGGCGCCGCTGAAATGCTCTCGCGCTCGACTGTCTTCTTTGAGTCAACAGACGCTTCTCGGCATTACCGACAATCGACCGATCAGGGACTCATAATGGCTAAGACCGCTTTGATATCAGGTATTACCGGGCAGGACGGCTCTTTTTTGGCCGAGGTGCTGCTCGAAAAAGGCTACGACGTGTACGGAATTATTCGTCGCTCGTCTTCCTTCAACACGGATCGGATAGACCATCTCTATCAGGATCCACATGAGAAGGGGACGCGCTTGCGTTTGCTCTACGGCGACTTAAACGACTCCAGTTCGCTCAACACGATTCTGCGCCAGGTGCAGCCGGACGAGATCTACAACCTCGGCGCACAGTCGCACGTGCGCGTGAGCTTTGACATTCCCGAGTACACGGGCGAAGTCACCGGCCTCGGCACCGTTCGCTTGCTTGAAGCCATCCGCGAGACAGGCATGAGGCCGAAGTTTTACCAGGCATCGTCCTCGGAACTCTACGGGAAAGTGGCCGAGACGCCACAGACCGAAACGACGCCCTTTTATCCTCGCTCGCCTTACGCCTGCGCCAAGGCCTACGCCTATTACATCACGGTCAACTATCGCGAGTCGTATGGGCTGTTCGCCTGCAATGGGATTCTTTTCAATCATGAGTCAGAGCGTCGCGGCGAAACGTTCGTGTCGCGCAAAATTACGCGCGCCGCGACCCGCATCAAGCTCGGATTGCAGGACAAACTTTACATGGGCAACCTCGACGCGCGGCGCGACTGGGGTTACGCGCGCGATTATGTCGAAGCGATGTGGATGAT